>CAVYLT010000058.1:0-204253 GCA_963769335.1 Nitrospirota bacterium | reverse complement strand
GCGATGTTGATTTTGATGCCTTCCTGCTTGATGGTCGCCAACTCCGGAGAAGTCATCTGGAAGCCGCCGTCTCCGACGATCACCCAGACTTTCCTCTTCGGGCGCGCGAACTTGGCGCCGATGGCCGCGGGCAGCGCGAAGCCCATCGTCCCCAGGCCGCCGGAGGTGATGAGCGATCGCGGCACGCTCGTGGTGGTAATACTGCGCCTCCCACATCTGGTGCTGGCCGACGTCGGTCACCGCGATGAGCGTTGCCGCCGTGGTGCGCCAGATGTCGTTGATGACGTGCGCGGCATACAGATGGCCGCGTCGGGCAGGTTCTTGATGTCGCGCACGGCCGAGCCGCCCTTCATCTCGTTGATCAGATTGATCCATGCGGAACCGTCGCGGCTGGAAATGCGCGGAAGCAACTCTTCGAGAACCTGGCGGGCAAATCGCCAACCAGCGCCACATCGACCTTGATGTTCTTGTTGATCTCGGCGGGATCGACTTCGATGTGAATCTTTTTCGCCTTGAGGGCGTAGCTGGCGGTGGTGCCGGTGACGCGATCATCGAAGCGCATGCCGCAGGCGATGAGGAGATCGGCTTCCTGAATGGCGTCGTTGACCCAGGCCTCGCCGTGCATGCCCATCATGCCGAGGTTGAGAGGATGGGAGGCAGGGAATGCGCCGAGGCCGAGGAGGGTGAGAGCGACGGGAATCTGCGCGCGCTCGGCAAGGGTGCGGATCTGCTCCATGGCGCCGGACTCGGTGACGCCGTGGCCGGCGAGGATAACGGGGCGCTTGGCGCTGCGGATGAGCTCGGCGGCCTGCTCCAGGCTGGATTCTTCGACCTGCCGCATGGGGTGAATACGATGAGGGCGCGGCTTGGCGGCTTCAAAGTCAAAAATGGCCGTGCCCTGCTGCGCATCCTTCGTAATATCAACGAGCACCGGGCCGGGCCGGGCGGATTTGGCGATCTGAAAAGCAGCGCGAATCACCAGGGCAATGTCTTCGGTGCGATTGACAAGGAAGTTGTGCTTGGTGACCGGCAGCGTGACGCCGGTGATGTCCACTTTTGCCTGAAAAGCGTCAGTACGAGAACCTTGCTGGGGACATTGCCGGTGATGCAGACCATGGGAATCGAATCCAGCATGGCGGTGGCGATGCCGGTCACCAGATTGGTTGAGCCGGGACCGCTGGTGGCCAGGGCCACGCCCACCTTGCCCGAGGCGCGCGCGTAGCCGTCGGCGGAATGCGCCGCGCCCTGCTCATGCCGCACCAGGGTGTGGTAAATGGGAAACTTGTGCAGCGCGTCATAGACGGGCAGGATGGTGCCTCCGGGGTAGCCGAAGACGTTGGTAACGCCCTCGCCCACCAGCGTGGCCCACACAATCTCCGCGCCGGTGAGGCGGGTTGGCATAGTGAGGTAAGCATTCGATGCTTGCGCGTTGGCGTTGTTTCCCATGTTGGACTCCTTTTGAGGGTTTTGAGCGATCTCCAGTTCGTGCGGTGTATCTGGTCGTGTTGCAAATGGCTGTTACTTGGCCTTCAGCCAGCTTGCTTCGTCGTGCTCTGCTTCAAACGTGTCGAGCGCCGCTGCGTGACGCAGCGTCAGGCCGATGTCGTCGAGGCCTTCGAGCAGGCAGAACTTGCGGAAGGGGTCCACCTCGAAGGTCGCCTTGAAGCCGCGGCTGTCGGTCACCGTCTGGGCTTGCGAGCGAGACGGTGAGTTGATAGTCGGGAATGGTCTGTGCGTTCTGAGCAGCTCGGCAACCTGCTCTTCGCTGAGACGGACGAGCACGATGCCGTTCTTGCCGGCGTTGGAGAAGAAGATGTCGGCGAAACTGGGCGCGATCACCACGCGGAAGCCGTAGTCGTCCAGCGCCCAGGGGGCGTGTTCGCGGCTGGAACCGCAGCCGAAATTCTTGCCGCGCGATGAGGATCTGCGCGCCCTGGTAACGCGGGTCGTTCAGCTCGAACTCCGGGTTGGGCTCGCCGTCGTGCCGTGTGCCGCCAGTCGAAGAACAGAAACTGGCCGTAGCCGGTCCGCTCGATCCGCTTGAGAAACTGCTTGGGAATGATCTGGTCGGTATCGACGTTGGTGCGGTCCAGCGGCGCGGCCAGCGCGGTCAGTGTGCGGAAGGGTTCCATTAGCCTTTACCTCCTGGAACGGACCATCGCGAATGTCGACAAAGTGGCCGGCAATGGCGGCGGCGGCGGCCATCTCCGGCGAAACCAGGTGCGTGCGTCCGCCGCGGCCCTGACGGCCTTCGAAGTTGCGGTTGCTGGTGGAGGCGCAACGCTCGCCCGGCGCCAGACTGGTCGGGATTCATGGCCAGGCACATGGAGCAGCCGGGCTCGCGCCACTCGAAACCCGCCTCGAACGAGTGCGGTCCAGACCCTCTTCCTCGGCCTGCGCCTTTACCTCCTGCGAGCCGGGAACGACCATGGCGTTGACCTGGGGGCAACCTTGTGGCCCTTGGCGACGCGGGCCGCGGCGCGCAGATCCTCGATGCGGCCATTGGTGCAGGAGCCGATGAAGACGCGGTCGATTGCGATCTCCTCGAGCGGCGTTCCCGCCTTCAGGTCCATGTATTCCAGCGCGCGCTCGAAACCTTTGCGATCGATTTCGGTTTTCGCGGTGGCCGGATCGGGCACCGTGGCCGTAACCGGCGCCACCATGCCGGGGCTGGTGCCCCAACTCACGTACGGCTCGAGCGTGGCGGCGTCAATCACCAGTTCGCGATCAAATTTCGCGCCGGGGTCGGTGGGGAGCTTGCTCCACTCGGCCACGGCCGTCTCCCAATCCGTGGGCCAGCTTCCCGTCCTGGACGGCGAAGCGGCGGCCCTTCAGGTAGGCGAATGTCGTCGCATCGGGAGCGATCATGCCCGGCCGCGCGCCAGCTTCGATGCTCATGTTGCAGACAGTCATGCGACCTTCCATCGAGAAGCGCGCAGATTGCCGAGCCGGCGTACTCAATCACGCAGCCGGTTGCGCCGTCGGTGCCGATCTCGCCGATGATGGCGAGAATGATGTCCTTGGCCGTCACGCCGCGCGGCAGTTCGCCCTCGACCGCGATGCGGAAGGTTTTGGGCTTGGACTGCGGCAGCGTCTGCGTGGCCAGCACGTGCTCGACTTCGCTGGTGCCGATGCCGAAGGCCAGGCCCCGAACGCGCCGTGCGTCGCCGTGTGGCTGTCGCCGCAGACGATCGTCATGCCCGGCTTGGTGATAGCCCAACTCGGGACCGATGACGTGGACGATGCCCTGGTTCGCGGCGAATCCACGTCGTAGAGCGGATGCCGAATTCGCGCAGTTCTTGCCGCAGCGTGTCGATCTGCCTTGGCTGCAATCGGGTCGAGATATTGGCAGGCCTGCGATCGGTCGTGGGCACATTGTGGTCGACGGTGGCCACCGAGCGATCGGGCCGGCGCACCTTGCGGCCGGCCAGCCGCAGCCCCTCAAATGCCTGCGGCGAGGTCACCTCGTGCACCAATTGCAGGTCGATGTAGAGCAGCGTGGGCTCACCTTCGGGCGCAACTACCACGTGCTGCTCCCATACCTTTTCAAAGAGCGTTTTGGGTTCGGTACTCATTCGTTAGTTCCCCATTCCAGCGTTGATCGTGCGTGCGGTTTCTTATTCTGCGGACAACAAAGGACAAGGTTGCTCACATTTCTTTTCAATCCAACTTACGCCCCGCCTTTGGGACTTGATTGCTCAAGCGCTCACGAGCAGTGCTTTTACTGTTTCTCGGACCTTGGCGCCCATATCTTTCGTTGAAAGTACCGGGAACCCTTCCGGATTAGCGCGCGCCAGATCGGGCGTGCGAAAGCCCTGCTCCAGCACCTTGCGGACGGCGCGTTCGACAATCGCGGCAGCTTCAGTTTCAAGTCCACCGGAGTGACGCAGAAGCAAGCGCCCCGGTCAGGATCGCTCCCAGCGGATTGGCTAGACCCTTGCCTGCAATGTCGGGCGCGGAGCCGTGAACCGGCTCGTACAAATTGACCTTGCCCCCGATGGTGGCCGAGGGCAACATGCCCAGCGAGCCGGTAATCACGCGAGGACTCATCGGTGAGAATGTCGCCGAACAGATTCTCCGTCACGACCACGTCGAAGTCGCGCGGCCGGTTCATCAGGTGCATGGACATGGCATCGACATACTGGTGCTCCAGAGTCACATCGGGGAACTCCTGCGCGCCACTTCAATCACCGCTGCGCGCCACAGTTGCGAAACCTCGAGGCACATTGGCCTTGTCCACGCTGGTTACAAGCTTCCGGCGGCGCTTCTGGGCCAGTTGGAAGGCGATGCGCGCCACGCGCACAACCTCGTCCTTCGTGTAGATCATGGTGTTGAAAGCTTCGTTCTTGGCCTTGTCCCACCCGCGGGGCTTGCCGAAGTAGAGACCGCCCAGCAGCTCGCGGACAAACAAAATGTCGGAGCCGTCGATGATCTCCGGGCGCAGCGGGCTATTAACCGTCAGCTCCTTGAAAGCGAAGACGGGACGCAGATCGGCGAATCCGCCCAGCGCGGAGCGGATTTCCAGCAGGCCAGCCTCGGGACGCTTGTCGGCGGGCATGGAGTTGAATTCGTGCCGCCCACCGCGCCCAGAAAAACGGCGTCGAGTCAGCGCGGCATCTATCGTTTCCTGCGGCAGCGGTGTGCCGTCCTGGACAATCGCGACGCCGCCAATGCGTTTATGGTCAAACTCGAACGTGTCGGCGGCAAGGTGGCGACCTCCTTGAGAACCGCGATAGCTTCGGATGCGACTTCAGGGCCGATGCCATCACCGGCCATTACCAAAATCTTCAGTTTCATATGTACTCTCTTTGTCTTTAGAGTTTAGAGCATTGCATGTTTGCCCACCGATTCAGTCTGGCGGGCGCTCACTCAATCCAGTTCGCAGACCGGTTTGTGGCGGCGTTCGCGAATCTCGTCCGGCAGCAGTCCAATCAGGTCCTGATCGTAGATATTCTTCTTGCGGTCAGCCAAAGCGACAAAACGGTAGTAAACCTGCGTCAACTCTTCGCGGGTAACCGTAAAGCCCAACTGCTCCAGCCGATGCCGCAGCGCCGCGTGGCCGGAGTGCTTGCCCAGCACCAGATGCATTCTGGGCGCGCCCACCAGCGAGGGCGTGAGGATTTCGTAGGTAAGCGGATTGGCCAACATGCCGTGCTGGTGAATGCCAGCCTCGTGGGCGAAGGCATTGTCGCCCACAATCGCCTTGTTGGGCGAAGGGCGGAAGGTGATGATCTGCCCCAGCACTTCGCTGGTGGGATAGAGCTGATTCAACTTAATGGAATTGGAGACGTTGAAGCGCTCCTTACGAACATAGAGCGCGGCGGCAATCTCTTCCAGAGCCGCATTGCCAGCCCGCCTCGCCAATGCCGTTGATGGCGCACTCCACCTGACGAGCGCCGTTCTGGCCAAAATAAGATGGCGCCCAAGGCAAGGGCGGGTTTTGCCCACAAGTCGCCTTTGCGTAAAATCGTCGTCACCCCCATCCGGTCGGACCAGCTGTCGAAATTGATCGCCTTCAGGAAGCGCACGAAGAGGACCCTGAGGAGTCTGGCGACAAGGATCCCGGCAATAACAATGACGAGCATTGCAAGGAGGTTCGGGAGAAACGCTTTGACCTTCAAAAACAACTCCTTTAAGGGTTCAAGGATCAGGTTCAGAAAATCCGTCATGGCACACCTCCCAGGATTATTTCCAGTTTGCTACAAGGTATTCCTTGTTCTTTTCGAATTCCATACACAGTTTTTCGATTTCGGCCTCCGCCTCCTGCTGGCCCATCTGCTCCGCGTCGAGGATGAACGACGCGGTCTTTCCGAGGTAGAGCGGGGTCAGGGATTTTATCAGCTGTTCGGCCGGCAGTTTCTTATCGTGAAAAGCGATGGCATAATCGTAGATGACCCGTGTCCACATTCCGCAGGGAAAACGGAACTCCCGGTCATCGAGCGAGCCGATCCGTTCCACCTCCCTGAAGTCGCCTTTCCCGAGGATCCCTGTCCAGATCTCCTGGAGGTTTGCGAGGCCCTGCCGGAAGAGGTTCAGCATCCGCCCGGTATTCACGTTGATCTGCTCAAGACCGACCGTGTATTCAAAACCGAAAGCCGGCACCGGCTCCGACCCGTGAATCGGTTTCCAGACACCATCATAGGTCTCCATGAGCTCGAACGTTGCGCCGACAACCTGGTAGAGCATGGCAGAGAGGTCCGCTGACGGGTCCTTCGCGTCGTGGATCTTTGCGCCGAGAAACGACTGGGTCACCTTGAACTGGTTTGCGATCGCCGTCGTGGTCATCCAGATGTCAATGCCGAAACGGGCAACGTCGGTCTGCCAGACGTCCTTGGTCAAATAAAACTTGGCGAGACTCCCCGAGAAGCCGAAGTCGCCCCCGATGGGCTGGCGGACTTGCTTGCCGTAAAGCGCCCTCGTGAGCGGATAGACGATGCTGTTGGTGATGGTCCCGTCGTACTTGTGCCGGTGGTACAGGGGGGCCACGTAATCGAACCCATCGTCAAGTACCGGTTTCACGAGGAGCTCGATCCATTCGGGCGTGATGCTCCTGAGGTCCGAATCGACGACAACGCAGGCCTTCGCGTCCAAGGTCTCGGCGACCTCAAAAATGGTCCGAAAGGCGCTCCCCTTGCCCGGGAGGCCGGAATAGGGAGTTGCAATCTTGAACACGGGTTCCACGCGGTGGTGCAAAAGGATGGAAGTGTAATCTTCGATGCTCGTTTCTTTCACCACCTCGAGGGTCCTGTCCGTTGAACCTCCGTCGGAATTGACCAGCACGCTCTTCCGGTCGGGGAAATATTTTGCCAGACCTGCCTGGACCGCGCGGACCACGTGGCCGATTGTCCGGGCGTTATTGAAGCTCGGGATGCCGACGACGATGTCGGCGGTTTTTATCAGGTCGAGCTGCTCCTGCACTTCTTTTCTGAAGGTGACGGTCTTCATTATCAGGTTCCCACTCCGTCTCTTTTTGGACCGGCGTCAGACTTACCGGGGGCCGTGCGTCAGGCCGCGCAGATTTTAAGATTATATACTACCGTACTTTTCATATCAAGGAATATGAACGCGCATGAACAAGAATCACGATGGGCACATATCGCAGACAATTTGAGCGAAGGTTGTTGTCTTTTTCTGATATATTTGAGAAAGGAAGACACTCCTTGAAGCGGAATTGCATCATTATCATCGGCCTGGGCAGGGCCGGCAGCGGACGACCTGCTCCGCATCGACAGCGCTCTTGAGGCCGAGGAGCGTGCGAAGAAATTGCGAAGACGGCACCGCTGTCATGAGGCGACACCACAAGCAGGCTGCTGATTGAGATTGTCACAACAGCGGAGGCCGTCAATATCGAGGTCGACCGCCTGCTTCGCGAGCACTTCCGGAGCCGAAATGCACGGCGGAATTGATCAAATCTCGGGAAGGAGTTGCATATGACGATAAGAACTATCCTCGTTGCGACGGACGGGTCCGTTGCGGCGACCAAGGCAGTGCAGTACGCGGCAGGATTGGCAAAGAAGCTCGGCGCCTCGGTCATCGTGCTGGGCGTGGCAGACCCGTCGCAGCTCCTCGCGCCGGCGGTGATGACAGCCCGGATCGTGATGGAGGCTCAGGAAGTCATTAAACAGGGGACCGCGGACCACTCGAAGCAGTTGCCGGGAAAATCAGGAAACTGGGCATCAAGGTCATGACGACCACCCGAACGGGCCGTCCTGCAGAAGAAATCGTGAAAGAAGCGCGCAAGCGGAAGGCGGACCTCATCGTCCTTGGCTCGCAGGGCAGGAGCGCCGTCAAGGCGGCAGTGCTCGGAAGCGTGGCCTACGGCGTGATACATAAGAGCTCGAACATTCCCGTTCTCGTTATACGAAAATAATGAGGCGCGGCCGCAGAGGTCTCAAGATTGCCGTCCTTCCCGACGTTGATACAGTACCCAATGCCTCGCTTCCATTCATTCTCATTACCCGCACCCACGCTCCTCTTAGGCGTTCCTCCTCGCTTGCAGGCCCGTCTTCATGGTTCCGTGTACTCCGCGGCCGGAAGTGAACGGTTAACAGGGCAAACCTTGGACCGATGAATCAAAACCAAAGTCAAAAGCATCTCGCGCGGAGTCGCGGAGAAAACTTGAATGCTTTAAAACCATGGCTTTTTGATTTTCTCAGCGTCCCTGCGCCTCCGCGCGAAAACGGATTTTAGATCGCTTCGGAAACCTTACCTAAATTAAGATGTAACGAAGTAAAGCCCCTTTAACGGGACAGCGCCCCGGACGGACGATGGATGACCGGGATATACAGCAGTCTCTTCACGCCGTCCTTCCCGTTGTTTTCCGAGCGGGATGCCATATCGTTTTCCGCCAAACAGTGTCTTGCTGAACCGGGCCCTTTCACCGGGCCGGTTGCCGGCTTACCGTATCAACGCGATCAACAGGGCAGCCGCCGCAACCGTGAACGCCGCCCCCGAAATCCAGAAGACCAGTCTGATGCGCTTCTCCAGGACCGAGACCGCTTCGATTGCGGAGTCCAGTCGTTCTTCAATCCTTTTCAGCCTGTCCGTCTGCGCACTCTCCCGCTGCGCGCTCATGAGCTCGCCGGCAATGCCGAGGACCCCGGGAAGAAGGCGGAGCAGATTTTTCCAGGGAATTTTCGCCAATGACGCAAATATTTTCATGCCCGACCCCTCTCCTGTCGTGTTCTCGTGATGATAAACCGGAAAATCGAACCCTTGAGTCGCAATACCGACAGGCCGCAACCTCAGCTCTTCTGCCCCGATTTCTCCATGATTATTTTTTTTACCTTCCTCAGGAGCCTGCGCGCCCAGACGAACTCCGACGCCAGGATCGCGAGTCCCGCGGGGACCACGATCACGGCCGGTCCGGGCAGCACGATCATGAATATTCCCGCAAGGAGGACCGTGGACCCGATCACCGCCACGACGACCCGTCGGGCGTGCTTGATGCCGTTGTTGACAATTTCGTTCATGATCGCAAAACCGCAGGCGAAGCGACTGACAGGAGCTGCGCAGAGGCCCGGCTGCGAAAAATCCGTCCTTTTTTAAGGATCCTTGATAGGGGGCACAGCCGGAACAAGCCGGGGCCTCAACCTTTGAACCCAGGGCGCAAAGGTCGCGAGTCCCACGTTCAGCGTCAGTCAGGCCGGCAGGTCGGCCATCTCAAGCGACGTGGTGATGTCCAAGCAACCGCTAATGGTGCGCGCCACGGGACAGTGGTCCTTATGAAAACCATGGACGCGCTCCGCAGTCTCCCGGTCCTCCTGCTTCAGCTCCAAATGATAGGTCACGTGGATCCGTTTTACGATGAGCACACTGCCTTCGGTCTCGACTTCACCCCGCGCCTCAGACCTGAGCCGCCCTTCCGATGCCGATATACCGCGCGCCTCCAGCGCGCCGCCGAGGGTCCCCGTGAGTCAGCCGGGGCAGCGGCAACGAGATAGTCCAGCGTCGTGGCGTGAGGTTCGACCTTCGCGGGATCGACCTTGTAGTGTTGTGCCACCTCCGAGTGAACGCCGAAGACGATTGGTTCCTTTTCCGCGGGGAGCCAGGCGCGCCGAATCGGCCCTTTGACCCGTTCGATCTTAACTTGTGAAACATAGACGACGTCGTTTGACATGCTGCCTCCTTATTTATTCTCTGGCCTGTTCAGCACTCTGTGCAGAAGTCCTCATCCGTATTTTTCCTGATTATAATTTGATGGTTTCGTAAAAAGTCGAAAATCTCCGAAGGACCGTCAATCCTCTATGTTAAAAGTCAAGTCTTCTTTTGGTGGCAGACGGACTCTTTCTGGATTTGTTTTATGGCAGAGCTCAATCTTCAAAACCAATCTTCTATAAGCAGACACTTCTTCGCATGGAGGAAGGCTGCATTTCTTAGATTATGTTTTAAAGGCGTGGGTTCGCAGTCTAGCTAAAGCAGACACGATCCTGAGATCCGCTGCAGGAATGACATAGCGTTACCCACAGATAAACAAGTTATTGAGATTGACCTCCATAAAACAATCCGGCTTTTTATTGTACTACCGCCAGTACGTACTCATGCTGGTTCTTCAAGACGTACCGGATGCGATTTAGAAGCTTTCGCGCTATATGAACGATGGCCTTTGTATTAGTCATATGCTTACTAAGCTTATCGAATGCCATTATCAGCGTCGGGTCTTTACGGGCAGCGACCCAAGCACTTTCAATCAATATGCCCCGTAGCGAAGGATTGCGTCTGTTGGTGATGCCGGTGGTGGTGTTCTTTTCACCGCTGGAGTTCGTGTTGGGGATAAGGCCGACATAGCTCGCCAGCTTATCGAGCGACGAAAAACGACTCATGCTGTTCAGTTCCGTTAGGAGTGTCATGGCAGTCAGCGTGCTGATCCCCGGCACGGTCCTTAACAGCAAGACGTTGACCCGGTAGTCATCAGTGCGGGAAAGGGCCAGAATGTTCCGGTTCAACTCGGCAAGTATCCGGCGGATATGGTTCAGTTCGTCGAGATACGCCTTGAGAGAATAATTCCCGCTGGCCCTCTCCATGCGGATTTCATCGATCCAGTTGATGAATTTTCTGGACCAGCGGCTTTCAGCAAGTTCCTCGGGTATATGAATGCCGTAAAAAGCGAGCAGGGACTTTATCTGGTTTTTGCAACGGGTCTGCTTCTTGACCATACTGCGACGGGTCCTAAGCAAACTGCGGTCCTCGACAGCGGTCCGTGAAGGGACATATATCCCGTCAAGTTGGTTGCTTCTGAGACAATGGGCAAGTTTGCGGCAATCGACCCGGTCGGTTTTGCCTGCTCGCTCCTTGTCCTTCGTGGGGACGTCGGCCGGATTTGTAACGATGCAGTCAACACCCAGTTCACTCAGACGATCATGCGTCCAGAAGCCTGAGAAACCCGCCTCGTAGACAGCATGATACGTCGCGCCAGGGAAATTGCGCTTCAGATAATCGACAAGTATGCCGACATCCGGCGGTTGGGTAAAGGTCTTATGTTCAAACTTATCTGTCAAGATGCAGATGCTCCAACTTTTCTTATGAACGTCCATGCCGATGTAAAGATGTTGACCTGTGAAGTCGAGTTTGCTAATGTTGTTCATGGCAAGTCTCCTTTCGGTTTTATTTGTGTCCGTCTAGACTCAAATATACCTTAAGGTAGACTTGCCTTTTAATCATAAAGTCTGGCTTGTCCGGAATCGTATTTTATCAGAGTATTGTATGGCAACATGATTCCCGACAAGCGGGAAGGACGACTTTTTACGAGTTCATCATAATTATAACGTATCGTCATGCGCCATGCGGAGCTGCTTTAACGGGTTGGGAATCGCAAGCGAGCGGTCGCAAGACGCCCTGCAGCCCCATGTGCGGACACCCTCACGGGCTGGGCGCGAAAAGGCAAGAATGCTACTGCCACTTCGACAACGACGAAGCGGGATACGCTGCAATGGACGCGAAGAGGCTGCTGGACATGATTAACCGGGAATGAGCGGCAAAGGGATCGCGCGGGAACGATGACTTTTTCGAATAGGTGACGCATAAAAAGCGGAATAAAGGATTACAATGAAAAAAATTTTACGACCATGGTTTTATAAAGAAGGGCTTTAAATTGCCCAAAAGCTCGCCTGGCCTTGACAGGAGCAGAGGAATTGCTTTATATAAAAAGCAGGGAGGGGCAGAGATGCGGTGATGGAGGCACGTGCTCCGCGAACAACAGCATGAGGAGGACGGGACCATGAAAACGAAAAAAGAGGAATATATCGAAAAGATGGCGGAGCGGCTCAAGGAGTGGTCCGGCAAGATCGATGAACTGGAATCCAGGGTGAGCGGGGCCGCGTCCGGCGCAAAGACGGGGTATGAGCAGCGGATCCGCGAGCTCAAGGACAAGCGCGAAGCGCTTGCACAGAAGCTTTCCGAGGTTAGGGGATCGAGCGGCGAGGCCTGGGTCACCTTTAAGGCGGGCATGGATGACGCCTGGGAGGACTTCAAAAAAACCCTTGCCTCAGCACGGGACAAATTCAAAAAGGCGGCATAACGCCGTCATCGCCGCATCCGCCGTGACCGGTTGATCATGGCTTATCGCGGGAGGAGATCGCCCTGACGCGCTTCGCCAGGTCGCTTTTCCCGAGCGTTTCCCCGAACCATATCGAGAAATCGTCGGACCCGCCGCCGAGGCGCTGCCGTGCGCCGAAAAAGTGGTCGTACAGGGAGCTGACGTCGACGTATTTGACGGCCATCAAAAACTAGGCCAGGTTCCGCGCCCGCACGCCTGTGGGGAAGATGAAGCTCACGGTCTCGTTAAAAAAAAATGCGTCTCCCGGCATGGCGTCCCGGGGCTCGGGAAACCGTTCGAGATATTCGTCGACCGCTTTCACCAGGGCCTTCCTCAGGTCTTCGATATCGTTGAAGTCGTAAGGGGCGACGTTCGAAAGATGTTCCGCCAATGCCCGCTCCTCCAGGCTCTCCCCGGCCCAGTGGGCGAAATCGTTGGTGTACTCGAGGATATGCCCCTCGCCTTCCTTCCCGTGGCCTTAAGCATCGTTATGCACTGCTTGAATTCGAAGGTCCCGCTCATGAGTCCGTCGTCGCAAAAAACATTATTCGACGCTTCCTGGTTTAAGTTTAGCAGACCCGGACGGTGAACGTCATATCAGCGGATCTCGTAGTTCAACGTCTGATGCTGGCCGTTCCTGATCAGATCAATGGCAATGTTCCTCTCGTTCTGGAGCCCCTGGTAGAGCTGGAAAAACTTCGCCGGGTCGTCGAGTTCCTGGGAGTTGACCCGTTGAATGATGTCGCCGTTCTGGAGCCCGATTTTCGTATAGATGCTGCCGGGGACGATTTCGTTGATCCGGAAGCCGACCGTTTTCCCCTTTTCCACATAGGGAAGCGCGCGGGCCTGCGTCAGGACCTGGCTCATGTTCTTTGTGCTGGCCAGCACCTCGCGCTGGTCCACCATGAAAGTGCCGTTGGCGCCCCTCCTCACGCCCGCATTGCCGTTGTGCTGCATAACGACGATTTTCGTGTCGTCGACGATCTCAATGTTGGCCAGAACCCCGTCGGGCCTACGGAGAACGACCTTGTTATGCATGACCTTCGTGAGGACCGAACCATCGGGCAGTTTGCGGTTAAGCCGGCAGAAGGCCTGCCCCGTGCCGTCGTCGAGCACGGCGCCGGCGAACGCCTGGCCTTCCACGGTGCCGATCAGCTTGTAGGCCGTAGAAACGGCCGCAGCGGGGCCTGCCGACGGCCTCGCTCCATCGCCAAAAAGACCCCGCTCCAGAACGGAGGAATAGGAGCTCAGTTCTCGGCCCGGAACAACAACGGCATTGTCCCGATGAAATAATGCCGCCATCGGCACCGCCGCATCGAGGCTGCTTCCAATAAGGGTATCCACAGTGTCGGCCAGGAAATACGCCGATACCGTAAGAAGCGCAAGAAGCGCCGCTGTATGGAGCTTTTTCATTTCCTTCATTGTTTTACCTGCAATTTTTCACGAGTCTATCTTTTATCCATTTTCTCATTGCAGCCTATGTCAGGAAACATCATTGAGCGGTATCTTCAATTTCTGTCCAATGCGGATGGAACTGTCCTTCGCGATCCCGTTTGTTTTCATGATGGCCTTCATGTTTGCGTGATACTGCACCGCGATATGAGACAGGGTTTCCCCGCTCGCGACGCGGTGGACCACGTAGGCTCTCTTCGAAGGGGACCGCTTCTGCAGCGCCCCCAGGTCGGCAAGCGAGACCTCACCCTTTCCTGCAGGGACCTTAAGGGAATAGGGCGCGGCCGGTGTGGCGGCCCTGCGGAGTTCCGGGTTCAGGTCAGCAAGGTCCCTGCCTGATATGCCGAGTTTTTTCGCGATCGTTCTGAGCGGAAGGGACCTTGCCAGGGTTATCTCCTCAAATGGCACGGGGGAGGCCGGTTCATCCAACGTAAACCCGTATCGGGCCGGGTCCTTCAGTATCTCCAGCACAGCGAGAAAGCGGGGAAAATAATGGGCTGTTTCGTAAGGCAGCCGTTCATAAAGGTCCCAGAAGCTGTCAAGGTAGTCTTTTTTCTGGTGGCTGATGGCCCGCAGGACCGTCCCCTCGCCGCAGTTGTAGGCCGCGAGCACGGTAGCCCAGTCCCCGAAAATGTCGTGCAGCTCCGTCAGGTACGAGATGGCTGCGTTCGTGGACTTTACGGGGTCGAGCCGCTCGTCGATCCACTTGTTTCTCCGGAGGCCGTACTTGTATCCCGTCGAGGGGATAAATTGCCAGAGTCCCAGGGCGCGGGCCGGGGACCGCGCCCTGATCTTGAACCCGCTCTCGATGAGCGGAAGCCAGGAGAGCTCTTCGGGCAGACCGGCGTCCTTAAACGCCTTCGCGATTTCACTTCGGTATCTGTCGGAACGCTGGTAGGACTTGATGAAATACCGGCGATCTCTTCCCTGAAGCAGTTTTATTTCTTGCATCACGTATTTATTCATGGTCAAGGGTATTTCTCTGTGATTTCCCTTGGCAGCGATATGCCGGGACGCGTAGATTTCCATCAGGCGTTTCGAGATCGTGAAACGCAGGTCTTCCTTCGACTGCATCAGTTTCGGGTCGGCGTCGACTTTCACTTCCAGGATGGAGGCATAAGCCTGGTCCAGTGCTTCGATGGCCCTCTCCTCGTCCCCCTTCATCCAGTACTCCTGTGCGGCCTCTACGAGGTCCAGCGCATCGTCCAGTATGCGCCCGGCATCGCCTCTGCTTTCTTCCTGAGAAATATTTTCGTCTTGATTGCCTTGCGCCGGCGCCGCGGCCTTCTCGGCTGCCGTGGATGCCGTAGGAAGAAGGCCCAGGCTTGCCGCGAAAAACACCGCGACCGCTCCTTTTGCAAAAACTGTCGAACTCATGAAAGCGCGTATTTTTCTCAACGTGCACACCTCGCTCGGTCTGAAGTCATTTACCCGTTCTCTTTCTCACGGGAAGCGGTGCTCTTGTCATTAAGCGCCCTCAACGAATCCCGCCGGGCACTATCTCCCCCATCAGCTGCGCTCTTTTTCCGGAGGTTCTCCCTTGCAGCCGCGGGCAAGAAAACTTTCAGCGACTTACCTGCCGCGGCCGGCAGAATGATGAAAAGGACCGAGGACTCGAGATAAAATATGTCCAAGATCCTCACCTCCTTCAAAGGACTCCACAAGGCCCTGTTCCCACAGGGAGATACTGCCGCACTTCCCGCACTCGACGCATGCCAGACTTTGGCGGAAATCGGACAGCCGGTGCTGCGGCGACGCGAGACAGGAGGTCGTGGTTTTCAAAAACCATCCGTCTGCCAGAGCATTTGAATGTTTGTGAAATGTCCGCCCCGCATACGCATCGGCGGTCGAGGGGCCACGGATACAGCCTTCGGGCCTGTATACGGCCTGCCCCGGGACAGCGGGAACCATTATCGTGCGGCGGTATGGTGATTGATGATGAGACTACGAGATAAGAGAAGGAGGAGAAAGGCCGGTGTTGAGTGTAAGACAAACGTCGGTTACCCGCGGGAGCGGCTCTTCCGCGATTTTGTACTCTTGGAAACGGGCCGACAGCCGTTCAAGACCGCCGGGGGGCAGTGTCTTCGTGTCGAAGAGCGGTTTGATGTCGAACTGTTCGCGGACAAGGGCCCGTCTTTTTTTAACGAGGACCACGTCGCCGCCCTGTTGCACAGTGCTGACGCTGCGGGCGCTTACCGTCGGCGGTCCGGTGTCATCGTCGTCATCCTCGAGAAAAGAAAAAAGCACGTTCGCCCAGACAATGTCCGTTGAAGCGTGCTTGGCCGCACGGAGGCGGTCGGGACCCCTGTTGCCCCCCCCCGCCATGGCATACATGTGCACGGGAGTGAATGCATAGATGGCGTAGAGAAAGAGAAAAGCGACCCGGCTGATATGCCTGATTTTCCACAGCATGGCCGGCATGGTATCATAGTATTCCTTTCGGCACAACGATTTTTTATCCGCTCCCCGTCTTCTCCTCGCGAACATGCACGGTCCGCTGCGGGAAGGGAATTTCTATGCCGGCTTCCGAAAAACGCTTGAAAATCCTTTTCCGGAGCTCGTGCTGGGCAAGGTACTGATCGGTGAACTCGGCCACCTGGCAGATGAGCGTGAAGTCAAGAGAGCTGTCGCCGAACCCGGGGATGAACCGCACGAAGGGCGCCGGATCCGCGAGCAGACCCGGAATGTCCGCTGCTCCCTTCTTTGCCTCTTCTACCAATATCCGCTCAACCTGTTCGATGTCGGACGAATAGCTCACGCCGACGGGGATGAGCAGGGACATGCGCTTTTCCGGGAGGTAGTAGTTCGTAACCACGCTCTGGGCAAGCTTGCTGTTCGGGATCACGACCATATTATTCGGCAGCATCCGGACCCGCGTCGTCCTCCAGGTAATGTCCTGGACGTACCCCTCCTGGCCGGTTTCGAGCTTGATAAAGTCGCCAACCCTGATGGACTTTTCCATGAGGATGTGGATCCCCGCGAACAGGTTTGCCAGCGTGTCCTGAAGCGCGAGGGCCACCGCAAGACCGCCGACGCCCAGGGCCGTAATGAGCGGGGCGATGGATATTCCCAGGACGCTGAGGACAATCAGAACGCCGACGACGATAATAATGCCCTTGAGGAGACCGTAGGCGAGCCCGGTCGACGGCAGGGAAAGGTTTGACTGCCGTATGTAACTCTTTAAAATATTGCCTGAGAGATTAGCGAGAGCAAACGTTACCGAAAGGATGAGGATAACATGGATGATTTTGGTGAGATAGGCAATCTGGCGCTCGGAAAGATCGGAAGAAGCGACGCCGATGTAAATGCTTATCGCGGCGGCCCAGAGTTCAGAAGGCCACCGCAGCGACGAGAGCAGGACATCGTCAAGTTTCGTCGCCGTTCTCTCTGCCCAGCGGGCAAATAAACGGAAAGCTATCGCCCGGAGGGCCAGCAGTATCGCCGCGGAACTGGCGGTCACCACGAGAGGGATAAATAATCTGTCGAGTATGGTATGCATAATTGCTCCCCGGAATGGACTTTAGCGTTCGTTATTAGACGTATTGTCCTTTTCCTGTTTCGCTTTTTTTCTTGATGAACGCGCAAATTGTATTGACGATAGAACAATTATTCCGGCGATCAAGCCTGCGAGAATCGACAAAAGTATTATGACGGCGAGCGATGCCTCAAAATGCCAGGACAGGAACGTGACGGAAACCGGAGCTGCATTCTGTACGGAAAAAACGGCTACAACAGCCGTAATGACGATAATAAAGACTATGGTAATCACGGTTCCTCCTGAATAGCTGAATCAGATTTTGCGCTGTGAAGGCGGGGGCGCGTCATTTTACGCTTCGCGGTCCGCCTTCGATTAGAATGATCTGGAGGTCCATCACGTTCGTTCCTGTAGGCCCCGTTATCAGGTGGTGGTGCTCTCCGGTCAGCGCATCGAGCTTCTTGAAAAATGCATAGGAATCATTGTTCCCCAAATAGGTCTCCGGATGGACGCCGCGGCTGCGGGCCTGCTGCGAAGTCGAGCCGTCGACGACGGCGCCGGCGGCGTCTGTGGGGCCGTCAGTACCGTCGGTACCCGCTGAAAGCATTGCGATCCCGTTCACGCCGTCGATCTCCACGGCAAAAGCCAATGCCAGTTCCTGGTTGCGCCCTCCCTTGCCCGTTCCTTTTACGGTCACCGTGGTCTCTCCGCCGGAAAGAAGACAACGCCGCTCTCCCGGCTTTGCAAGATCCCGCGCACGAAGCGCAGTCTGCGCAAGAAAACGGGCGGCCTCCCTGGCCTCTCCCTGAAGTTCCCCGATCAAGACCTCTGAGGCGAAGCCGAGTCGCCGGGCCTTCTCGTTCGCCGCTGCAAGGGCCTGGGTAATCCCCCCGATGATCACGTTCCGGGTCTTATACAGGCAGGTATCCCCGCTTTTCACCGTCTCCGGTTCCTGCCCGTTCATTCCCCGTGCAAGAAAGGCCATTACCCGCGGCGGCATTTTCTCTTTCAGCCCGTATTTTTCGATCACCGCCACGGCATCGGCAAAGGTCGCACTGTCCCGCGCCGTCGGCCCCGAGGCGATCACATCAAGCTTGTCGCCAATCACGTCGGAAAGGATCATCGTCACGATCTGCGCCGGACATGCCGTTTTCGCGAACCTGCCTCCCTTGACGGCAGAGAGATGTTTGCGCACGGCATTCAGCTCTTCGATTGAGGAGCCCGCCTTCAGGAGAAGGGTCGTCATCTCCTGCTTATCTGTCAACGTCACGCCGTTTACAGGCGCGATGAGCAGCGCGGAAGCCCCGCCTGAGAGGAGGCAAATGACAAGCGTCTTCTCGCCTGCAGCCTGCACCATCTCAAGCACCTTCTTCGTGCCCTCTACCCCCGCCCCGTTGGGAACGGGATGGGAAGCCTCAACCTGTTTGACGGTCCGGAGGAGCGAAGTATGGCCTTCTTTCACAATAACAAGTCCTTCGGAAATCCTGTCTCCCATTATGTCTTCAACCGCCAATGCCATACGCGCCGTGGCCTTCCCGGCGCCGACTACGATGATGCGGCTGAAAATGTCGAGGTCATAGGACGTTCCGGCAACATAGAGCCGGTTATTCTCGAACGTCATGGCCTTGACCACCGCACGATACGGATCAACTGCTGCAAGTGCAGCATTGAAGATATCGACGAGGCGATTGTTTTGAATACGGTGGCTGTTAATGCGGCCCCCCTCCTGGGTGTTCATTGCTGATTTCGCTTAAGTAATTTTAGCACAGCCTCATTCCATCCTGCGGGGCCTATTCCTTCGGTCCGGTAAAGGCCGGGGACATTGATCCTCGGATCGAATTTTCCGTCCTCCCTCCTGATCAGAACCGGGTGGTCCACCTCCCGGAGAAGCGGCAAGTCATTCAACCCGTCACCGAGGCCGATTGTTATGACTGTACCCTGAGCGCCCTCATACCATTGCTTCAGCAGATGGACTGCTGTTCCTTTGCTATGATCACCCATGAGGAAATAGAGCTTGCCCTGGGTCCAGTGCAGCCCCTTGTCCTCGACGGCTTTGAGAAATCGCTCATCCGCACCTTGCGTAAAAAAGAAGGGTTCGCCGAACTCGCGCCTCCCTGCGAGGCTTGCCTCCTCCCGGGGAAGGCCCGTCCACGCGGCAATTTCCTCCGCAGTCATATCGCCAAAGCCCTTTACAGGAATATGCAGGCTGTCACGCAGGTTCGTGAACTCCTTCCTGATTTCCGCATAGGGTCTTCCGAAAGCGCTGATGCTATATTTGTCGCGTTGTGCACTGCCCGTAGGAAAAGGGAAATATCCCGCGGGAACAAAGAGTGCGCCGCCATTTTCCACGATGAAAGGATCCCGGTTATCCAATCGTTTGCGGTAGACTTCGATCTCAGCCCTTGTCTTGCTGGAGCATAAGACAAGGGGGATGCTTTCCTGCCTGATCACTTCCAGAGCAGGCATAGCTTCCTCGAAGGAATACGTTTTTGAGTGAAGCAGCGAACCGTCAAGGTCGGTAAAGATCACGATTTTCATGCTATTCTTTCACCAGGGATTAACAACGTGAGAAGAGTATCGCACTTCCATGAGCATCCATCTCGGGAGAAATAAAAAAGGCCAGCACAAGCATCTCTTTCACAATGCTCTTCGCCAGCCTACTCTCCCCTAACAGACGACTTTGTCGTTGTTTCCGGACGCGTCAGTCTGCTAAAATTTTTTTTATTATATGCTTTGCAACACGGAGTGTCAAATGTATTCGGGCAATGGGCAGGCTTCCTCAGGAAGACGTCGACCTCAGGGTCACGCTGTCACGCTGACAGAAGGCTTTGTTTTTCCCTTGTTCAGGAGCCAAATAAAAAAGGCGGCTTTTCAGCCGCCCGATTGGATGTTTTTCTTTAGTTGCCGCTGCTCGATTAATGTCCGCCGACTTTGAGCAGGCCGCTCGCCGCGAGCGCCAGGACCAGGACTTCAGCGATCGCAATTACCACGTAGGGCGTATCTTTCTTCCGGGCCAGGATGGGCAGAATCACCAGGTAGCACAATATAGTTAATCCTGCCAGGATCGCAATGGGTACAAAGTTCAGGTAATCACCCTTCCCCGCAAACGCGGCCCAGTGCCATCCCGTAGGTGCGTTCAAGGCGACATTGAAATCATGGACCCGCATGGTCCAGTACTTCGGCAGATCGCTTATCGGCACATGGGTCGGCAGCATCTCCGATATATATATGAAGAAGGTGATGATCAGGAGTGCGAGTCCGGACCACATCCCTCCGTTGAGTACTTTTGCGTAGGCAAGCTGTTCTTCTGATGCCTTGGTTTTTTCGTTCGCCATTATTCTTTCCTCCTATGGCCAGATTCCCAGCCCCTTGAGCAGGGACCTGAGTCCTGCAAAGAGCAGGAGACCGATGACCATCCACTTGATCGCCTTGGGCTTCGATTTGGCGAGGATCTTTACGCCTATGATCGAACCGAGCATGATGCCGACGAGGGACGGCACGACGATCATAGGCAGTACCGCACCCTGGTTCAGATACACCCAGGCAGCCGACGTATCGGTGATCGAGAGCAGGAACTTGCTCGTGGCAACGGATATTTTCAGCGGCGCACCCATCATCAGGTTCAGCACCGGCACGTTCGCCCATCCCGCGCCGAGGCCGAACATACCGGCCATGATCCCGATCACGATGAACAATAACAACCCCGGCGCCGTTTTATGGACGTTCCACTCCACGTCCTTGCCGAGTGACTCCTCGCGGTAAATGCCCATGATCCCGAGGCTCTGGGAAAGATTGTCCGGCTTTGGCACGACGGGGAAGTCGGACTTTTTCGCGGTGGCCATGATGGCCACGATGAAAAGGATCGTCGCGCCGAGGAGCGTATTGACGACATTTGGTTTGAGCGCGAGACCGATCATGGCGCCGACGATTGCGGCGGCTGAAGCGATAAGCGCGACCGGCAGCGCCAGCCGAAGACTCGCCAGGTTGCGTTTCAAAAGGCCGGGTCCGGCGGCAAGAGCGCCCGCAAGAGCAACGAGAAGACCGGCGCCCCTTACAAAATCGATGTTAAAGGGGAAAAATCCACCTATGATCGGCACGAACAGCACTCCGCCGCCCACGCCGCCGAGCACCGCAAGGATTCCGAGGATGAACGTCACGATGAAGAGGGACAACGGCCACATCCACCACGGCACGGTTGATCCGGACGCTGAAGGTACGGCTGGCGGCCCGTGCTCCGGTTCTGCCAAAGAATCGGTTGCCGAAGCCGGTGCCTCTTGAGCGGCAATTGCCGGGTTAGCTGCCAGGAACGCGGCTGCAATGATCAAAACCAGGATTACAATACTTGCCTTGCCATAGTGCATTTCTAACTCTTCCCTCCCTTAGGCTATTTTCCAACAAAAACGCCAGACAAGTTCTGCTAAACAATCTGTTGCATAATGCATTCTACGGTTTCAATTTGCACGGTTGCTTATGTTATTATAATGATTGATAAGTTGTCAAGGGGAAATGCCTATTGGTACATTAAATAGTTATAGGATTCTATAAGAATAGCTTATGGTGGGCAAAAAAAGGGCGGGATTTTGTCCCGCCCTTCAAGGAATGAGATGCGATTGTATCACCTAAGGACCGCTACTGAACGACTCCTCCGATGACCGCAGGCGCTGAAGTTACCGACGGCTCAACACCGTTAGCAACAGTCGGATCTGACCAGATGCTGATGTCGGGCAGCGTGTATGCGGTAAAGTCGGTGGTTGCCAGCGTTGAGCATTGGCTCGGGTCTGCTTTCATCCTCTGCTCAACCTGGAGCGGCTTTACGTAATACTGGGTCGTATTATCAGCAGCGTCAACAACGGTCGTGGGGTTTCCGCCGGTCAACGTCGGGATCGTAAATTGCGGGACGTATCTGATGCTGGTGCTGCCGTTGCTCAGACTGCAGTCCGCATCCGCTCCGGTATTCATGTCCACGCACTTTCCCGGGATGCCCTGCAACTGTCCGAAACCTCCGTACTGCAGCATATACGAAGTGCCGGCGGTGCCGTAGGGGTCCCCGGTGCCGACGTACTTGACCATCAGCGGGGTATCAAATTTCTGGAAGGTGCCATTCGAGTCTTTCACACCGATAAACTGGTTCCAGTTGTCCGGGCCTGTTTCCCAGGTGTAGAATTCCGGCAGAACGCTCCAAGCCTGCCATGAGCAAATCTGACTTGCGTTCCACGGGCACGCGAGAAGTGTGCTGAGGTTAGGAGTATTGGGATCAAAGATCGGTCCGCTCTGGATTCCATACTGCTGTGTTGGTGTGAGCATTGTCATAAGCACGGGGTCCGTCCCAAGCATGAGCGTCATCCCGTTAGCACCCGTCGTTGCACTGAACGTGTAGTTCGTTGGCGTCGGCGTCATGGACGGGGCGGACATCATGTTCATGGTCGCCTGTCCGGAGGAGGGATCGATGGTCGGGCAGTTGTCATAACAGGTGAACGACCCCGGCACCGTATCTCCGGGATACACTATAGCATCTGTATAGAAGATCACCGCGCTGGTGCTTGTCGGCGCATCGCAGGTCGTATACCCGGGTTGCATCGGCTGGGAGGTAAACGTGCAGTTACTCAACACGATCTGTCCCGAGCCGCCAAGAGAATCGGACCAGAAGTTTATGCTTCCTCCGCCGTTAATGAGATGAGAAACGTCAATGGCAACGGGAGTCATATTCGCCCAGGTGCAATTACCATTGCACGTCTGAGGCATATAAGCAACTTTATTGAGATTCGCGCCGTCCCACACAACCTGGTAATTCGTGCCCGTGGAACCGGACCATTCGCTATACTGAATCGGAATATTCTTAATGTCGCCGAGCGTAAGCGTCTGTTTTACGTGTTTATGCAGTTTGCCTCCGGCAATGAAGACAGTATAGGGAGTGGTGGTCGTAATACCGCTGTTGAAATCCATTTTGACCACTGAGTCGCCATTACTGAGTGTGGCCGTACCGTCCGTCCATACCCCCCAGTAACCGACGTAGCCCTGGTGTTGTACACTATTACTATCGGTAAACGTGATCGGGAACCCGGAATTACGCGATACCCGGGCGCCGGTAGTGTCGTAAAGACCATAGCTCCAGGCGCTTTCCTCGAACAAGGTCCTGCTTAAGCAAAACGGAGTTTGGGCCAACACGTCATACCTGAAGAAGTCGCTTGCATTAAAGGCAATATCCAAATCTGTGGTTCCCGAATCTGTGGTTCCCGAGCCCATGGAGCTTACGTAGCTCTGGAAAACATGTCCTGCGCCTGCTGAACCGTCGGGCTGTCTGTCCAGCGTGACTTTTTGCTGCGAGAATTCCGAAAAGCCACCGCCTCCGCCGCCTTTCTGGTCGTTCTCTACGAACTGGAGCAGTACTTTACTCGTAAGATCGGCCGGATTTGCCCGCACGGCCTTGAGTGTCCCGTGCATCGCCGCTGTAGAGACTGCGGAGCCGTTTATGACCGGATACCCCGCGAAGTTCATCGTAAAAATGCCGTAGGGATTTAGCGTGCTTGTGCCTTCAGAAATCACTATGTTTACATAGATCAGCATTTCCGGGTCCTGATTGCCCCCGCCGCCTCCGCCACCGCCACCACCCGCGGGCTGATGCAGCCAGATCTTCACGAGTTCATCCGATGTATTGGTGGCCCGGGTGGAAACCGTCGTAAATTTCCAGTAATCGGGCATGTTCGCGCTCGATGCTTGGCTTTGCGACTGCTGGCCCGCGTTCGACGCATCAGATTTGTTGCTGCTGCACACATTGTTATCAACCAGTGCCAGATAGTTTCCCTGATTCAGCATTGCGTCATACTTGGTTTGTCCCATCATGCAGAGGATCATGTTGATCGTGTCAAAGGACTGCGTAGATTGCTCCTGTACATAAACCTGCGTTTTGTCCGCGTTATAATCAGAGGTCCCGCTCGGAGCAGATTTGAACCATGAGCTCACGTTGTACCAGGAGACCGCAAGCGGTTTGGCAGCTGCAACGGAGCCCGAGAGATGCGGGTCGACGACGCTCACCTGCGTAGCGACAGTCAGCGGGGTAGTAGCTTCGGCGACAGTACCGCTACTGCTCGAACTGCTGCTCGTTGTGCCGCTGCTGCTACTGCTGCTCGACGTTGTGCCGCTGCTGCTCGAGCTGCTGCTCGTTGTGCCGCTGCTGCTACTGCTGCTTGAACTGCTGCTACTGCTTCCACCACCGCCTCCACAAGCACTAAGTGCCAGCGGTAGAATACCGACAATTAGCAGCGCCAAAAACTTTACCATGTTCCTTCTCATACATACCTCCTTTTGGTCCGACTCTTGTTTAACATTTCTAGCGAAGAATTTTCCTTCCGCAACAAATTGCCATCTTTTTACCTTTCAATATGGATAGCGTTGATTGCATCTACTTTTGACCATTTTTTTTACTGAAAACTTATATTTATTGTCAGTCGTATACTAACCGCCGAGCACTTATCTGTCAAGGTACTATTCACCAACGCGGTTCTGAATGCAGTATTACCCGGAAAATGAATACAAAAAAAATTCACGATGCTGCTGGAGACCACAACCATCATCTTTTCTCTTTATCGGTCACATGTTGAAAAACTTTAGCACATAAAGAATTATTTAGAAAAAGAAGTATTGCGCCGTTTAATTTAATAATGCTAATGAGCAAGTTACTTGCCATTTATATTTGCTTTGAAAATCAACGCCTTTAACAAATTAACAACTGAAAAAAGTGTCTTATTCCCGACATTATAAGGGTACAATTACGACCCATACCTGAAATATATTGAAACAATGTGGTTTTCCTAGAGTCGTTATTTTGGCGCTTGCTGGCATTTTTTAATCACTTTAAAAAAGACGTACGACCCGAAGATCTAATCAAATCGGGCTGAAGGCATGTGTCAGAGAAGAAAAGCCTAATGTATTGTAATGCAGGAAGTTATCTGCGTCCTCTACCTGTGAATGCGCAAACGCGGGTGCAGTGCGGGAATGGCTCTGAAAGTACGTAAAACTTATTCAGGTAAGCATTCTGATGAAGTCGGGTAATTTAACAGGAGTGGGCCAACCAAAGCGGAACGGCATCTTTACTTTTCCAAGCAGGTATCAACGTTCTTTAACCGATGGCAGAATATATTCAGCCGGCTTCCCTGCGTAAGATATGGTCGTATATTTCTCTCACCTTGAGGCTGAGCCGTTCATAGTCTGAAAGGAGTTTCTGCCCGGCGGAATTTTCCGCGTCCGCGTATCCCATCCTGCGTGCGAGTAAATAGAGCTGCCCGGGGTCCCTGCTCAACTCGCTCGTGGCCTGGTTCGAGATGATCCGCATCCTGCTTTCAAGCTGACGCATGAACAGGTAAGCCTGTTTCAGGACTTCGAATATGCCGGCTTCAATGAGTTTCCTTTTCCGGAGAGCACGCAGGGCATTATACGTGCCGGGGACCCTGAGCAAGGGGTGTTCATGGCCGTACAAAAGCTGAAGATATTGGACCAGGAATTCGATGTCTACAACGCCCCCCGCGCCCTGTTTAATATTGTAGAAAGCCGGACTTTCCCTGCCGACTTCCTCTTCCATCCGTTTCCGCATCGCAAGGATGTCGCGAGCCAGGGTAGCGCGATCGCGCTTCTGATAGATCAGTTTCCGGACGGCCGAGATAAACGCGGCGCCAACCATCCGGTCGCCGGCCGCACACCTCGCCTGAAGAACGGCTTGGAGTTCCCACGTTTCAGCCTGTGCTGCGTAATAACCTGTAAACGCTTCGATGCTCTGTACGAGCGGTCCCTTGGATCCCGTGGGGCGTAACCTCGTGTCCACGCGGAAGACAAACCCCTCCCGGGTGAGGGTCGACAAATAAGCCAGTGTCTTTTCCCCCACCTTGTTGAAATATTCGGAGACCGTCAATCCGCTCGGCGGTGCGGCAGCGCGGAGTTCGGAATAAACGAACAGAATATCGAGGTCCGAGCCGTACGTCAGTTCTCTGCCACCCAACTTGCCCACGCCGATGACAGCCAGTCCCGCAGAGGAACCGCTGCCGCTGTATCGCTTGCCCATCTCCCTCGCTGCCAGGTCAAGGGCGGCGTTGAGACAAACTTCTGCGAGCTTGGACAAGTCATGGAACACCGTCATGGGCCGGGCGTGCGAAAGGAGGTCCGCCATCCCGATCCGGATCTCCTCCTGGTGCTTGAACCGTCTGAGTGCATCAAGCTTCTCCGTCGTGTCCTCTGCCGATTCAAGTGCAGCTGTCAGTTCCTTCGAAAATTGAGCGCAGGTGCCCGCGCCGGAACCCCCGCGGGATTCGAGCAGGTTCTGCAGGTACTGCGGCCGGCTCACGAGCATTCTCGATAAATACTCGCTGTTCGCAAAAACGGCGACCAGGACCCGGAGGGCCGACGTATCGATTTTTGCCAGAGACTGGAGCGCGTCCCACGAACCCTGCGCGGCAAGGAACGATTCGAGGTGGTTCAATGCCATGTCGGGGTCAGGCGATGCGATGAGTTCCTCGAAGAGTTGCGGGATCATTTCATTGAACACCTTGCGGCTGCGGGGGGTCTGATGAACGAACGCCGCCCCGTCACGGAGCAAAAGCAGGTTCCGATATGCCTTCCCGGGATCGCGGAAGCCAAGCCGCCCCAGGAGCGGGACCGACTCCTGCTCCGAGGTTTCAGGATCGAACAGCGTGGAATAATCCCCGAACGACGATTGAGCGACACTCCCCTCTCCGGTAAAAGCAAACAGGCTGTCGTAAATGCTTCTCACCTTTCTCGTATGGTCCGCGTAATCGCGGAGCAACAGTTCCGCCTCTCTTCCCGGTTCGAGATATCCCGTTCGCCGGGCAAGTGCCCGCAGCTCCCGTTCATCAGCCGGCATCGTCTGCGTTTGCAGGTCGTCAACGATCTGAATCCGGTGCTCCACCGTGCGAAGGAACACATAGGCCTTTGCAAGGCTTTCGTGTTCCTCGTAGGTGATCAGACCCTTCTGCGAGAGCATATGCAGGGCCTTCAGCGAGTTTTTCTCGCGCAGAGACCGGTCCTTCCCCGCATAGATGAGCTGCAGCGCCTGGATCACGAATTCGATCTCGCGGATGCCGCCGTAGCCCAGCTTGACATCGCGGAATGTTTTTCCTTTTTGCTCCACGTCCTTGTTGATCTTTTGTTTCATGTCGCGGATCTCGGTGATGGCGCTGTAGTCGAGATATTTCCGGTATACGAACGGTGCGATCCGATCCTGGAATTCCCTGCCCACCGACTCATCACCGGCAACGGGCCGGGCCTTGATCAGCGCCGACCGTTCCCAGGTCTGGCCCCACGATTCGTAGTAGATCTCATATCCGCCGAGACTCTGCGCCAGCGGTCCGCGTTGCCCCTCCGGCCGCAGCCGGAGATCGACGCGGAACACGAACCCGTCCTCGGTCTTCTGGCCTATTGCCGCGGTCAGTTTTTCCGCGAGCTTTATGAAGTATTGATGGTTCGTAATCCGGTTAGTCGCATTCCCGGTCGCAGACTGCGTCCCCTCCGTCTCCCCGTCGGAAGCATAGACATACATGAGGTCCACATCGGAACTGAAGTTCAGCTCTTGCCCGCCGAGTTTTCCCATGGCAATGACGGCAAAACCGGCCGGCGTCACGGTCCCATCTAGTCGTTCTATGACCGGCCTGCCGTATCTCTTCCGGAGGCCGCCGTCCAGCCATTCACAGGCCTGTTCGAGACAGACCTCGGCAAGATCGGACAGTTCCGCCACGATTTCCTGCAGGTCCGCCTTGCCCAGGAGGTCGCGCAGCCCGATCCTGAGCATTTCCTGTTTGCGGAACAGGCGCAGAATGCGGAAGAAACCGGCGTCGTCGGAAACCTCGCTGATCAGGGCGGCGAGCCGTGCGGCAAGTGCCGGCTTGCCCGGTGGATGGGCAAAATGAGCGGCATCCAGAAAGCTTAAACTTTCTTTCGCGCTGGAGATGAGATAGGTAGAGAAGAACCTGCTTGCACCCAAGGCCGTAACAAGTGAATGGAGGATATCGGGGCGTACGCAGCACAGCGATACCAGCCGTTGGACACCGGCATTGAGCGCGCTTACAAAGCGTTCAAAATTATTCAATGCCATATCAGGATCAGCCGTCCGCGACAGATCATTCAGCAGCGGCTGCAGCAGCGCGGAGAAACTGTCCGGTCCCAGCTCGGATAGGAGCAAGGCAAGGTTTCCGGACGCCTGCGACGCGTCGAGAATTCCGATGCCGGACAGCCGGGCCTCTGTCGGTATTATCTGTTTGTCATCAGGCATTTTTTATATTATACTTACATCGTCGCAGAGATACAAGATGCAGGCAGGAGCCGTGTGCGCATTTTCGTATCTTTGCAGCTGAACAAATCTGTGCGCGGGAAGAGTGAGCACATGAGACGGCAACTCAACTGCCAGACCAAGAACATTCGTTTGCCGAACAGCTCGCCGGGGCCGTTCGCCGAATGTGTAATGAACACATGAAGCCGCTTCGTGACAACGAGCGCTGCTATGTGTGCGGGAAAAAGAACCCCTCCGGCCTCGGCGTCGAGTTCGAAATCGACAAAGCTGCCCGGTCAATCCGCGCCGTATTCGTGCCTTCCGAAATTCACCAGGGTTACGAGGGGATCGTCCACGGCGGCATTCTCTCGTCCCTGCTCGACGAAGCAATGGCAAAACTGGCTTTCAGCCTGGGACTCGCTGCAGTGACTGCCGAAATAACGGTCAAGTTCAAGGCCCCTGCAGCCCCCGGCCAGGAACTCCGTGTTTTCGGCAGACTGACGCAGGAAACCAGGCGATTGATCCAGGCAGAAGCGAGAATCGACCGGGGCCCGGTCGTAATCGCGGAAGCGACGGGGAAATTGCTCAGAACCGGTACGGAGGCGCCCCGTTCCGAGTAACGGCCTTTATGAAGATTCCGGTTTACTTTGTACTCTGAACCCTGTACTCTGAACGTTATCTTATGACCTACACCAACAAACAAATCGCTGAATTAATCAAAACCAAAACGGGCAAGCCCATGCTCGTGCGCGAGCTCATGCGGCAGCTCCGGCTAAAGGCGGAGGATCGGCGCGAGTTGAAGAAGGCGTTGAATGATCTGGTACTTTCCGGCGAACTCATCAAGACGCGCGGGAACCGCTATGGCCTGCCCGAGAAGATGGATCTCGAGACCGGCATCTTCCAGGCCCATCCCCAGGGCTATGGATTTGTGATCCCGGAAAAGAAGGGAAAGACCGACGTTTACATCTCTGCGAGGAGCAAGCTCGACGCCATGAACGGCGACAAGGTCGTTGTCCGGGTCACCCCTCCGGTCGGGAAGAAAAAGACCGAGGGCAAGCGTGAAGGAACGGTCATACGGATCCTCGAGCGCGCTCAGACCCGGGTGGTCGGCACCTACGAGTTGCCCGATCCCCGGACCGGTGGTTTCGGGTTCGTGACTCCTTTTGATACGAGGATCACGCAGGACCTCATCATAAGCCGCGAGCACGCCGGCGAGGCCAAACCCGGCGATATCGTGTCCGCCGAGATCATTGCCTACCCTCTGCGCGGCAGGCCGCCTGAAGGCAGGATTCTAAAAATTATCGGCAAACCCGGGTCGCCCGGCATCGACTCCGATCTGATCATCGAGCAGTACGAGCTGCCCACTCAATTCTCTCCCGCCGCGCTCCGCGAAGCAGACGCGGTCCCCCAGCAGGTCACACCGGCCATGCAGAAGGGCAGAAAGGACCTTCGGGATCTGCCCACCGTCACCATAGACGGAGAGAAGGCGCGGGACTTCGATGACGCGGTATCGATTCAAAAGATCAAAGCCGGCTACCGGCTCTGGGTCCATATTGCCGACGTTGCTCAATACGTCCGGGAAAAAACCTTCCTGGATGAGGAGGCCTACCAGCGCGGCACCAGCGTCTATTTGCCCGACCGGGTCATCCCCATGCTGCCCATGCAGCTTTCAAACGGCATCTGCAGCCTGAATCCGAACGTGGACCGCCTCACCCTCACCTGTGAGATGGACGTTTCCCCATCCGGCGACATCATGCGCTACGACATCTACGAGAGCATCATCAACAGCAATGAGCGCATGACCTACACCGGGGTGCGCGAGATCCTCGTGGACCGCGAGCCCGCAGAACGAAAACGCTATGCCGCTCTGCTTCCCGAATTCGAACTCATGGAAGCGCTGATGAACGTCCTGCGGACGAAGCGGACGAAGCGCGGCAGCATCGACTTCGACCTGCCCGAACCCGAAATCGTGCTCGACCTCCAGGGGCGTATGACCGATATCATCAGGGCCGAGCGGAACATGGCCCACCAGATCATCGAAGAGTTCATGCTTGCGGCGAACGAGACCGTTGCGCGTCACATCGAGAACAAGGAGGCGCCCTTTGTCTACCGTATCCACGAGGAACCGGACGAGGAAAAGCTGGGTGACCTCATAGAGTTTCTCGCCACGCTCGGCATCTCGCTGCCCGCGGTTAAAAAGCTCAAGCCCCTGCACCTGCAGAAAGCGCTGGCAAAGGCCAAGGGTACGCCGGAGGAGACGCTTATCAATACGGTGCTCCTGCGCACGATGAAACAGGCCCGGTACTCGGAGGACAATGTCGGCCACTTCGGCCTCGCCGCGGAAACGTACACCCACTTCACGTCGCCCATCCGGCGCTACCCCGACCTCATCGTCCACCGCATCCTGAAGGCCGATCTGCGGGGCAGGCTCAGGGACGAGGCCTTCGTCGAAACGCTTGCCGGCGCCCTGCCCGAGGCTGCGGTACATTGTTCGCAGCGCGAACGCAAAGCCATGGAAGCGGAGCGGGACGTGATCACGATGCTGAAACTCCGATTCATGGAGGACAAACTGGGAGAGGTCTATGACGGGATCATCACCGGCGTGCTTCAGTTCGGCTTTTTCGTACAACTCCGCGATCTCTTCGTCGAGGGTTTGGTCCATGTTTCGACGTTGACCGATGATTACTATCATTACATCGAGAAGCAGCACTGCCTGCGGGGCGAACGGCGAAAAAGCGTCTACCGGATCGGCGACGAGGTGAGGGTGCGCGTCGACCGCGTGGATGCGGCACGGAAGCGGATAGATTTTTCACTGCCGGAAAAGGCAGAAGAGGGAAAAAAGAAAAGCAACTGATCCTGAGAGCGGACGCGTCCCGATCTTACAATTTTATCGTCGTTTCGCGGTCCTTCGGCGTCAGCCCGGCGCTGTATCCGGCCGCTTTCTTCGGATCGTCTGCATCGTACATTTTGGCGTAGGGGTCGGTCACCAGCAGCTCCAGCGCCTTGTTCACCGTGGCCTTGTCGTCAAGATCGATGTTTTTCAAATGGATGCCCTCCCGGGTCACGGAATAAGACCGGAACGAGCAGGGGTAGGTCACGACTGCAGGGTCGGCGACATAGGTGATCTTGCCGGTGGTGATGACACGCGACACATGATGATGTCCTGAGACGACAAGCCGCACATTCGAATGCCGCTCGAGAACGCTCCGGACTTTCTCGTGGTTCTTCACCATCCAGATCGACCACTCCGGGCTGTCGTCTTTCGGCGTGGTCGGCATGAGCAGTTGGTGCGTGAAAACGATAACGAGCTTCTTCTTTTTGTTCTCATTGAGCTCGGTTTCCAGCCATTTCAAACCATCTGAAGTCGCCTCGCCGTGGGGCCTGCCGTCCACGGTCACGTCGAAACCGATGACCCGTACGCCGCGTACGGGATCGAAGGCCCACGAGGAACTTCCGGGCTTGAGCCCCTTCCCGCTCCACACTTTCAGGTAATCTTCCCTTCCCATCTTAGAAACGCCTTTAATGGGCGAGACCTCCGTGTTGCCGAGCAGGATATAATAAGGCATGTCGAGGTGGGACGCCCAGCGCTGAAAAACATCGAGGGACTCTTTGTCATTCGCACCGTAGTGGATCTGGTCCCCGCCGAAGACGATAAACTTCAGTTTCGGCAGATGGGACAGCTGGCGCAGGGCGTCGATGAACAAGGGCACGCTTTGCGCCCGGTACTGCCAACCGCTCTCGCCCTTTACGTCGAGATGCAGGTCGGTCATGTGGACGAAGTTGAACTTGGGCACGTCCACCGCCTCGGCAAAGGGGATGAACAAGTCCCCGGCTGCAAGAGCGGCGCCCGCGGCCGCTACACCCTTGATAAACGAACGTCTCTTCATGAGCACCTCGTTAAGGATTTATTTGTTTCCGTAAGCCGAAAGCGGATGTGCACGCGAAGCAGAACAGGCGCGACACCTTCCCAAAAAAAGAACTCGTCCGCCCTGGCGTTAAAATTGACATATTATCGACTGGATGTCAAGAGCAAAAGCAGGTGAAGAAAAAAGGCGGGGGAAATGTCCTGTTGAAAATGCTCATCGGCTATGCTATCTTACCGCTATGAAAGAATTGTTGCGACAACTTCCCTCAGTCGACGAAATCCTGAAGGAAAAGAGGGCCAGACAATGGCTTGAGACGCACCCGCGCATCCTCGTGCTGGAAGCGATCAGGACCGCTGTCGACAGACGGCGCAAGGCCATCCTGCAGGGAGGGGAAAAGGAGAAGCGTCAACAGAACGTTTCCCTGGATGAGATCCTCGATGATGCCGCCACGATCCTGGACGGGCTGTCGGAGCCGAGCCTCCGTCCGGTCATCAATGCAACAGGCGTCATCGTTCATACGAACCTCGGCCGCTCCCTTCTCTCTGAAACGGCCATACAGCGCGTCGTCGAAGTGAGCCGCAGCTACTCGAACCTGGAGTACGATATCAATGCAGGAGAGCGCGGCAAACGCTACATTCACGTGGAAGGCATTCTCACGCGGCTCACCGGCGTCGAGGCGGCAACGGCGGTCAACAACAACGCGGCGGCGGTGCTGCTCTGCCTGAATACCCTGGCCCGCGGCAAAGAGGTCATCGTGTCCCGGGGCGAATTGGTGGAGATCGGCGGCTCGTTCCGCGTTCCCGATGTGATGGAGCGCAGCGGCGCGGTCCTGCACGAAGTCGGCACGACGAACAAGACCCATCTCAAAGACTATGAAAAAGCGATCAACGAGAACACCGGCCTGCTCCTCAAGGTTCATACGAGCAACTATAAAATAGTCGGTTTCACCAAGGAGGTCTTGCCGGAAGAGCTTGCGAAGCTCGGCAGGAAACATAGTCTGCCGGTGATGTGGGACCTGGGCAGCGGCAGTTTCATCGACCTTACCACCTACGGAGCGGGAGGCGAGCCGACGGTCCAGCAGGCGGTGGATTCGGGGGTCGACGTGCTCACTTTCAGCGGAGACAAGCTCCTGGGCGGCCCGCAGGCCGGCATGGTCCTCGGGAAAAAAGCCTACCTCGACCCGATAAGGTCCAATCCTCTTGCCCGGGCGCTCAGGATCGACAAGCTCACCCTTGCCGCGCTCGACGCAACGCTCGGCCAGTACCTGGACAGGGACAAGGCGATAAAAGACATCCCCACGCTCTGGATGCTTACCCAGCCGCTTTCCGAGATCGAACGGAAAGCCGCGCTGTTGTCCGGCGGCATCAAAGGGACCGGCCATGCAGGCCTTACGGTCTCGATCCAGGACGACACTTCGCAGAGCGGCGGCGGCGCGCTGCCCATGGGAAACTTCCCGACCCGGACCGTCTGCATCCGCCACGAGCGACTGAGCGCAAACCAGATAGAATCCCGTTTGCGCCTCGGCAGGCCGCACATCATCACGCGCATCAAGGAAGGCCTGGTCGTCTTCGATCCGCGGACGCTGAATGACGAAGAGATCGGGGCTATCATAGGGGCGATAAAAACGATACTGACATTGTAACCACGGATGAACACGGGGGAAAACCAAACCAGTTGGCCGCTCATTATCACGAATTGAACGAGAAGTTGAGAAAAAAAGATATGACAGGGCAGCATCTCATCCTCCCTTTCTCCACTTCTCCATTTCCCCTTAATTACTTTCTGTTATTCGTGTTCGTGCGTCATTGGACTCTATCTCTTGATTTCACCGTGTTCATCCGTGGTTAATAAGGGACTCTTATGAAATACATCATCCTCGGCACTGCCGGACATATCGACCACGGAAAATCCAGCCTCGTCAAGGCCCTTACCGGTACGGACCCGGACCGTCTCAAGGAAGAGAAAGAGCGCGGCATCACGCTCGACCTCGGGTTCGCGTCCCTCGACCTCCCGGGCGGCAACCGCCTCGGCATCGTCGACGTCCCGGGCCATGAAGGCCTGATCAAGAACATGCTTGCCGGCGTGGGCGGCATCGACATCGTGATGCTTGTCATCGCCGCCGACGAAGGCATCATGCCCCAGACCCGTGAACACCTCGCGATCTGCGATCTCCTGCACGTAAAAAAAGGCATCATTGCCCTTACCAAAACGGACATGGTCGAAAAGGACTGGCTTGCGCTCGTGCAGGACGAGGTGCGCGACTTCGTCAAAGGCACCTTCCTGGAAAAATCCGCGATTGTCCCCGTCTCGTCCAAGACCGGAGAAAACCTTCCGGCGCTCCTCCGGGAACTCGCGAAGCTCTCGAACGAGGTCGCCCCGAAATCGTCGAACGGCATCCTGCGGCTCCCCATCGACCGCGTATTCACAATGAAAGGCTTCGGCACGGTCATCACCGGCACGCTCTTGTCGGGCACGATCAGTACGGACCAGGAAATTGAGATCCTGCCGAAAGGAATGACGGCCAAGGTCCGCGGCATCCAGTCCCACAACCAGGCCGTGCAGCGCTCCTTCGCGGGCCAGCGGACGGCCGTGAACCTCCAGGGAGTGGAGAAGGACCAGCTTTCGCGGGGCGACATCATCGTAAACGCCGGTTTTTTTTCTCCCACCAAAACACTGGATGCACAACTCGATCTCCTGAAACAGGCGCCCCGCGGGCTCAAGACCGGCGCGCGCATCCGTTTTTATAATACGACGCAGGAGGCCATCGGCAGGATCACGATCCTCGGGTCGAATACGCTCGCCCCGGGTGAAGAAGCCTACGTCCAGCTCCGGCTCGAACAACCCGTGATCGTCCAGCACGGGGACCGGTACATCCTGCGTTTTTATTCGCCCATGGAGACCCTCGGCGGCGGCATGGTCCTGAACCCGCATACACGGCGGCATAAGAATGCGACGATGCAGGAGTCGCTCAAGAACCTCGGGATGCTCGAAAAAGGAAAACTCGAAGAGGTCCTGGGGCTCTTCGTTTCCGGGAGAGGCCTCGCGGGAATGGAAGAAGCCGAGGCCATAGGCGCCGTTGCCGCTGACAAGCAGACGGTCCTGTCAACGCTCACCGCCCTGGCCCAGAAAAAGACCCTCCTCAGGGTCGACAACCTGTATGTGCATGCAACTCATCTGAACTCGCTCGAACAGAAAGTAATCGAATTTATCAAGCAGTACCACAAGAACAACCCGCTCAAACCGGGCCTCGACAAGGAAGAGCTGAAAGGCGCCCTCAAGATGCGGCTCTCGGCCAAAATCCTGAACGCGACGATCGACGGACTTCTCAAGAAGAAGCAGATCGAGGCTGAGGGCCCGAAGCTCAAGGTCCCGGGTTTCAAAGCGGCAGGCGGCAAGATCCAGGACGAGGTCAAGAACAAGATCGTAGAGGCAATCACTCAGGGCGGGACCCAGCCGCCGGTCAGGGAAGAGCTCCCTGCCCTCTTCGGCATCTCGGAAAAAGACGCCCGGGACCTCGTGAAGCTCCTCTCCGACGAAGGCCGCACCGTGAGGATCAACGATTCGCTCCATCTCGATAAAAATGTCCTGGAGCAGGTCAGGGCCGACCTCAAGAAGTTTCTCGATGACAGGAAAGAGATCACCATGGCGGAGTTCCGTGACCTGGCCAAGACCTCGCGCAAGTTTGCAGTGCCGCTCATGGAATATTTCGATTCGCAAAAACTCACCCAACGGGTCGGGGACAAGAGAGTGCTGCGGGGGTAAGACATCCGACAACCGCGCCAAAGGAAACAGGGTCGCCCGAACAGGCGATCGTGCCGCGAAGAAAGATGCGCAGTTCATCCGCCGAGTTCTGCCACAGGAAATGAATTATGAAAAAGTGCCCCTATTGTGCCGAAGAGATTCAAGACGCCGCAATTAAGTGTAAACACTGCGGCGAGTTTCTCGATGCGCCCTCCCCCCCTCCCCGCAGAGAAGACGCCGTCAAATGGTTTTTTCGGAAATCTTTTATCATCTTCGCAGTCTGCAGTGTGGGGCCGCTGGCATTGCCGCTCATCTGGTGGCGTCCTGGTACGTCGCGCGCCTGGAAAATCGGGCTCACCATCGCCATCCTTGTGCTCAGCTGGATATTGTTCAAATCGACACTTGAATCCATTCGAACGATAACGGAGTATTACAAGCTGCTGAATTCGATGTAGCAAATGCCCCCGGTTTAGCAATAGAGTAAAAAGAATCGGATTTGCTGTCCTTCCATGCCGTCTCGAAGCAGGACATTTCCGCGTTGGTTGACAAAACGCGATGCAATCCTTGCTTTTTGACCCGTTTTATAGTACTTTCATTTCGAAAACCATTCTCTGCAATGCGCGTTGCTTTGTCACGTATGGGGAGGTCGAAGAGACCGTATTTTCTCGTGGAGCAAGGCGATTCTCTCAAGGAGGGCGAATATGGCAGCGAACGGCAACAAGACCCCGTCGATCACGCAGGACCGCCGCTCCCGGTTTCTGCTCGTGGTGGACCATGATGCCGGCAATATTTTCTATACCTCCATGCTTCTTCAACGGTTCGGATACCATATCTGTTCGGCCAAGTCCGCCAAGGAGGCCATCGAAATGGCGACGGTCGCCGTACCTGCGCTCATAATTACCGAGCTGACCTTCAAAGGGCCGGGCGGTCTCGAACTGATCGGACGGCTCAGGCAGGAGCCCCGCACTGCCGCCGTCCCCGTCATCATCCAGACCGAACAGTGCTCAGCGGAAGTCATACAGCAGTGCCGCCGGGCAGGAGCGGCGGCCTGCCTCCAGAAGCCGATCAGGGCCGAGGAGCTGTATCGGGCTGTCCAGGCAACCATCGAACCCACACCGAGAACAAACATCCGCATCCAAACCCGCCTGCCGGTAACGGTAAACGACACGCCGCTCGACTGCATAGAGGGCGAATGTGCATCGATCCTGTCGGAACACGGCATGTACGTGCGGACCCTCAAGCCCTTACCGAAAAACACGCAAATCACCATTAAGATCACTCTTCAAAACTCCATCATCACTGCAGTTGCCAGGGTCATTTACTGCCATAAGTTCGGAGAAGGGCCGTTCGGCGAACCCGGCATGGGAGTGCAGTTCTTGCAGGTCAGCCCTGAAGACCAGGCGTGCCTCGATGCTTATATACTCGAACAAGTTCAGAACGGAATTCGATAGGGCTTGGATATAGTTTTTTCCTGCTTGGCCCGGGGAAACTGTCACTCCTTCTTGCTGAAGATGTTGAGTTTCCCTTCGTCGCAATAATCAATATTTCATCCGGTGAGAAGATCTGGCAAGAACGAAGTTGTCGAGGCGATTAAATGGAAAGCTACAAGAACAATAAAATACTAATTGCCGATGATATGGGGTTTATCCGCACGTCCATCAGAAACATACTGGATGAATTAGGTTTCATAAACATAGCAGAGGCAAAGGATGGTATTCAGGCACTGGCGGAATTAAAGCGCAGCAAGTATGATCTCCTTATATGTGACTACAATATGCCGAACTTAGACGGCATAAGCCTCGTCAGGATGATAAAGGGTGATGCTGAGTTGAAGGACGTAATGGTCCTTATGGTCACTGCCCAGGCAGAAAAAAATCAAATAATTAACATGCAACAATTAGGCATCAGCGACTATATTGTAAAACCATTTACTACGGAGACCATGGAGAAAAAGGTAATCGAAATTTTACAGAAGTAACCGCCGGTATATGACGGCCTATGCAATTGACATGCATCTTCAAAAATGTGCATTCTAGGTGCACTGAAAAATGGAGGCGAAATGACACTGAAAGGGACAAAGACGGAAAAGAATCTGCTCGCGGCATTTGCCGGGGAATCTCAGGCGAGAAATCGATACACTTTTTTTGCAGGTGCTGCAAAGAAAGAAGGCTACGAACAGATCGCGGCGATCTTTCTTGAGACCGCCGAAAACGAGAAAGAACACGCCAAACGGTTTTTCAAACTGCTCGAAGGCGGGATGGCCGAGTTCACTGCGGCATTTCCGGCGGGTGTGATCGGGACGACAGCTCAGAACCTGAGTGCTGCCGCAGATGGTGAGAATGAAGAGTGGACTCGGCTCTATCCGTCATTCAGCGACATTGCGAAACAAGAGGGTTTGAAGGAGGCCGCGTTAGTGTTTCGTTTTATTGCACAGGTCGAAGTCGAGCATGAAAAGCGTTTCCGGAAGTTGCTCGCGAATATCGAGCACGACGAGGTGTTCCGAAAGTCCGCGCCGGCCACCTGGATATGCCGGAACTGCGGCTATCACCATGAAGGTTTGGAGGCGCCCGAGATATGCCCAACCTGCCTGCACCCCCGGAGTTACTTCGAGGTGTGGCAAGAGAATTATTGACGGTATGTGTTTTTCTCAGCAAGGCGAAAGCGGATACAGAGTGCTCTCCAAACGGCAAGAACACACATAGAATGCACGACAAATTGCCACGACATCGGACTGCGCGGGTTTCTTTTTGGATCTGTGATTCGGAATAGAAGGAATGGATTCCAAGTTACATTCTCTGTTTGATAAGCGCGGGAGGGCTTATGGAAAAAAATGCACTCAGGAATGTGAATAGCAGAAGATCAGGTGAAGATCGAAGAATGTTCAACGATCCTGACTACAATGGTCCTGAACAGAGAAGCGGAGAAGATAGAAGATTTCGGGGAGACCGCAGATCTTCCGTAGATTGTCACACTATTTTAGCTGATTTTTTAAGAATCAATTAACCTTTTCATTTTCGCTTGGCTGCTTGCAGTTCGCCGTTTATCATATGAATTTAATTCGGCGGTAATCTTCAATATTGAAGTTAAAATTGCAACTTTATGTTGACTTCCTGTTCCTTTGAAGTTAACATCATTTCATGAAATGCCAAGCCGTCGTGGTGCTTCTCGCTATTCTACTTACCGTGGCGATTCCGCCGTCTCTCACGCTTACGTGCGGTCATGACGGGCACTCGATGATCGGCGCCCTAGACATCTGCCATTCAGCGACTCCGGCCCTGTCGTCGAGTGGAAGTATGCCCTGTATGCAAGAGCGCACTTTTCATCCTCTTCCTCTGGCTCTTCAAGAAACCTCAGAAATTGAAAGTTCTCTCTTTAAGCCTCTCCTCATCCCCTTTCAAGACGAACGTCCCCCGAAAGTCTGAGCTGCAACACAGCCGAAGTTTTGAGTCCTTATTTCTTTCACGGAATAGGAAGACGCACGCTCCTTGTTTGCCCTCTCTGAGAATGGGTTCCTGCAGTTTTTCATGACTCTCTTAAGAGAGAGGGTATATGAGGCACTTTAGATCGATACTGCAGTGAACAAGTGGATAAAGGCCTCTATATTTTTTCAGACGCTAAGTAATGCATCTTGAATATAAGACAGGAGATTAGTCAGTGAAAATCATCACACTAACGCTATTGTTGGTGCTCACCCTGCCCTTTTTTGCGCAGGCCAGTCAGGTTGGATCTTCGGCACCGGACTTCAATCTCGTGGATATGAATGGCAAAGTAGTTACTTTGATGCAATTTAAGGGCAAAGTGGTGCTCCTGGACTTCTGGGCGCCCTGGTGCGATATCTGCCGGGAAGAACTTCCCGCACTTGACGCACTCTATAAAAAATATAGCAAAGAGGGTGTTGAAATAATCGGAATAGATATGGATTCTTCCGAAAAGCTTGTAACTGAATTCCTCCAGAAAGTTCCGGTTACGTTTACGGTCCTAATCGACAGAAAAGCCTTCACCAGAAGAGAATATAACTTTAGAACTTTACCGACGGCTTTTATCATCGGCAGAGACGGAGTTATACGATATGTCCATCTGGGGTTCGGCAAGGAATTTTTACAGATGTATGAAAAAGAAATTAACGAGCTGTTAAATCAACATTAAAACTTTAAAAACGGAGGCTTCACAATGCGAGTGAAAAGAAAATTTATGCGAGCATTGATTAACTGCGCAGCTGCGCTCATTATTGCTGCAATCACCTTATTATTCTCTTCAGGAGAGGCAAGGGCTTGTGCAAGCTGTGGCTGCACATTGAGTTCCGATTGGGAAAACCTCCAATTTTCCAGTACGACGGGTCTCAAAATGGATCTGCGCTACGACTTCCTGGATCAGAACCAGCTTCGGAGCGGGACTAAAACAATTTCTTCCGCAGCTGCAAGCCAGATCACGAATAACGGCGATCCCCAGGAAGTAGAGAAATACACAACGAACAATTATCTGACGCTGGGAATCGACTACAGCTTGAATCATGACTGGGGAGTCAACGTTCAGGTCCCCTATATAGATCGGAAGCACAGTACGCTGGGGACCGGTTCCGACGGTTCCTCCCCGGCGGACGGAGCATATGATTCGCATACGAGAAATGTGGGGGACGTAAAAGTGCTCGGCCGCTACCAAGGCTTTACTTCGCAGTGCAAATTCGGGGTCCTTTACGGCCTCAAATTGCCGACGGGAAGCTTCACGCAAACCGGGACCTCGATTGATCCGAACAATCCCGGAGATTCAGCTGCAATCGACCGCGGTTTACAGCCGGGGACCGGCACCACTGATGCGATAGTAGGGGCCTATTATGCCGACAGCCTGAATCAGGACTGGGATTACTTCACCCTGGCGATGTTTCAAAGGGCGTTGAACTCAAGACAGGATTACAAGCCGGGAGATGGTCTCAACCTCAACGTAGGTTTGCGCTACGCCGGCATTATGAGCTTTGCCCCCCAGGTTCAGCTGAACTATCGATACGTTCAACATGATGTGGGAGCGAATGCGGACCAAATCAGCACTGGCGGAACATTGCTCTATATCAGCCCCGGCATCACCGCGCCGGTCGGTCAGCAAGTTTCCCTCTACGGCTTCGTGCAATTGCCGCTCTATCAGGATGTTAACGGAGTGCAACTTGCGCCGCGTTACACTGCATCGTTGGGAGTGCGGTATTCGTTCTAAGAATAAAGGCAATATTTTGTATTCCAACGGTTGGAGGGCGCGACGTGCTATGCACTGCGTCCTTCAGCCGTGTTGTTATTAGAAATCAGAAGGTGGGCATAGAATCTAAACTTAGAATTACACATTGACATCATTACAGTAATGTTTTAATGTTATGCAACCATGAAATGGCAGGCGTTAATAGTTCTTCTGGCAATCGTCCTCAGTGTCGTTGTGCCACCCTCGTTGCCTTTGTTGTCCGATCACGGAGCGATGGCAGCAATCGGGACCCTCGACGTGTGTCACTCGGCAATGCCCGCCCTGTCGTCAAACGGCGACATGCCCTGTGTGAACGAGTGTCCATGTCCACATCTTCCTCTGGTAGAAAGCAAAAATGCTGCAATTTTTATTTCCCCGTTTAAGCCTCTTTTAATCGCCTTTCAAGACGAACGCCCCCCGAAAATCTGATCAGCAGCACTCTCAGAAACAAAAACCGAAGACGTGGGCGTTGTACTTCATAACTGCGCCGGCGTACGTGCGTGCGTACGTTTGCGCCCGGACTGTCCTGTTCGGACATTCCTCCCCTGTTCAAAGCTCGGCTCCGCTTCGGCACGTCCGCAGCCTCATGCTCGCACATGATGATGTGTTCGGGCGGGGTTATTTTATTTGACTCCCAAACGGAAATTACACTTGATTATTCATGTTCGTCGATATTCAATGCTGCGATGCATTGAACAATCTAATTTGACAGGAGATCATATCATGAATAGTGCGGAAACGAAAAATGAACTTTCCAGAAGAGATATGCTGATCACCGGCGGGAAAATCGCCGCAGGCGCTGCGATAGCATCCATGGCAGTCCTCAATGCGGTAAAAAAATCAGAAGCTTATGAAAACGCGTCGGCAGCAGTCTTCAAGTATGCAAAACTGGACCCGCATGAGGTGGCCCAGATCACCTATGATAATTACTTCAAGCGCTGGTGCGCGTCGTCGGTCATTGCCGGATTCGCCGAAGCGTTGAAGAAAAAGAACGCCGTTGGATGGAATGATTTCCCGATCGACGCGTACCGATGGGCGCATGGAGGTTTCGCGGGATGGGGAGCGCTGTGCGGCACAATGACCGGCGCGGGCGTGGTCATCGGTCTTGTGACCAAGGATACAGACGTGGCAGAAGCCATGACCAACGATCTCGCATTCTACTATTCGTACACAGACCTTCCGAGCTTTACTCCGGCCAAGGTAGCAAAGGCCCCGATCAAGCACATGACCATGTCCGGCACGCCGGTTTGCCACATTTCGGTCGGCAAATGGATGCGGGCTGAAGGCGTTGCATTCCTCACTGATCAGCGCGCCGAGCGCTGCGCGCGGGTTGCCGCAAATGTCGCCATGGAGACTGCAACTATGCTGAACGCTTATGCCGACAGCACGTATAAGCCGAAGCACAAGCCGCTCTACAACGTAATCGCGAACGGAATCACGTCCCAGAACAACTGCTCAGACTGCCACGGCCAGAGCGTACCGTCGCCGAGAGAAACCTACGAGTCATTGGAAAAGTAAACAGAAGCGAGCGGAAGGGGCAACCCTTCCGCTTTACTAAAACACTATTACGCGGAGGAACGAATGTTTGAGGGATTATTTCAGCCTTTGCACCTGATTGTCATTCTCGTGATCGTATTGATCATCTTCGGTCCGGGCAAGCTTCCCCAACTCGGGGAAGGGCTCGGAAAAGGCATTCAGTCATTTAAAAAAGCGATGAGAGCCGGACAGGATGCGGTCATTGATAAGAAGGAAGAGAAGGCTTGACCGATACAGTTGTAAAAGCGGTAGAGCCCTGTTCCGCTCAAAGGCGCAATGAGCCATACGACCTTTTAAGAAATTAAGCTTTCCGTGTAAAAAACAGAAATCGCTTGACAGCTTTGCCTCAATGGGATACTTTTTATAAAAAAGTAACACGGAGGTCATATGTCAGGCATTTCACGTTTTGGAGTTTCCATAGATAGTAAACTCGGCAAAAGGTTTGATGAGCATATCAAGCGCAAAGGCTATTCCACGCGGTCCGAGGCCATCCGGGACATGATCCGGGATACTCTCGTTGAGGAACAGTGGGAAGCGGGCAAGCACGAAACCGTTGGAACCATTACCATTGTCTATAACCATCATACCCGTGAGCTGGATCATGCGCTCACGGACATGCAGCATCAGTCCTATCACCAGATCATATCAGCGCTCCATGTGCATCTCGACGCGCATAACTGCCTTGAAGTGCTGGTTGTAAAGGGCAAGAGCCAGGAGATCAAAAAGATCGCCGACCGGCTGATTGGCACCAAGGGCGTGAAGCACGGCAAGCTAACCATGACGACAACGGGCAAAGAGCTAGAATAGAACGGAAGGCAGTATCCGGTATTCAGAGTAAAACTTTATATGAATAGACGGTATTTTATAGTGATAATGAATGGTGCTTTTCTGTCCCTACCGGTCAATCTCGGCCTCCGTGCCGTGAAGAACACAATTGTCACGACTGGTTAAGTCGGCTGGTGCCGGCTGTGGGCTTCAACCCCATTGTACAGACCGTGAAAGGTTTGCGTTCAGTTCGATTCTGAAACCAGTCTCCATTTAAGAAAAACATTTTGACATTACAGGTGCCCTATGCTATAAAGCGGCTACATATCGACCACACATCCAGGCGAAGGGAATCCCGTGCAAATCGGGAGCGGACCCGCCGCTGTAATCCCGGCATCTGCTACATGAGGTGCCAAACTCACTGCCAGATTATACCACTGGTCCATTCATGGGCTGGGAAGGTTGGCAGGGAGGGGAGAGCCAGAAGACCTGCATGGATGTTCTCGCACTGTCTTCGGCGTTAAGACCAGGTGTGGGTTAATTTTGTCTATTAATCCCCCGTCTTCTTTCGAAGGCTGGGGATTTTTTTGTGTACTGTCACTGCACGCTCATCACCGGGCAGAGGACGGGAAATGTGAATTATAAGTATTTCATTCATCAAGATTGCAGCTTTTACCCATGTCATGATTTTGCAGAATGGAAATCGTGTCTGTTCTGCTGGTGCCCGATCTATCTGCTTGATTGCGGCGGCGATTTTCTCATAAAGGGCGGCATTAAGGATTGTTCAGCGTGCATTATTCCGCATGCCGAGGAAGGGTATGATTATATTCTTGAGGTCGTGAATAAAAAAGTAATCGAGAAAAGGATATTTTTGTTCGATGAATCGAGGGCAGGTGCTATGAAATGATGCTGTTTCTTTCCGCGTCTTGAGTGCCAATTGCTATGTTTTGCGTGTGAAAGGTGGTGAGCAAATGAACATAGTATGGTGATTAGCTTGAGTTTGTGAATCAGATGAAATTTGGTGTTAATCCGGGAATGACGAAGCGGAAAGGGGTGAAAATCCCCTGCTGTCGCGCAGCCGTAAAGGGAACGAAAACCCAAGGAAGAGTCACTGTCATGGAACCACATGATGGGAAGGCGGGTGAGTAGGCAGCCCTGAGCCGGAAGACCTCTCATTCCCACAACCTCGATGGAAGGAGAATAAGATGTTAACTGATAAATTCAAAACAACAGTACAATTTATGGTTCTTGCGTTCATGGGTTGCTTGCTGACCGCCGGCAACGTTTATGCCATGCACATATCGGAGGGAATCCTTCCGTTTAACTGGGCGGGCCTCTGGTTCGCTGTTGCGGCACCGTTTGTAGCAATCGGCTTAATTCGTTTAAAGAAGCTGGCAAAGGATGACCTGTCTTTTAAGCCCCTCGTCGGACTAATGGCAGCAGTCGTATTTATTATCTCCTGCATGCCGGTGCCTGTACCGACAGTGGGTACTTGCTCCCACCCATGCGGGACAGGGTTGTCGGCGATACTGCTTGGTCCTTTCATAAGCGTGCTTGTCGCGGCTGCTGCGCTCTTGATTCAGGCGCTCTTTCTTTCCCATGGTGGTTTGAGCACGTGGGGTGCGAACATTGTGTCAATGGGGATCATGGGTTCCTTTGCCGGGTATTTCACCTTCAAGGCACTCCGTGCGATCAAGGTGAATATGGCGGTAGCCGGATTCATGGCGGGCATGCTGGCGGATTGGGCAACCTATCTCGCGACATCGGCAGAACTTGCTTCAGGCATCAGGGGCGATTCTCCTTTTCTTCCGTTGTTTTCCAAAATCATGATTGCTTTTATCCCGACACAGTTGCCTCTTGGCATTCTCGAAGGGGCTCTGACCTCGGGGATGGTTGTGCTGCTGTACAGAAAGAGGCCTGACCTTCTGGTAAAAATGGGCGTGCTTAAAGCAGAGGAGGTGGGGGCATGAAAGCCAAAACAATATTAAAGAGTTCGCTGCTTGTTATTTCACTGCTTGCCGCGTATTGCCTGCTGCCCGCCTTAACTTTTGCAGCGGGAAAATGGCCAGGGGTTGATGAATCTGTCGTGGAAAAATACGCGAAAGAGCATGGCCGGGAAGCACATGAGCCATTGATCAATACTGACCAGGGCTATATGCTGCTGTTTGTCTTTCTGATTGCAGGAACAGTCGGTGGTTTTGTTGCAGGATATTCTTGGAGGATTATGATGGTTGAAAAACCATCAGTAGTTTATAGAAAAGAAGAAACAGTCGCCTGATCATCTCTTATGGGTGTGCAGGCGCTCCAAAATAGTCTGCACACCCAATCATATTCATAATCTCCCATGTCTTTCCATTGCTGAAAAAATCGCTTGACAGCTTTCTTTTTATGTGTTACTAATTTAAAAATCGTAACACATAAAGTATACGAAATATACAATCGTAACGCATCTGCTGTATCCCGCTGGCATCTTATTCTGTTGAGGAGCAGTGCTGAAACCAGCGTAGGGCTAGCCGTGAGGTGGGCATGGAACAGACCATTTGTCAAAGGGCCGCAACAGTCAGGTTTTGGGACGGTTACGCCTGTTGGTACAAACTCTGGATGGAGCATAACCATTATCATGACAGGATCATCGGCATGTTGATGGAAAACGTAAAGCCGGGGTGGAGGGTTCTCGATATCGGATCAGGGAATGGGGTGCTCTCCCTGCCCCTGTGTGCGATTGGATGCGAGGTCACGGCGCTCGAACCCTCTGTCGGAATGCGAAACCTGCTTTTTGCAGAAGCATTTTCCCGGGGAATGGACTGGCTGCAGGTCGATGCGCGGACATGGGAGCAAGTGCCGTTGCATTCCTATCGCAATCTTGACCTGATCATGGCATGCAACAGTCTGCATTTGACCGAACAAGGGCTTTCTCATTCGCTCCATAGAATATTCCAATTCAAACCACGGCAGGTCTTCCTCGTTTCGGAGGTTTATCCAGGAATTGAGGTCTTGCCGGAACGTGACGATTATACGCTGCGGTTTACGGAATATTACGAGACGGAAAGCTCTTTTGCCTATCATCATATTGGCGAGGTGCTGGATCACTGGACGTTCAAAAAAGGCGGGAAATTGTCTGATCCGGACTTGCGGGACATAACAAAGACGTTGTCGATTCAGGACGACCATCTCTGGATAAAGGACAGCGCCAAGGTAGGCATGTTCTGGTGGGAAAGAAACGACATTCAACAGATCTATTCTTAATACAACCACAGGGGGGGGAAGAAGGATCAAAGAATGAATTATAAAAGGTTATTGGGAGCACTTGTATTAGCGACAGTTCTTGTTGTACCGGCAGCTGCGTGGGCCTCACACCCGCTTATCACAGACGATGCGGGCACGCAAGGGAAGGGTAAGTTTCAGCTTGAAGTGAACGGCCAGTATGATTCCGACAAGGAGATGGTGGGCGGCGTATCCGTAAAGTCGACGGGCGGACAGGCGGGGGCAACGTTGTCCTATGGCGTCATCGAGAACGCCGACCTGGTTCTGAATGTGCCCTACGTGTGGGGCAAGGTAACGGAAGACGGTGTTTCCACGTATGATGAAAAGGGGCTTTCTGATGTTTCGTTCGAGGCCAAGTGGCGTTTTTTCGAAAGAGACGGGCTAAGTTTCGCCCTGAAGCCCGGTATCAGCTTCCCGACCGGCGACGATGAAAAGGGACGCGGAACAGGAAAGACCGGATATCATATATTTCTCATCGGGTCGAAAGAAGCTGCCCCGTGGGCTTTCCATGCAAACCTCGGCTACGTCAGGAATGAGAATAAAGCGGATGAAGAAAAGAACATCTGGCATGCCTCACTTGCAACAACCTATGAGGTCATCAAAGACCTGAAGCTCGTCGGCAATATCGGGATAGAGCGTAATCCGGACAAGGCTGCGGACAACGACCCCGCATTTCTTATTGCCGGAGCCATCTATTCGATCGCAGAGAACTTCGATATCGACGCCGGTGTGAAGTACGGTTTGACATCGTCCGAGACAGACCTTTCCCTTTTGGCGGGAATGACATTCAGATTTTAAGAACAGATACCCTATGACTACATCATACAAGGAGAATCAAAATGCATATTCCTGATGGATATTTGGGACCGGCAACCTATGGCACTATGTACGCTGTAACGATCCCGTTTTGGGCGATTGCAGCCCGGAAGATGAATAAAGCTCTCAAGGCGAAAGAGGCGCCATATCTCGCGCTCGGCGCTGCTTTCAGTTTCGTAATCATGATGTTTAATGTGCCTATCATCGGCAGTACGACGGGGCACGCCACCGGCGCGACGCTGATCGCGATTCTGCTCGGCCCGTGGGCTGCTATGATATCAGTTTCCGTCGCGCTCATTATCCAGGCACTTTTATTCGGCGATGGCGGGATCACGGCGCTCGGTGCAAACTGCTTTAATATGGGGGTCGTCGGCGGACTGGCGGGTTACGGCATGTATCGGTTGATTGCAGCGGGATCGGACGTTAAAAGTGCAAGACGCTGGATTGCCGGAGCGATCGCCGCGTATGTCAGCCTGAATATTTCGGCATTGATTACCGGTATCGAGTTCGGCATTCAGCCTATCCTTGAAAAATCCGCAACAGGCCAGCCGCTCTATTCACCGTTTCCGCTCAGCGTCGCTGTGCCGGCAATGGTTGGTGAGCATGCCCTGGTTTTCGGGTTCGCCGAGGCCTTGGTCACGGCGCTTGTCATAAAATACTTTCAGAAGAACGATCCCGCTATGCTGAAGTGATAGACGTGAAGACATAAACAGAAGGAATGCATAAAGTAAAACTCAATCAAGGAGAAAAGTCATGACCATGACGAAACAAATTTGGATAGGGATCGGTGTTTTGATATTGCTTTCCCCCCTCGGTGTTATTTTGCCCGCGTTGTTTAAAGCAGAAGGTGCTTGGGGCGAATGGGGGCTGGATGAAATTCAGAAACAAGCCGGTTTTATTCCCGAAGGTATGAAGCGCATAGCCGAAATCTGGAAAGCGCCGCTGCCAGACTACGGGCTGCCCGGCCAGGGTGAGGGACTAGGCAGCCAGAGTTTCGGTTACGTAGTCACGGCGATCATCGGCGTTACCTTTGTGGCGGGAATGATGTATCTTCTGACGAAATTGCTGGTACGGAAGAATGGTGCGGATTGATGAAAACAGGCTGTTCCTGCGGCGGCAGCGGCGGCAAAGGAAGCGGCGCAGGCTTTCTTGATAAAACATTGCTTGCTGTTGCGAGTATCGCGGAGCAGTCCCTGTTCTCCGAGGCCTATGCGTGGAAACGGGGACTGCTTCAGTCTCTTGATGTCCGGATCAAACTACTCAGCTTTCTGTGTATCATCGTCCTGATCAGCTTTCTGCATACTCCCGCATCGCTCTGGCTGGTCTATGGCTCAAGTATCGCGCTTGCCGCATCCTCCCGTGTGCCGGTCTGGTTCTTTCAAAAACGCATCTGGCTGTTCGCCCCTCTCTTTACTACCGCGACCGCTCTGCCAGCGCTGCTCAATGTGATCACGCCAGGTGACCCGATCTTGGTTCTCTTTACCTTGAACAGTCCGCACACCTGGGGACCGTTTTCGATTCCGCGCGAGATCGCGGTAACCTACCAGGGATTGTGGGGCGCAATCACGTTCGTTTCCCGCGTAGCCGCGTCGGTTTCGTTCGCGGTGCTGTTCACGCTCACAACACGGTGGGGCGCGGCCTTTGCAGGCTTACGCGCGTTGTTTGTTCCACGCATATTCGTGATGACGCTCAGCATGACGGAGCGGTATATTTTTCTTTTCCTGCGGCTGATCCAGGACATGTACCGCGCGCGCAAGAGCAGGACGATTCGACCGCTCTCCGCGTCCGTTGACCGAAACTGGACCGCGTCGCGTATCGGCGTGACGTTCAAGAAATCCATGGAAATGAGCGATGACATTTACAATGCAATGCTCTCGCGCGGGTTCCACGGGGAGTTTCGCACAGCAAACCGCTTTCAGGTCGCCGCAATCGATTATGTCTGGTTGACAGCGGTTGCCGTAGCCGGGGCAATGCTCATCCTGGCTGAACGAGGAATGTTTCGATGAACAATGTATTCTCGATCGAAAACTTGCACTATGCGTATCTCGACGGTTCGCCGGTCTTGAGCGGCTTGAGTCTCGACATCGAATCGGGGGAGCGCGTTGCGATCCTGGGCGCGAACGGAACGGGCAAGTCCACGCTGCTGTCGATTATGAACGGGCTGGCATTTCCGCGATCCGGTTCCGTGCGCGTGTTCGGCAAACACCTGAATGAAGAAGCCCTCGAAGACCGGTCTTTTGCAGCTGATTTCAGAAAACGCGTGGCATTCGTTTTCTCGAATCCGGATGTGCAGCTATTTTCCTCGACGGTGTGGGATGACATTGCGTTCGGACCTCTGCAACTCAATCTGTCTTCTGCCGAGGTTACGGAGATCGTCGAAAAGCAGCTCGAATCCCTGCGCATCGCGGACCTGCGCGACCGTGCGCCGCATACGCTCTCGGACGGCCAGAAGAAGAAGGTCGCGATCGCATCGAGTCTCGCAACCGACCCCGATGTTCTGTTGCTCGATGAACCCACGAACGGACTGGACCCTCGGACTCAGGTCTGGCTCATCGAACTTTTGTGGGAACTTCACGCACAAGGGAAAACGATCATTGCGGCAACGCACGATTTGTCCATAGCCGGGGACATTACGGAACGGGCCATAGTCCTTTCTGAGGATCATACGATTGCGGCTGATGGCATGTTCCATGACATCATCGCGAACAACGAACTGCTGATCAACGTCAATCTGATTCACGAACACGCGCACCGGCACGGGGACAAGGCCCATGTGCATCGCCACGGCCATTTCGGTCACTATCATTCTGACAAGGGAGGTATGCCCGATGATAACAAATACAACGCTCGCGGTCATGGATCGGATTATGTCCATGCTCAAGAACAATCAAAAAACATCGAAGACTTGCATAAGTTGCTGGTGCTGATCGATCACTGGATCGAGCACGCGGACAGTCACGCGGAGAACTACCAAGAGTGGGCGGCGAAAGCGCATGCTGCGGGAGAAAGTGAAGTCACTCGGGCAATATATCTCGCAATCGACGGCAGCGGTTCGGTCAAGGACCATTTGAAACGTGCAAAGGGTATTCTGACCGAAAAGCTGGCGCTGAATAAATAGTTGTTCACACAAACATCAGCGCGTACAATGACCTCGACCTTATTCTTGATGTCTGTCAGCGTTGTATCGTGGTGCGCGACGGCGTCGTTGTCGCTGATGGTGCGTCAAAGGCTATTCTGGCAGACAAGGACTTGCTTGAAGAAAACAACCTGGAGCTGCCGTTATCACACCAAAGACGCTAAACTGACATAAAAAACATATTTTAGCGCTTCGCTGTGCTCACTTGTCGTAAAAACCAACTCCGCCCACTCCATCTTTCTGCACCAACAACTTCTTGACAAAATCGTCAGCAGAGCTTAATCTGTCCTCAGGTGTAAAAGGGACAATATGACTTCGCGCAAACGTTTTACAGTTTTTCTTATACTGGTTCTCCTGCTGTCCACGTTTGTGGCTGTGTTCCATCATCACGACAACACAGCCGATGATCATGATTGCCCCATCTGTATTACAATTAATCATGCACCCGCAACCAGCCCGGCAGCAACTGTTTTTGACGTCACCCCCTGTTTAGCTGAAACTACCGTTGTTGTTTCCGTTCCTGCTTTGACCGAAACTCTCCTTGTCGCTTTTTCCACCACCCGCGGTCCTCCGGCATAAACACCCACAAATTCGTATCTCACACTCTATAATAGTAAGAGCGGGACTTCCCTATCAATCTTCGGGCTTGGCGAAGGCGGAAAACTGCCTTCTTAATCGTCCATGGTTACATTTTGCGGAAAATTGCGACCACGCGCAAAAAAGTCTGCTCGAGCCATTTACACGCGGCATCAATTCATCCCTGGAGGGCCTTATGAAACGAGTATTGTGCATCGTCTGTATACTTTCTTTCTGCTCGTTCAGTTCAGCGGTTTTCGCTGACGATACGGCGGATCGACTCAAGAAGCTTGAAGACACGGTACAGGAACAGTCACAGACCATTGAACAACTATCCGAAACGCAGAAGAGGGAAATTCCAAGCATATTTAACCCCGCCATCGGGTTCGTAGGGGAGACGATCTTCTCCTATCGAAGCAAGGGATCGGCGGAGACGGGCAGCGACCGGCCCGGCGGGATTGATATATTCCAACGTTCAGTGGAACTGAACGCGGCCGCTTCGATAGATCCCTTCACGAAGGGCTATATAGTCGTCAACGGATCAGCCGACCCGGTCACCGGCGAAGAGAGCTGGGGGATCGAAGAGGCCGCGCTCCAGACGACGGATCTGCCCGGGAACCTGGAGGTGAAGGCAGGACGGTTCTTCGGGGAATTCGGCCGCCTGGGCTACATCCACGATCATGAACTGCCCTTTGTGAACCGTCAGCTCGTGCTTGACCGCTACATCGGCGGCGAAGCGAGGACGGACGGGCTGCAGGTGAATTGGCTCGTGCCGGTCGAGCACTATATCAGCTTGACGCTCGGCGCGGGCGATCAGTTCGGCGGCGACAACCCGCCGAACTTTGTCGGCGATAACCGCAACGAACGGGGCTTGAACTATTGGGGGCGTTTGTCAACCTATTTCGACCTGACGCCGAATATTTCTTTTGAGCCGGGCATTTCAGGCCTTTGGAATCCGAAGACACTTGCGCAGTGGGACCCCGACCCGGCAAATCCCGCATTTCCAACCGTGGGGGGCAGCACGTTTACCGAACGCGAGCGACGCCTCGTGGGCGTGGACATAATGCTGAGCTGGAAGCCCCTTCGCAACAACCAGTTCCAGACCGTCACCTGGGGCACGGAAGTGCTCCAAAGCGACAACCGGTATGATGTGGGGACTGCACCCCTGGACAACACGTTGGGCAGCCGGTCCGTCAGGTCCCTGGGTTTGTATTCCTATCTCACGTATAAGTTTGATCGGCAATGGATAGCCGGGGTCCAGTATGAGCAGGTCGAGGATATGGCAAACAATCAGGCCAAAACAACGGCGGAATCCGCGAACATAACCTGGGCCACGAGCCACTGGAACCAGTTGCGGCTTCAATACACGCACACCGACAATAATGCCGCGACCGGCCTGCGCCCTGATGAAGCCGTTTACCTGCAATGGGCGTGGATCATCGGCGCACACTCGCATGGGTGGCAGTCACGCTAACTCTGGAAAAGGAGAATAAACCATGAAATCCAAATTAGGTACCTTGATATCGATGATCGCGCTCACCGTGGCCTTGTGCGGTTGGGCCGCGCCTGCTCATGCTGAAAAAATCCGGATCGTTACGACCCTTACCGACCTTGCCGATTTTGCACGTGAGGTAGGAGGAGACCTGGTCGATGTCAAAAGCCTGGCCACGGGCGTTGAGGACACGCACGGGGTCCCGATGAAACCAAGCTTCGTGCCGATGATGAACCGGGCTGACCTGATGATCCTGATCGGGTTCGATTGCGAGCACGCATTTCTGCCGGCGCTTCTGGAGGCGAGCAAGAACCCCCGCATCCAGAAGGGCACACCCGGCTATGTAGACTGCTCCAAGGGAGTCATACCGCTCGACGTGCCCAAGTCGACCGACCATTATCAGGGAGACGTTCATCCCTACGGCAACCCGCATTACACGCTCGACCCGGTGCTGGCGAAGACCGCCATCGAGAATATCTACAACGCGCTCGTAGACTTCGCGCCGCAGCATAAGGCGGAATTCACGCTCAACCGCGACGCCTATCTCGCAAAGCTCGATGCCAAGATTGTCGAGTGGAAGACGGCGGCCAAACAGCTCAAAGGCGTAAAGTTCGTTTCCTATCATGAGCACTGGCCCTATTTTGCGGAGCGCTTTGGTTTTGATTTTTTCGGCACGATCGAACTGAAGCCGGGTATCGATCCGACCCCGCGTCACATCGAAGAATTGATCGCCTCAATGAAGGCCGAGCATGTTCCCCTCGTCGTGCGCGAGCCGCAGTTCCCCGAAAAGGTACCGAAAATCATAGCCGAACAGACCGGTGCAACCATGATAACGTTGCCTATCATGCCGGGCGGCGTGCCGAATACGGAGACGTATATTAAGATGATGGACTACATCATTCATACGATAGTAACCGCGATGCAGGCACGGAAATAAATACAGGGAGAATGTGTCCGCCCGAATTCTCGGGCGGACACTCATTTAAATAACCATGAATGAACCACTGATAACACTGGACAACCTCAGCATCGGCTATAACAACCAGCCGGTGCTGTCAGGACTTACGCTTTCCATCTCCCGGGCAAGCTTTACCGGCATCCTCGGCGCTAATGGATCGGGCAAATCGACTTTGCTCAAAACGCTGCTTGGACTGCTGCCGCCGGTTGCAGGCCGCATCGACACCCCATCAACAGGCGCACCGCTTACGTTCGGCTACGTCCCTCAGGCCAATCAGTTCGACCCCGTTTATCTGCTCACAGGGTTCGAGGTCGCGCTTATGGGCGCGTACGGCCGCATACGCCCGGGGCGTCGTATTCCGCCGCCCGAACGCGCCTTCACGCGGGAGTGTCTGCGCGCAGTGGGCGCGGAGAATTTTTCCGACAAGCGTTTTGCCGAACTCTCCGGCGGCCAGAAACAACGGGTCCTCATTGCCCGCGCTTTGGCCGCGCGTCCGGATGTCCTCGTGCTGGACGAACCCACGGCTGGAGTAGACCGTGAGGCCACGACTGCCGTGCTGGCGTTCATCTCGCAGATATGCAGAGAAAAGAAAATCACGGTCCTGCTCGTCACGCACGACTTTGCGGCCGTACGTCACTACGCCGAGAAAGTCATCTGGTTTCACGAGGGCAATTTTTTTTATGGAGCGGTTAACGAACTGCTAACAGCCGAACGGATGGCGGAAATATTTGAAATAGGGATGGGCTGACATGGAAACGCTTCACCATATCCTCGCTTTTGATTTTCTTCTTCGCAACTCGCTTTATACAAGCGTGCTCGTCGGGTTTGCGTGCCCCCTCGTCGGTGTGTTTCTCGTGATGCGCAGGTTGGTGTTTATGGGGGTTGCGTTGCCCCAGATTTCCTCGACCGGCGTTGCTATCGCGCTCTCGCTCCCTCTGTGGCTCGGGTTCAAACTGACAGAGTACGGCCCACACAGCGCCCACGCGTTCGCCTTTGCCGGGTCAATAACGTTCTCGCTGACCGCGATCCTTGTGCTTGCTTTCCTTGAACGGCGCGGGCGCGGACAACCTGAAGGCAGGCTCGGCACCGCTTACGTTGTGGCCGCCGCGCTCAGCATCTTGGTGCTCTCAAAAAACCCTTATGGCGAAATCGGCTGGCTCGACATGCTGAAAGGAGAGGTCATCACCATCTCCAATTTCGATCTTCTGCTGACTGCGGCGACGCTTACGCTCGTCCTGGCAGTATTAGGACTCTTCCATAAGGAGTTGCTCCTCGTCTCGTTTGACCGCGACATGGCAACGATCCTTCGCAAGAACGTCCTCTTCTGGGACGTGCTGCTCTATGTCCTGATCGGGCTGACCGTATCGATGGCAGTGCTCAGCGTGGGGCCGCTCATCGCGTTCGGATTTCTGCTGATTCCCGCGCTGACTGCGCATCAATACGCGCGAAACATGCGCCAGTTCACGGTGCTGGCCTCTTTGATCGGCGGCGCGACAGCTTTTTTCGGATTCTGGATCGCTTATCAATGGGACTTGCCGGTCGGCCCGACTGACGTTGTCTTCCTGGGCGTACTCTACGCGATAGGCTGGTTTGTCGCCAGGCTTCTTCCGGGAGGCTTACAGCATGCTCACAAAACATAAGAATTCAAGAAATGCTAAGAAAATAGAATATTATACCTTCATGTTCCTGCCCGGTCCCAATGCGCGCGTCAGGACCCTGAACATTTCCAAATCAGTGATCAAGACCGTTCTTCTCTCCCTTGCAGGGCTACTTGTCCTTTCAGTCTATCTTATTTATGAATTTAATGATGTCCAAGGGAAAATCCGGGAACTGCGGTCCATGCGCGAGGAACTTATGCACCAGAAAACCCAGGTTCAGGACTTCGCCCTCAACCTGATCGATTATAAACGCCAGATGTTCCTGCTCCGTGAACTGGACACAAAACTACGGCAGGCCGTAAGTCTCGGGCCCCGCGATAAGGCGCAGCAGTTCCTCGGGATCGGGGGGCCGGATGAACTCGGGCTTCAGAACCTTGCTGCAATCGGTGAAAAGAAACAGGATCAGGCGCTCAAGGAAATGCATCAGGAATTGACTCAGCTCCAGGGTGCGGCCTCGAAGGAAGAAACGAGCCTGCAGATTCTGATTGAATACTTCGAGGACAAGCGTTCGCTCTATGCCGCGACTCCCGCGGTCTGGCCGGTCCGCGGATGGGTCACTTCTCCGTTCGGCAACAGGATCTCGCCGTTAAACGGCAAGATACAATTTCACGAAGGCATCGACATTGCGGCACAAATCGGCACCCCGGTGGTCGCACCCGCCGACGGGGTGGTTGTCAAGGCGGGCTTCGAGTCCGGCTATGGCAACGTGGTCGAACTCAGCCACGGCTACGGTCTTAAGACCGTTTACGGACATAATTCCAGGATAAACGTGAAGCTGGGACAACACGTAAAACGCGGCGACGTGATCGCATATTCCGGCAATACGGGGTCGAGTACCGGGCCTCATGTGCATTACGAGGTCCGGGTCAACGGCCTGCCGGTTAATCCAGTCCGCTACCTTAACTAAGGAGAGAAAGCATGACACATATCCATATCCCAGATGGTGTTCTCCCAGTTTGTCTGTGGGTTTCGGGATTTCTACTTATGTCGGTGTTCCTCGCGCTCAGCATATTCCGCTTACGGACCGCGGACATGAAGAAAAAGGTCCCGTTGCTTGGGGCAGTGGCTGCTGTGATGCTCGTTGCCATGAGCCTTGAGATTCTTCCTATCGCGTACCACCTCAATATGTCGGTTGCTGCAGGCATACTGCTCGGACCGTCTCTCGGCTTTATGGCGGCGTTCATCGTAAATCTTATGCTCGCCCTTGTCGGCCACGGCGGCATTACCGTCGTGGGCCTCAACACGCTGCTCCTCGGTACCGAAGCATTTCTGGGCCACACCCTGTTTTTTCTGTTCAGAACGAAATTGCCCGTATTCTGGAGCGCTTCAGTGTCGACTTTTTTATCACTTTTCTTTGCAACGCTGCTCCTGATAGGCATCGTCGGCGTCTCACATATAAATGCGGAGTTATTTGAACACCATCATGAGCATGTGATCAGCATGACCGAACAAACCCATGATCAACACCACGAACAGGAAAACTCGGATCTTCGGACATTCGCGGTAATTGTGCTCTCACTCGGCAGCATTGGCTGGGTCATCGAGGGTGCTATTACCGGCGCGGTAATACAGTTTATTTCGCGAGTAAGACCCGACCTTCTTGGCCATGGTCTTCATAAAGAATAAATATGGACAAATACAAAAAATTAATAATTTTAATATCAGCCGCGATCTTCCTTGCCGGGTGTGTTTCGACGACACAAGAGATTGCGAGAAGGACCAAGAGCACAAGATCGGACGTCTTTACAGAGGTCCCGGAGAAAAGCTCTGCCTTGCCGGGGTTTGTTGATCTCGTCATTAAGGCATCGATTAAAATCCCTCTCGACAGATATTATGCCCTTGGATCGAAAACGGCAGCGCAGGAAAAACCAGGTTATCCCTTCTTGCTAAATATAGACGGGCAGGCTGTTCTGTGGATGGCGGAAGGGCAAAAAGAAACGATTCCTCTTTATGAGAGAGGCTATACGAGTCGCGACCCTGATGCCGGTACTGGAATAAAATATCGTCTTGAAAAAAAGATAAGGCTCGCGGTCGGTATGCATAAAATCGTCTTTGGGCTCCCGAAGAAAGACTATTTGTCGGAGTTTGAGGTATCTTTGCATAAAGGCGAATCGCAGGTGTTGGAGTTCAAGCCGCTGTACCGTTACAAAACATACCCGGTCCGCATACCCACTTTTCTAAAGGGACTCGATAGGTATGAAGCCCTATTGAACGACCAGGTTGTCTGTCCTGTTGTTTCGGACTACGGTTCCTACGGATTCAAGTTATTCCTCCCGGACTTTTAATTCTTGAGTTTAGGAGCGCTCAGTTCTTGTGGTCAAGTAGCGCTTGAATCGGCTAAGATAGGGGATTGGATCCGATCGGACGGAAGGAATCATTGTCTCTTCATCCTAAAAAGAGCATTTGGACACTGAAAAATCGGATTAACTTCGGATAAATGCAGATAAAGATCGAACTTGAAGCCTCACCAAAAGAGTGAAGCTCCTTTTTTGAATTATCAGCTCTGATCCGCTTCTTATCAGCTTTTATCCGTGTCAAATGCTTTTTTTAGGTTCATTTGTTGTGCATGTTATTACCAGTATTTGATGAGTCTGAACTTGCAGGATCGTGAAGTCGTTCTTCAACTTCTTCTTTATGCTCACTTCTTTCCTCCCTCTCCCTCACGTGTTATACTGTAGGTGAAAGAGACGACACAATGCCAGAACCATCATTGATGAAAACCTTATTCCGCTCGTTGCGCCACCGGAACTTTCGCCTCTTCTTTTCCGGGCAGCTCGTGTCCCTCATCGGTACGTGGATGCAGAACGTGGGGCAGGCGTGGCTCGTTCTGGAACTCACTCATTCGTCCTTCAAGCTGGGCCTGGTTTCGGCGCTCCAATTCCTGCCCATGCTGTTCCTGTCCTTCATCACCGGTCCCTTCATCGATTACTTCTCAAAACGTAAAATCATCATCATGACCCAGACGGTCCTCATGCTTCTGGCGTTCACGCTTTCCCTGCTCGTCTGGACCGGCGTGGTCCAATACTGGCACATCCTGATCCTTGCCACGCTCCTCGGCATCGTCAACACCATCGACATGCCGGCGCGCCAGGCGTTCATCATCGAGATGGTCGGTAAGGAAGACCTTATGAACGCCATTGCGATGAACTCCTCCATATTCAATGCAGCGCGGGCAGTCGGCCCTGCGATAGCGGGACTCCTCATCGGCGCGGCCGGGACCGCCGTCTGCTTTCTCGTCAACGGGCTGAGTTTCCTGGCCGTCCTGTGGGGCCTCTTGGTTATGAAGTTCGCCGAACCCGAGTCCGGCGAACCGAGGTCCTACCATGTCATTTCCGACATCAGGGAAGCCATCAGATATATCAAGGACACGCCGGCGGTCATGCTCGTCATTTTGCTCGTGTCCGTGGTCAGCATCTTCGGAACGAATTTCAACGTACTCGTCCCTGTCTTCTCCCGGCAGGAGCTCCACCGCGATGCGGCGGCCTACGGATTTCTCATGTCTTCCTTCGGCGCCGGCGCCTTGATCGGGGCTTTTTCCCTTGCCGTCTTGAGCAAGCACGGACCCAAATCTATCCTCCTGCTGGGCGGCGGGATGGGGCTGTCGCTCTTCCTGATGCTTATCGGCCTGCAAAAATCCTTCGCTCTGACTGCCTTGCTGCTCGCACTTTCGGGCTGGTCCATGGTTACCTTCTTCGGCATGGCGAACACCACGATCCAGTTGAACACGGAAGACAGGCTCAGGGGCAGAGTGATGAGCGTCTATACCCTGGCCTTCGGCGGGCTGACCCCCTTCGGAAGCCTGTTCGCGGGCTCGGTGGCGCACTGGCTCAAGGCGCCGCTCACCTTCGCCCTCGGCGGGCTGATCTGCGGGATCGTATTTCTCACTGTGATCATGAAACGGAAAAAGGTCGAGGCATAGCGCTCGGCGTCGTAGTGCGGTCCTCTCCGTTTGCTTCTCTTGAGGGATGTGCTATGATATCTCCATGCAGGAACAGGAAATAACCATTCTCCGCGAACTGATCATCCTTCTCGCGGTGTCCCTTCCGATCACCTATATATTCCACCGGGCGAAGCTGCCTGCGCTCGTGGGGTTCTTGATCACCGGTGTCCTGATCGGCCCGTACGGCGCCGCGATCATTACCGAGACCAGGGTCGTCGAACGGCTGGCCGACATCGGCGTCGTCCTGCTCCTGTTCACCGTGGGCCTCGAATTTTCCCTGGAGGACATCTTCAAGTCAGGACGACAACTCCTGATCGGCGGCGGCATCCAGGTCGTGCTGACCATCGCCGTTGTTATGGGCATCGCGGTCCTCTTCGGCTATCCACTGCCCCAGTCCCTGTTCTTCGGCTTCCTCGCGTCCTTAAGCAGCACGGCCATCGTGCTCAAAATGTATGCGGACCGCACCGAGCTCGACACGGCCCACGGACGGCTCGGCACCGGCATTCTGCTGTTCCAGGACATCGCCGTTGTACCCATGATGCTCCTGCTGCCGGTCCTGAGCCAGGCGAGTTCTGCCGGCGCGGTCACTCCCCTCTCGGTCCTCCTCTCCCTCGGCAAGGCCGTTCTGGGGCTGATCGGCGTATATATCGCCGCCCGCCTGGTCGTCCCTTTCCTCCTCCACCAGGTCATCAGGCTCCGCAACCGGGAGATCTTCTTTCTTCTCGTGGTGCTGCTCTGCCTCGGCACGGCATGGGTCACCTACAGCCTTGGCCTGTCCCTCGCGCTCGGCGCATTCCTGGCCGGCCTGATCATTTCCGAGTCCGAATACAGCCACCACATCGTCGCGGAGATCATGCCGTTTCGGGACTATTTCGCGAGCATATTTTTCATTTCCATCGGCATGCTGCTGCACACCGAATTTTTCAGGGCCCACTGGCTCATCCTCCTGTTCCTTGCCGCAATCCTCATCCTCCTGAAGACCGGTCTCGTCGCAGCGACTGCGTGGATACTCCGCTATCCCCTCCGCACCTCCTTGCTCGCCGGACTCGGCCTTGCCCAGATCGGCGAGTTTTCCTTTCTCCTGGCCCAGCAGGGCCATGACAGCAGTTTGATGGGCAGGGACGTCTTTCAGTTGTTCATTAATACATCGATCCTGAGCATGCTTGTCGCACCGTTCCTTATCCAGGCAGGTCCCTGGCTCACCGCGCGTCTTCCCGGAATAACCACTGATGCCGACGAGAAAAACGTCTGTTCGCTCACCGGGCACACCATCATTGCGGGGTACGGTTTGAACGGCCGGAACCTCGCCAAGACGCTCAAAGCGACCCACATCCCCTATGTCGTGCTTGAGGTAAACGCAGATACGATTCGCAAGGCGCGCGAGGAGGGCGAGCCCATCATCTACGGCGACATCACGCGCAGGGACGTGCTCATACGGGCCGGAGTGGACTGCGCCAGGGTCATCGTTTTCGCCATTTCCGACAACACGGCGACGCGGCTCGCAATCCGCATGTCGCGTGAGCTCAATCCGGCGATCTTCATTCTCATCCGCACGCGGTATGCCAGTGAAGTGGACGAGCTTTACCGGCTCGGCGCAAACCAGGTGATCCCCGAAGAGTTCGAGACCTCGATCGAAATTTTTTCACGCGTGCTGCACGAGTACCACGTCCCGAACAATATCATCGCGAGCCAGATCCAGCTGGTTCGCTTCGGCGGGTATAAAATGCTGCGCGGCTACTCGCTGGACCAGGAGAACATCGGACGCATCGCCGCGCTCTTCGTCGGGGCGACCGTGGACAACATCCAGATCGGGCCCGACTCCCCGGCCGCGGGCAGGACCCTCCGCGACCTCGATATCCGGAAAAATACCGGCGCCACCGTCATCGCCGTCGCACGGAACAACGAAGCGATCACGAACCCCGGCCCGGACCTTGCCCTTCAGCCCGACGACATCGTCGTCCTCCTCGGCGCGCATGCGGATCTCGACAAGGCGATGGATTTGCTCACGATAAAAAAGGATAGCGCTGTTTAAAGCGGAGAGGCTGCGGAGAACGCGTGGATCGAAGGGGAATACCTCGGAAAAGAAAACGTAGTTGCGAAGCGGGGGCATTTTCAGTATAATCAGTACATAGTTCTATTTCCCATTTCCAATCATTATTTCCCCATTACGCCTGACAACAAGGGAGAGGTTACGGAGCTGGTGCCCGTCCCGGCCTTCAAAGCCGTTGTTCCTTCGCGAGAGCGGAGGAAGGTGGGTTCGATCCCCATGCTCTCCCGCCATTTTTTTAAAGCACGTACTCTTTAATCCCTTCAGCCTAGAAAGAGCCTTTGGACACTGAAAAATCGGATTAACTTCGGATAAATGCAGAGAAAGATCGAACTTGAAGCCTCCCCAAAAAGGGTGAAGCTCCTTTTTTTAAATTATCAGCTCTGATCCGCTTCTTATCAGCTTTTATCCGTGTCAAATGCTTTTATTAGGTTCAACAGTGATACAGGAAAAAGCGCTCACGAGTGCGCCCTGCCTCCGAAGATACCCGACGATCCTCCGGTAGTACTTTTCAAATATATTTGAGAAATCCCGTCGTTCGATTGGCATGACTCCTCTTTTTCAACCCGCGACAGTCTTCAGAGCGATTTCGCTTCTTTTACCCGGCAGTATTCAACGGCGAAAAATCTCTTCTGAAAATACAGCGCCACGTTCACGAGCCCGATCAATACCGGCACTTCCACGAGAGGCCCGAGACTGCGGCGAAGGCCGAACCCGAATTGATCCCGAAGACGGCCACGGCAACGGCAATGGCGAGCTCGAAGTTGTTGCTTGCGGCGGTAAAGGACAGGGTTGCCGTCTTTGGATAGTCTGCACCGATCTTCTTCCCGAGATAGAACGAGACCAGGAACATGACCACAAAATAGATCAGCAACGGCACTGCAATGCGCGCGACATCAAGCGGCAGGCGGACAATGTAATTGCCTTTCAGCGAGAACATCACAACGATCGTGAAGAGCAGAAAGACCAGCGTCAGGGGGCTGATCTTCGGGATGAACGAGTGCTCATACCAGTCTCGTCCCTTGATCTTCATAAGGCTGAATCCGGTCAGCATTCCAGCCAGGAAGGGAATTCCGAGATAGATAAACACGCTCTTCGTGATCTGGCCGATGGTCACGTTCACGACCACACCTTTGAGCCCGAACCATGCGGGCAGCACCGTAATGAAGACATAGGCGTAAAGGGAAAAGAACAGCACCTGGAATATCGAATTGAAAGCCACGAGACCTGCCGCATACTCGGAATCGCCGCAGGCAAGCTCGTTCCAGACGATCACCATGGCAATGCACCGGGCGAGTCCGATCATAATGAGCCCCACCATGTATTCGGGATAAGACCGGAGGAAAATGATCGCAAGAGCGAACATAAGGACGGGGCCGATGATCCAGTTCTGGACGAGTGAGAGGCCGAGGACCTTCTTATTTCTGAAAACCTCGCCAAGCTCCTCGTATTTAACCTTGGCAAGGGGCGGATACATCATGAGGATCAGGCCGAGCGCTATGGGAATATTCGTTGTCCCGGTCTGAAAGCTGTTGATCAGCTGCTCCGTTCCCGGGATGAAATAGCCCAACCCTACCCCGAGAGCCATTGCTCCGAAGATCCACAGTGTAAGATACCGGTCCAGGAATGATAGTCTCTTCGTGCTTGAATCGGCCATGGTTTCCCGTCCCCTCCCTCGTACTTTTCCGGTTTTATTCACCGCGCCTCAGTTTTTCGGCAAAATAATTCGTCAATTCGCTTGCCCCGATGGCAGCTGCAACCTTCTCTACATCATAAGACACGCGGATGAACTCTGTCTTCACCGCCTGCGGCGTTATCTCGACGACGGCGACGCATGCCCGCGGATCGCCGTCCTTCGGCTTGCCGACGCTGCCGGCGTTGATGAAGACTTTGCCGTTCACGTCTTTTCTATAGGGTTTGTGGATATGCCCGTAGATCATGATATCGGCATCGCCCTTTTCCGCCATCTCAAGAAAGAACTTTTCCGGCCTGTCCTCAAACCAGTAGAGATTGTTTTTTTTCGGCGTCGCGTGGAAGAGCCAGACCTTTTTACCTTCAGCAGTGAATAGAATCTCCCTTGGCAGGTCCTGCATATATGCCTTGCTTTTCGGTGATACGTGGCCCTTGGTCCAGGTGAAAGAGAGGTGTGCCATCATCTCCTGGAGGGGGTTCTCCGACTTGCAGCCGCAGTGCTCACGGTCGTTCGCGACTGCCTCATCGTAATTGCCCTGCACGCCCGCGATGCCGTGCTCGACGAGAAATTCGACGACCTCGTTTACAAAAGGGGCGTAGCCGCCGAGATCGCCGAGATGATAGATCCTGTCCGGCTTCAAGGCCGTCGCCGCTCCATAGGCGGCCCTGAGCGCCTCGATATTTCCGTGGATATCTCCGAACACCGCGATCTTCATGAATCAGGACCGGCAAGAACAGGCGCTGTTTCCTGTTCTGCCGCCATCAGGATCTGTCTTCTTCGACTGAAGAAAACGGGAAAGCCGCTTCCTGTCCTCTTCAATCTGGCCGCCCGCGGCCTTTTCACAGACCGACACCATAAGCATCCTTTTGAACAGGTCCGTCTCATTCAGGCTGTAATGGATCCACTTGCCCTGTTTCCGGTCCTTGATAAGCCCCGCCTCCTTCAGGGTGCCGAGGTGAAAGGATATTTTAGGCTGCACCATATTCAGTGCCGCGACGATATCGCATACGCAAAGTTCCCCCTTTTCGAGCAGCTTCACGATCCGGAGCCGCGTTCCGTCGGACAGGGCCTTGAATATCGCGGTCAGTTCTTCCATTCGTTCTGCGCCTCACCCTTGATAAGCTCTTTCACCTTCTCCAGGCCCGGGAGCGGCTTGCCTGAATGCATGATCTTGCCGTTCACGATGAGACCCGGCGTGGAAAGAATGCCGTGCATCGCAATCCGGCCGATGTCGGTGATCTTCACGACTTCTGCTTCGACGCCCAGGTCTTTGACGGCCTGATTTGCCAGTTCCTCCAGTTTATGACAGTTCGCACAACCCGGTCCGAGGACTTTAATTTCCATTGCACCCCTCCTTATAAGATCGCGTTGAACAGATATCCAACGCCGATGATGGTTATCGTCATGATTCCGGTGAAGAGGACGAGAAGTTTTATCTTTAGCACCTTCCGGAGGATGATCATTTCGGGAAGCGACAGGGCAGTCACCGCCATCATGAACGCGAGCACCGTTCCCATGCTCATCCCCTTCTCCATGAGGGCATAGACGATGGGAATGATTCCGGCTGCGTTCGAGTAGAGCGGCACGCCGACGGCGACGGCGAGCGGGACCGCGAAGGGATTGCCGTTTCCCGCGTAGCGGGCAAGAAAATCATCAGGCGCATAGCCATGGATGAACCCGCCGATGCCGACGGCGATGATGACGAAGAGCCAGACTTTTTGCAGAATCTCCCCGGTATTGGCGCGAGCGTAAGCGAGGCGGTCCTTAAAGGTCTGCTTGACCGAACTGACTGCCACGCCCATTGACCGTATCGTATAGACATATTCCTCTACCCACTTTTCCAGTTTGAGCTTGCCGATGATGTATCCTGCGACAATGGCCACCGACAATCCCGCGCTGATGTAGATTGCCGCGATCTTCCAGCCGAAAAGGCCCCAGAGAAGCACCACGGCAACTTCGTTCACCATGGGAGAGGAAATCAGGAATGAAAACGTGACACCGAGCGGCACCCCGGCCTCGACAAAACCGATAAAAAGCGGAACAGCCGAACAGGAGCAGAAAGGCGTTACGATTCCCAGGAGCGCGGCGAGAATATTTCCCATAAACTCTCGTTTATGGGAAAGAAGGCGTTTTGTCCGTTCAGGGGGGAAATAGCTGCGGATGATTGAAACGGCGAAGATAATGACCGAAAGGAGGAAAAATATTTTAATCGTGTCGTATATGAAGAAATCCAGTGCATCTGAAAGCCTCGTTCCCCGGGCCATTCCGAAGACGGAATAGACTATAGAGTCTGCAAAACGCTTGAGCATTCCCCACCTCATATAAATATTTGTTTATATGTTAGCGTGGAGGAACGGGTTTGTCAAGTGGTTATTTTCTACGACTCCGGGTGGGATTACCGATCATGGTTTCTTCCTGCCGGTAAGCACAATCGTGTCGCCAAGACTGGTCATCTTGATGCGCGTGAACCCCGTCTTTGCGAGCCACGTCTTCATCTCCGGTGTCGTATAGCACCTTCCCGCCGGAGTATTGACGAGCATGTTTACGGAGAAGAGAGCCCCGGGAACGGGATGGGCACGGTCCTCTCCCAGGAAGAATTCCTGAATTGCGATCTTGCCTCCGGGATTTAGCGCCTTGTGCGATTTCTTCAGGAGCCCAAGGCTCTGCTGAGGCGAGAGCGAGTGTACGATCTGACTGATGAATACGAGGTCGTATCCGTTCCCGATGTCATCGGAGTGAAAATCGCCCCCGATGCATTCGACATTCTTTATCTTCGATTCCTTCAGGATCTTTCCGGCGATTCCCATCGTATCCGGCTGATCGAAGAGCGTAACGGAAACTCCCTGACGCGACATTTCCATGCTGTACGTCCCCGGACCGCCTCCGAGATCGAGCGCCTTTTTTACGCCGCGAACGTCGACTGCCTTTATCACGTCCTGTGCCCGGAAGACTGCATTATTGTGCATGGCCCTGATAAACGATTCATGATGACGTTCTCCGGTTCGGTTCGGCATACCGGTTTTTACGACATCGTCGAGACCCGACCAGTTCTTCCAGAGTGTGTCCGAGTGGTGAAGCATGTCGCCTTGATACCAGGGCGACTTTTTTATAAGGAATTTAGTTGCAAGGGGCGCGTTTCTATACTTCGAACCTGTTTTTTTGAGCAGGCCCAGGGCCGTTACCGCATCGAGAAGAATTTCCATTGCCCGCGGGTCGGTCCCGGTCCTCCTGGCCAGAAGACCGCCGGTTTTCGGCGTTTTGAGGTGTTCGAATACCGCGTAGTTGTTCGCCGTAAGGATCACGCGCGAAGCTCGAAATCCTCCGGAGAGTTTTCTGAATGCCTGGAGCTGCTGAAGTAGATCGTTGCTCATGGATGTGGTCCTTTCTATGAAATTCAGGAAATCGCGACCAGAGGAAAGCGTGACGGTCAGCTCTCCCGCCGCACTATTTCACAATCGTAACCGTACAGGGGGCATGCGTCGCTATTCTCTTCGACACGGAACCCAACAGCCATTTCGCGACGTTGGACTTTCCTCGCTGACCTACGATTATCATGTCGCTTTTCCTCTTTGCAGCATATTTTATGATCTCATGGGCCGGATGGCCGATGACGACTTCGGATTTTATTTCAAGGTTTTTTTTGCCCGCTTTATCTCGAAGCCCCTTGAAGAGATGCTCATAGAGCTTGGCTGCGCTGTCAAAAAGGGACTCCACCTTGATCATGCCAGCGGGTTCGGGCGGCTGCGCCACGGAGAGCACGGTGATCTCGGGAGGTCCGCCGCAGAGCCGGGACATTTCCAGGGCGAAGTCAAAAGCCCTGTAGGACTGCTCGGAACCGTCAAATGCAACGAGTATCTTGTTCAGCATGGAAGCCTCCTCATGAGGACCGGGAATGGCATAAGGTATAACTGGTATTCTTCTTTTCGTTCACATCAGAAGCGTTGCGGGCGCGGTTACAATTCTGTGGTTCCAGCCGGACGGGAGCATCTTTTTCAATCGGTTGCGGATCGCATGAACGGTTTGGCGGATGAGCTGTTCAATGTGCCGGTTGGCCGGTAATATATTATTTTTTTATGTTTGCCACCGTGAGCCGTGAAATGCAAATCAGCTTGTCCCGCTCATTATAGATCTTGATTTCCCATATTTGAGTAGTGCTTCCAATATGAATCGGTTTCGTTACTCCGGTGACCCACCCCTCGGTTGCAGGGCGTATGTGATTTGCATTTACTTCAAGTCCGACAATCCCCGTCTTTTCTCTGTCGACGCATAGTCCTGCCGCGACACTTCCCAATGTTTCGGCTAAAGCAACCGAAGCCCCACCGTGAAGCAATCCGGCGGGCTGCTTTGTTCTGGAATCGACCGGCATCTTCGCTTTCAGATAATCGTCGCCTATCTCGAGAAATTCTATCCCGAGATGTTCGGCTAATGTGTTTATTGACAGTTCCTTGAGCTGATCCAGGGTAATCTGCGTTTTCCACAGGGTCGTCATTATTTCCTTATTATCTGCGATCCGGCTTTCTATCAATAATAGGATACTTCAAGCAGCGGTGCGAGAGCGCTTCTATTGGACCCCGTAGTATCGTTGATTTCAATAAGCCCGGGTGAAACTGGTCCCAAATCCTCCAGCAGGCGCACCTGGAAGTCAGGCAAACCCAGGCGTTGGGCCTCATTCATCAATGTGGTCACGTCAAGGGTTACATGGTTGCCGAAATCGTTTTGGGAAATGGGCGGCGAGATCGTCGCACTCGCCAGCGCCGGCTGGAGGGTTCGGTCGAAATCAGTCCCTGCCAGGGTCGGCGGTTGAAAGGAAAGGAGGTCGATACGAATCGGAATTGTTCCGGTCAATGGATATGGATGAATGCTGTTGATTACGATATCGAGGGTTGCCGATGCAATGACCGCGTCACCGGGCACACCGCCTGCGCCGGTCAGAGGGAAATCGAGGAATGCGCGGTACTCCGTGAGTGCAGTGGGGTCTATGCCGGCAAAAACACTTTGCGCGTTGCCCTGGGTAACCGTATAATTACCCGATGCGGGGTCTTTTGCGATATCGCCGTCATACGCCGGATCACTCAGTATCTGGGTAACAATAGGAGGCGCTGAGCCTCCGCCTCCGCACCCTGCCAAAGGCAGGTTTATGAGCATTAAAGCTACGGCCGCCAGTAATGTCCTCTTCACGGTTCCCTCCGATTTTCATTAAGCCTACCATAAAATTCTCCCTATGTAAATCCGGGTTGCATGAAGTCTGCACAAAATTGAGAAGCCGGCGAGGATTGGACTTGCTAGAACAGCAGCTTAGCGCTCCCTCAACCAGAGGGGTAAATATGCAGCGATAAGAGATTATCTCTGTCGTCTTGAGTTTTCTTCTATCATTCTGTCCCTTGCTGATGTTGTCGTATATTTGTGCTGAACGATAATCCCGACAATGCCGACGAGAACACAAAACAAGAGCATGATAAAGAAATGACCGCTGGATTCCCGTAATCCATTGAAATGGTGGAATCTGAATATCGTGTTCGGCATCCCTGTAAGCTTGCCGATGGAAAATACCATTAAGTAAGCGCCTATAAAAGAGGTCGAAATAATAATCATGCTTCTGTACATGATTATCGTTGCAATACCCCCAAGAATGACAAGCGGAACTACGATAAGCGGATTCACGGACCCCAAAATAATTGCACTAATGTCTTCACCCACTATTAATCCAAGAACTGCGCCTAGGATAAACACTCCAAAAACAAAAAAACCAATCATCATTGCGCTCCCAGCCACTCCTCCGAGTAATCCGGCTATTAATGCGATCAGCGGATGGAATCCCAGGATTTCATTTACAACCCCTGCGCACAGTGAACCAATGACAATAAAGCCGGTAATGCCTAGTATTATTTTTAACATTCTATATCCAAAAAAACACTCTACCGTGCCGATGAGGAAAGTCAATGCTGACATAGTATTCAAAATGTTATTCCCGAAATTAGTCATATTTGACTCCTCCTCAGAGCGTCTAAAATAGTCCGTTTTTAAGGCTCAACCTTCGGACCATTATGTGTCAACGCAATTCTCGGCTAGAGCAATTCAGTTGAGTGGGTTTGTTGTGTATATCCTTGACTAAAAAAGATTTCACAAACTTTTGGTTCTTAAAGTGCTTTGCCGTTTCTAATGGAGAGGAACAGAAGCAGAGCTATTTTATGGAATCGTGAAATAGAGTGGCTCCTCCTGTTCATGTTTCCGTTTTCTTAGCAAGCTTGGGATAAAACTTCATCGCACATTCCTTGCACAGACTATGAGCAACTCCCCTTTTCGTATGTTTACTGATATAGGACTCTACCTTTTGCCGGTACTCTTCGTCATCACGGAGCTTTTTGCAGTTGGGGCAAATAGGGAGCATACCTCTCAGTTCTTCATTCTGCATTAACGCGCTATCCAATTCCTCGATTAAATTTTCTCTTTGCCGTAATGATATTCGCAATTTTAGCAGCAATGTCACAGTCACATAGAATACGAAGTAAATCGCCCCATTCCAAAATTCGATGGTAAATGTCGTATATTTTTTACCAGCCAAAATATCTGAATACAATGTCGTGATAATTGACAGAACCGAAAATAATATTCCGATTCTTTGCCCGACGAACCATGTAACATAGGAAATCGGGAGCAAATAAAATAATTCCATTCTGAATTCATAACCTGTCACATAATCGACATATCCGATTACCATCGTTAATAAAAGACCGATGATTATATGGTATTTCTTTGGAAGACTGCTGAACCATTCTAAAATATTCATATGCGCCCTCTCATATATTGAACCGGTAAAAAGACTGGATAAAATGAAAAGTTTTTTTATTAGCTTTTTTTCTCATCGTTCTGTTCGATTGTCTTTTTCTCTTCTTTTGGTTCATCCTTTTCGGACATGGCTTTTTTAAATCCCCTGATGCTTTTCCCAAGTCCTTCCCCAATTTGCGGAAGTTTACCGGGTCCAAAGATAATTAGCACAATCACTAGAATTATAATTAGATGCAACGGTTGAAAAAGTCCTTCAAACATGTTAAGCCCTCCCCCTTAAGACTATTTGACATTCCTGAACAAATCACTTCCCTGCCACAAGTATAGCAAAGCCTATCATATCTTTGAATATCTTTTGCTTCTGAATTACCGCGCGTAATGACGTGAAGATGACTTCAAACTCCATTCCAGGTTTACAAGGCATGTTGCGAGAGTTCCGCACTGTGCAAGTCCGGCCCCATTCCCTCTTGACGTCCGCCCTGGCCCCCTATAAACTATAAGGGAACTGGGGTGTCTATTATATCAACGGGAAATACAGGGAGGCCGGGACCATGAAAAATTCGGTGAAGGTTATTATATTTTTCGCATTTATGACTGCCCCGTGCTCCGCGATTTATGCCGCCACGCTCAGCTGCGGCGGCGGAATCATCTCCGCAGGCGATTCACGGGTGGACGTGCTCACAAAGTGCGGGGAGCCTGATGCAAAGGAATCGCACGATGAAGAACTCACCGAGCGGCTCGACGACGGCACAAGGCGCAAGCTCCTCATGACGGTTGAAGAGTGGACGTACAATTTCGGACCGACCCAGTTCATGCGTATCGTCACGCTGAAGAACGGCAAGGTCGCGTTTATACGCACGGGCAACTACGGCTATAGCAAGGAGACGGCGCCGGCACAGCACGAATGCAGTGAACAGACCGTGTCAGTCGGAGATTCAAAAAGCGACGTCCTTGCCAAGTGCGGTGAACCGACGTGGAAAGACACCAGGCAGGAAGCGTTCAAGCAAAGGCTTGATTCCGGGCTGGACCGCAGTGTATTTGTGACCGTTGACGAGTGGACCTACAATCTCGGCCCCAACCGGTTCGTGCGGATATTGACGTTCAGGAACGGAAAGCTGGTTGATATCAAGTCCGGCGGGTATGGTACGAGATGAAGCAGAGGTAAGCGAAAGCAGAGATCCTGAGGTTTCTTGCAAAGTCCCCCGATTGAGGAGCGAGTCCGGAAAGACAGCAGGAGGAGGCCTTACCGACCCCTGCCACACACCCCACACTTACACACATACGCGTTACGCGTCCCTCGTCCTGAGCGGTGCAACTGCCGCCACTGCTTTGAGACGTGATTTTTCGACGAACTCCTTGACTGATGTGTAAATGCCTTCCGTATCAAGACCGTACTTCTGCCTCAGCACCTTCTGCGGTCCGTGTTCGATGTAGCTGTCCGGCAACCCGATCCGGAGTGTTTTGACGCCGGTCACGCCGTTCGCATCGAGGCATTCGAGCACTGCGCTTCCGAAGCCGCCGAGCAGCGTATGTTCCTCTACGGTAATCAGCTTTCCGGTCTTTTTTGCAAACGAGATGATGAGCTCCTGATCGAGGGGCTTCACGAACCGGGCGTTCAGAACGGCAACGGCAATCCCCTCTTCGGCAAGTTTTTTCGCGGCCTCGATGGAAGGGCAGACCATGTTGCCGATGGCGACAATGACGGCCTCATTCCCGTCCTTGATCAGCTGCGCTTTGCCGATCTGCAGGGCCTTCAGTTCCTGGTCCAGGGGCACGCCGCAGCCGATGCCGCGGGGATAGCGCACCGCCGTGGGGCCGGGGTGCTCGACCGCGGTCTTGATCATGTGCTGCAGTTCGTTCTCGTCCTTGGGCGCCATCACGACCATGTTCGGCACGTGACGAAGATAGGCGATGTCGAACACGCCGTGATGGGTCGGCCCGTCTTCACCGACGAGGCCGGCGCGGTCCAGGGCGAGCGTAACGGGAAGATTCTGGAGGCACAGGTCGTGCACGACCTGATCGTAGGCGCGCTGCGTAAAGGTGGAATAAATGGCCGCCACGGGATGGAGCCCCTCAACGGCGAGGCCGCAGGCGAACGTGATGCCGTGGGGCTCTGCAATGCCGACGTCAAAGAACCGGTCGGGATAAAGCTCGGCGAATTTGTCGAGCCCCGTGCCCTCCGACATGGCCGCGGAGATCGCGACCAGTTTGTCGTTCTCCTCGGCGAGCCTGATCATGGTCCGTCCGAAGACTTCGGTGTAGCTTGCGATGGACTGCTTCTTGGTCGCGGTTTTTCCGGTCGCCGGGTCGAAAGGCGGGATGCCGTGATACTGGGAGGGATTGCACTCGGCGAAATCGCAGCCTTTGCCTTTCCTGGTGATCACATGGACCAGGACCGGCCAGGTGTACTCTTTGATGTTCTTGAAGGTCTCGAGCAGGTGATCGATGTTGTGTCCGTCGATCGGACCGATGTACTGGAAACCGAGGTCCTCGAACAGCATGCCCGGCACCATGAGACCTTTGATGGAATCTTCGGCCCTTTTCGCCAGGTTGAACATGGACCCGCCGACCTTCGGAATGCCCTGCAGGAAATGCTTGGCATCCTGGCGCAGCTTGGTATAGAAGTGTCCCGTCAGCATCCTGCTGAGGTAGGACGACAGCGCCCCCACGTTCGGAGAGATGGACATTTCATTGTCGTTCAGGATCACTACGAGGTTCTTTTTAAGGTGCCCCGCCTGGTTCATGCCCTCGAAAGCGAGGCCAGCTGAAATGGAACCGTCGCCGATCACGGCGATGACGCGGTAGTTTTCCCCCTTGATGTCCCGGGCCGCGGCCATGCCGAGGGCGGCGGATATGGAAGTGCTCGCATGGCCCACGTCAAAATGATCGCAGGGGCTTTCTTCGCGCTTGGGGAACCCGCTGATGCCGCCGAACTGGCGGAGCGTCGCGAATTGCGCCCGTCTGCCCGTCAGGATCTTGTGAGCATAGGCCTGATGGCCCACGTCCCACACGATGCGGTCGTTCGGTGTGTCAAAGGCATAGTGCAGGGCAATGGTCAGATCGACCACGCCGAGGCTCGAAGCGAAATGACCGCCGGTCTTCGATACGACATCGAGGATCTCCTGCCGGACCTCCGCGGCAAGCGCCGGCAACTCTTCCTGGGGAAGGCCCCGCAGGTCGTCAGCATTATTTACTTTGTCGAGAATCATGTTAAACCCTCACTGCGGGTCATGGGAATGGGTCGGGGTCACGTTTTCGTTGTTCCTGACCCTTACCCTGGACCCTTGACCCATTCGTATTAATTCACTCTGTTCACAATATATTTCGCCAATTCCCGGAGCGGATCGGCTTTCCGGTCGAAGTCCTTGAGCGCCCGGACGGCCTTGTCGGCGACCTCGCCGGCCCGTGCGCGCGACTCTTCGAGACCGTAGAAACTCGGGAAGGTTTTTTTGTCTTTTTTCAGGTCGCTGCCCACGTCCTTGCCGAGCTCTTCCTGCTTGCCCGTGATGTCCAGAATGTCGTCGGCAATTTGAAACGCGAGGCCCACCATCTCGCCGTAATGCGTCAAGGCCGTAAACTGCCGCGTGCCGGCCTTTGCATAAAGGGCGCCGACCCGCACGGACGCCCGGATGAGCGCCCCGGTCTTGCGCGTGTGGATATATTCAAGCGTCGGGAAATCGATGTCCTTGCCTTCCGACTCCATGTCCACAACCTGTCCGCCGACCATGCCGAAGGCGCCCGATGCCGTCGAAATTTCCTTTATGATCGTAATGAGCCTGTTCGCGGGGACCGCCTTGAGCCTCCGGGGATCGGACAGCACTTCGAAGGCCAGGTTCAAAAGCCCGTCCCCGGCGAGAATGGCAATGGCCTCGCCGTACACCTTGTGACAGGTGGCCCTTCCGCGCCGGAAGTCATCGTCATCCATGGCAGGAAGGTCGTCGTGGATCAGCGAATAGGTATGAATAAGTTCAAGCGACCCCGCGATGGGCAAAAAATCTGCGGTCTTCGCGCCGAGGGCTTCGGCGGCTGCAAGAGCAAGGATTGGCCGGACCCGTTTACCGCCGCCGAAGAGGCTGTAGCGCATCGCCTCATGTAGGGAGCCGGGAAACGTCCTGGCAGGCGGCACGAGCTTTTCAAGCGCCTTGTCCACGAGGTCTTTTTTCTTTGCGAGATAGAGTTTGATGTCCATAGATGCGATACGCGGGATTATTCCTGCTCCTCTTCTTCGAAGGGCCGGGCAACCATGTTCCCGGCTTTGTCCTTCAGCAGAATCTCGACCCGCCGTTCCGCGTCTTCAAGCCGTTTCGTGCAGACGCGGGAAAGCTTGATCCCTTCCTCGAACAGCTTGAGCGATTGTTCCAGCGGAAGGTCGCCCTTTTCCAGCTCCAGCACGATCTCTTCGAGCCGTTCCAGCGCTGCTTCGAATTTTTTTTCCGCCATGATTTGATTATACCTCAGTGTCCGTCCGGAATTCCACCGGCGCGATATTATATACAGGTAATCAGAGGAAAATCAAGGCAAAATGCGGGATTGACTGCCATAGGCCATCGCGAATCGCGTGCAACAACTCGCTCTCCTTCCTGTTTTACCCGCGCCCTTGGAGCATCGCCGGGAGCCTGCCGGTCGCGTCAAAGGAATGGCCCTGTCCTCAGACCAGCTGCCCCTGCTCAGAGGATGCTGAAGAGCGCCTGGAAGGCGAAGAGCGCGAGATGCCGTTCACGGAGTTTTTCATATTTTTGGTCCTCCTCACCTGCAGCGGATAAAGGCCATGTTCCCGATCACGCGAAGCTCGGCGGAAAGCCCTGCGGCCCGGAAGGCGGATAACAGCACGTTTTCCGTTCTCGTGACAATCGTCGGCGCGATCGGATACTACAGTGTGGCCTGGCCGCTCTTGGATCACTTGTTGAGATATTTGTTGAGGAGGTCTTCAGCCCCCTTACGGAGCAGTCGTTCACCCTGCGTTTTGGCAACGGTTTTTGCCGTCTCTTCGGCCAGAGCGGCGGCAATGGTGCGCGCGATCTCCGCAGGCGTGGCTCCGCCGTGCTTGCCCATACCAGTCAGCTCCAGGCGGGGCAGCTCGACGGTATAAGGCTTGTTCATCAGCTTTGCAACGCGTACGTGGATCTTCCCCTTCTCGAACACCAGCTTTCTGACCTGCAATTTGATCTCTTTTCCCTTAGGGCTTTTTTGCGGCTGTTCCTCTCTGGAAGGACCTGAAGCTGTCAGATTCTTCTTCAGGATGTCCACATTCGCTGTTCCGTCTTCCTTCACTTCGTAGAACACTTCAGGACCGGAAACCAGGATAGTATCAATCACAATGGGCGTGCTCGTTACCGACTTCAGCGCGATCCGGACTGATATGTCGTCAAGCGTAATGATGGAGGGAAAAGAGAAACCCGCAGGGTCGGCCACAGTCAATCCAAGGACCGCGCCTTCACCGTTGGCGAGTTTTATCTTCACCGAAGATACGCGGACAGCCGTTTTCATTGCCTGGGAACCGTACTTCTCTATTGCAGCCTTAACAATGGAGTTGAGGTTTGTAAAAACGTAGACTGCGGTGCCAACGATGGCCAGAAGAAGTGCGAGGATGGTAAAAATAAAAATTTTCTTTTTCATATGGCGATCACTTTATTATTATACAATACTCTGACGCGCCATGGCAAACCATGCGGGAGGCAGCGACAGGTTAAAACGGCCGCTATCTAAGTCAACCCGGAAAATGCTCGTCCTCGGGAGATTTCTAGTAGGGTCAGGTCTACTTTCATGTCATCCTACTTCGTTTTGTCACGATCCTGCTGATCGAGGTGAAATACATACCAAGATGATCGGCGACTTCACGCTGACGATAACCGTGTTTCTCAACTGCATCGTTGATTGCCTTGTTACGTTTTGCCATGTCTCTCAGTATTTTTTCGGTGAATAACTTTTCAAGAGAAGGCCTGTCTGTATACCGCTGGCTTCGGGTAATCTCTGGAATGTTTTTATGCTTTTTGAGATGGTCCGTTAATTTATCGACAAAGCTCTCCTCCCCCAGGAGCATCTGACCTCTCACCTCAGTCCAAATCGTGGGTTTCCCTATGCCCCAACTTACGAACTCGCGATATTTCACCTCTGCCTTCCCACGTTTATTGCTGAATTGACCCAACACCCAGTCCGTTGTAAGGCTTGCATGCGCCTTTCCCCTGCCTGCTGTTGCTAAATAGCTGGACCACTTCCATTCGTTCGGCTTTTCCACCATCCTCGCCCGGACAGGATTCAGAACCACATACCTGCAAACTTCGAGGAGATGGCTGTCTTTTTGAATCAATATGGCTTTATACCTGCCCTGAAACAGGTGACCGCACCTGCCATGGAGCTTGTTGAAGAGCTGGGTATAAACTCCGTTCAACTGTCTCATGCCGAGGGCGAGGTTGCCGTCCGGCGTCTCGATGAGAAGATGATAGTGGTTGGTCATGAGGCAGTAGGCGTGGCAGGTCCAATTGTAGCTTTTGTTGGCGTGCTGGAGGGTGTTCAGAAAGTTCTGCCGATCGGCGTCGTCCTTGAAAACGGGTTTCTTCTCGTTTCCACGGGAAGTCACATGATAGACTGCGCCGGGGTACTCTATGCGGAGGGGACGAGCCATGGAAGGACTATAGCAGAAAAGCAGCAGGATGGCAAGAAAGTAGACCTGACCCTACAGTGCCCCCTAATGTACTCGTCCATGTTTGAGCCCTGCCTGACAGAACCTGCATCAGCCTCAGAATTGTCAACTGAGCTCATACCATCCGGTCCGTCAGCGCGAATGCAGCTCCCGCATACAGGGTGCCCTGATGATGTCACTAATTTGCCAGTGACGCAGGCGGTCTTGAAATTGCGATCAATATTCCAGTATCCAAAACTATCAGCGTTTATTGACATTCCGTTTTGATACTGCACCTGCGGGGACGATTACTGACATGGTATTGCCTCCTCCGAGTTATGCCAAAAACCGAATCATCTGTCCGTTGCGAAAAGGCCGAGCAAGCTTTATGCCTCTGGTATAATAGGCTGGGCAACGTCACGTTGCCCAGCCTACCAAATAAATATTTGCATCAGCCAAGGTTAAGGATTAATTAACACCTCACGTATGCGAGTGTCGTCAACAATGTAGATGTTCCCCGAAGAATCTACTGCCACGCCTCCCGGCCAATTAATTTTAGCTAAAATCGCTGGACCGCCGTCACCTGAAAAACCGGTGGTTCCATTTCCCGTCACAGTAGTGATTATGCCAGTCGCAGCAGTAACCTTCCAGATGCGAGAGTTAGTCCAATCCGAGATGTAGATGTTCCCTAATGAATCTACGGCCACGCCACTAGGAGCATAGATTTCCGCTAAGGTCGCTGGACCTCCATCGCCCGAATAACCTGCTGTTCCATTCCCCGCCACCGTAGTAATTATGCCAGTCGATTCAGTTACCTTCCGGACGCGATGGTTATTCCAATCTGCGATATAGATATTCCCTGATGTATCAACTGCTAAGCCTCCGTTTGTATTAAAATTAAATTCCGCTGAAGTAGCTGGACCGCCGTCACCTGAGTAGCCAGCAGTTCCATTTCCTGCTACCGTAGTGATTATACCCGTAGTTGCATTTACCTTTCGAATACGATTGTTATAACTATCCGCTATATAGATGTTTCCGGAGGAATCTACTGCAACGCCACTAGGATAAGAGAATTTCGCAGCGGTTGCTAGGCCTCCATCACCGGAGTAACCGGCTGTTCCATTTCCGGCCACGGTAGTGATTATACCCGTAGATGCAGCCACTTTTCGGATACGATTATTACTACTATCCGCTATATAGATATTCCCAAATGAATCCACTGACACACCACGTGCGCCAATCGTACCTGCAGTGCCTAGTCCCGCGGATGTCGCTGGACCACCATCACCCGAGTAGCCAGCAGTTCCATTTCCTGCGACCGTAGTGATTATACCCGTTGTTGCATTCACCTTTCGGATTTCATAAGTAGATCCATCGACTATATAAATGCTCCCAGATGAGTCTATAGCTACGCCCAACGGATATATCCACGATGTGGTAGCAGCACAACCTTCGCATGATGATGCGCCGGGACCGCCAGAATTACCAGCAATAGTGTTAATGATTGGTGCAATACTGACGATAAGTGTAGCGGACGCTGTTTTAAACATCGTCGCAGCAGAGGATGTGGCTCTAATGGTTATAGTGCCCTTGGAAACTGCAGTCGCCAATCCATTAAAACCCGCTGTATTACTTATAGTCGCAACAGAAATATCCGATGAATTCCACGTTGATGATGTTGTCAGATCCTGCGTTGTAGAATTAGAAAAGGTTCCCGTTGCCTCAAACTGTTGGGTCTTATTTAGATTTGTAGTAATACCTGGATTCGTCGGTGAAATGACGAAGCTCGTCAATGGCGTTACACTCGAAAAACCGGAAGCGTTGAATGTCCCAGTAATCGTTGCATTTGCTGAAGTGTTAGTATTGTTCGCAACCTTTAAGGTTAACGAATGGGTTCCACTGCGTTTCGGACTTGCGTAATGCAAATAGTAGAAACCTGTTGACGCGGCGGCCATTTGCGTAGAAACCTGCCCCAAGGTCGTTTGCAATTGAGTAAAATTCGTTATCGAGAAATAACCTGCATTGCCAAGAGTAGACAATGCAGTTGAATCGGCATTTGCGCCAACGCCGATCGTGAAAACTCTTTTTGATCCTCTTGCAGTTACAGCAGCCGATAGCGTAGATGTAGATGCGGTATCTTTCCCATCGGTAATCACAATCAGAGAGCCTTGCGTTATACCTGCTGCCGAAAGCGAGTCTGTCCATAAGGTCAAGGCTTGTCCAATGGAACCATACAGGTCAGTTGACGGATTGCCTATGCTGATCGTATCAATTGCCGTGTTGAGCGCAGAAGTATTACTGGTAAAGTCTGAAATTTGCATAAAACTGTCATCAAATGTGTAAATCGCTATTTGTTGCTGATTTATTCTGTTAGCAACCATGTTTTTTGCCGCTGCTTTCATATTGGCTAAATCCGAGGCGCTGATACTTGAGCTCACGTCAATAAGCAGGACGGTCTTCAGCGTATAGGGTAGCTGGTCATGGGGAACTATCTCCTGGAAAGATTCTGTCGGATCTACTGGAGCGTTGTCCTCAAAAACAGTAAAATCCTGATTGGCTAAAGTTGTCACAGGCGTGCCATTTTGATCAGAGGCCTGGAAAAACATCGTGATAACGGAAGGGAGATCAACGGTAAAGCTGTTGTCGCTTAATGCTATGTAACGACCAGTGCCGCCGCTGCTTGAGCTTGAGCTGCTGCTCGTTGTGCCGCTGCTGCTTGAGCTGCTGCTCGTTGTGCTGCCACTGCTGCTTGAGCTGCTGCTTGTTGTGCCGCTACTGCTACTGCTGCTACCACCGCCGCCTCCGCCGCAACTACTCATGACGAGCATCGCGGCCAACACGAGCGCCCACACTACGATGCCGCCGGTATAATTTCTTTTTGCAATTATTGATTTGGTTGTCATTTTTCTCTCCTTATGTATACCCTGGCCCTTGTTTCGCTAAAAACGTTTGTCGGCGCTATGCGATTCTTTTCCTTTTTCGATATGCGTAAGCAACGCCGGCTCCCATGGCCAGGACGAACACGAAGGCAAAGGCCGCCGGATACATTACCCCGTAGATGACCGGAGTCAGCGCCCAGCGCGTCACGGTCCGCAGGCCATCATGTTTTGCGATAAAATCGGCAACAGGAGGGGATGTCCAGTAGTACAAGGATACGAATGCCTTCCCGAGGGGGTTCGTGAGAAGGTAGCGGTCCCTGAAGTCACGAAGCACTTTCACGTGGGGATCGAGATACGAGCCGAACGCCGCAGTGGCGATAAAGCAACCGCTTTTCCCCGTGCCGCTGCTTCCGCCGCCTCCGTCTCCGCTGTTCACGACGAAGGGATGTGAGAAATTCCCATAGTCATCTATGCAAAAACCATCGGAGCTCGAGCACGAGCTCGAATACTCCGTGACCAGCAGCGTGGCATAATAACTTCCCGGCGCAGGCAAGCCCAGTATCGGCACGGTTACATTGATATTGGAGAAGTTTTGATTGGGCCCGAGGACGCCGTTCGAGGAGCCGCTGACCTGGTACTGGGCGACCTTCTTGCCGGTAATCGTTCCACCTGCATAGGGGACCGCTGTCGCCCAGAACTCGAGCCGCAGGGTCCCGGTCGAGCGCGTCGAGGAACTGTTATCGATTTTATCGGCAGTCAGAGTAATGGTGTTGGCGGAGGTGTCTTCGCTGTAGCTGTATGAGCCCGTCATGCTCACATTGCTGTTGCCGCTGCTTCCCGTACCGCCGCCTCCCGTACCGCCTCCGCCTCCTCCGCCGCTGATCACAAGTTGGTTGCTGAAGCCGGTATAGGTGTCAACACAAAAGTGGTCCGCAGCCGTACACGTCGGCGAATATTCCGTAACCATCAGAGTTGCGTAGTAGCTTCCTGCAGCAGGCAGATTCAAAATCGGCACAGTGGCCAGGATATTGGAGAAATACTGGTTAGGAGCCAGCGTTCCGCTGCTCGACCCCTGAAGCAGATATTGAGCAACCTTGGTCCCGGAGGCGGTGCCGCCTGCATAGGGGGTTGTGGTCGCCCACAGCTCAAGTCGCAAGGACCCCGTAGTAACCGTCGAAGAATCATTCGCGATTTCGGTAACGTTGAACGCTACCGTGTTGGCGGAAAGATCGAGCGTGTACGAGGACGATCCTACCAGGCTTACGCTGCCGGTACCTCCACCGCCTCCGCCGCCTCCCCCACCGCCTCCGCCGCCTCCGCCGATTACCAGAGGGTTGCTGAAGCTGCCATAGGTATCAATACAAAATCCATCCGCGGTCCCGCAGGAGCCTGAATATTCAGATATGATCAGCGTTGCGTAATAAGAGCCTGCAGAAGGGAGATTCAGGACCGATACGGTATCGTTGAGATTCGAGAAATACTGGTTCGGCCCCAGCGTTCCGTTCGAAGATCCGCTGAGCTGATACTGGGCCACTTTCGTTCCCGTGATGCTTCCTCCTGCGTAGGGAGACGTTGTAGCCCAGAGCTCAAGCCGGAGCGTTCCCGTGGTATAAGTCGAAGAAGTATTACTGATATTGGCAACGGTAAACGTTACGGTGTTCGCGGAAGGATCGAGCGTGTAGCTGTATGACCCGGAAAGGCTTATGTTCGCCGCCAAGCAGACCGTCGCGGCGAACAACTGCAGGAACAGTGCAGCCAATACGACCAGCGGATACTGAAAAACTAAATTGCGTCTTCTCATTCTCTTTCCTCCTGCTTTGATAAATGCAAGGTTCACAATGCGATTATGATTTGTTTTAAGGTCTGTCTTTCTTTTTTTTAGCCGGTCTCTTCTTCAGAGAATTTAAAATATCTCGGAGTTCATCGGAATCCCCAAATATTCTGTCTTGTTTGTCGCTGAGAACTTCCACCTTTCCCGCTATCTTTTTCCGGTCATTCGTATCGCGTCGATAAATGCGGATGATAAAATTTTCCATGTCGGTACCCTGTTGAATATTTCCTGCGTCGTTGAAATGCGATGCCTGATATGCTAGTCCACGCGATAGGTATAATCAGCCTCGATCGGGAGCGTGCTCAGAATCGACATAAGCTCCTCAATTGATCGGAACTCCCTTTTTTCCTGTTTGCTGACGTTTTCCACCTTCCCTGCCATTTTTTGGGGATCGCCCGCATCCCAACGGTTAAGACGAACAATGTAGCTTTCCATAAACAAACGCTCCATGAAAAAGGTTTATCATGGCGCGGATGATACTACGTTTCATCTTACGGATTACTTACGGATTCGCTCAAATTAGAATTTTAGGTGAAGTGAGAATAAATGTAGCATTAAGACAGCGGGAGGATTCAGAGATATGGTTGTTCGCAATTACTACGCTTTGATTGTCCGATAGATGTCCTCGGTCCTGGCAGACGGAGTGAAACCGAGTTTCCGCGAGAGGGTTTCGCTGCACCTTCGATACGTGGTTGCAGCCTCGGCCTTGCGCCCGAGCTTCAGATAAGACAGCATCAAGTGCTGATAAAACTCCTCGCTCAGGTCATCGACTTCCAGCGCCCGTTGAAACAGCTCGACAGCCTTCTCAAACTCGCCGGAATCCATGTGATATTTGCCGAGCCTGCCCACGCTGCTCATGTACTTGCTGCGAAGTCGCTCGCGCATCGAAAGCGCCCAGGTTTCTCCATCCTCAGAAGGAAGAAAATGGCCGCGATACAAACTGTTTGCCCTTTCCGCGAAGAGCAGTGTCTCGGGCTTTTGTCCACCCGGCTTCTTGGGGAGCACCGCCCAGTTTTTCTCCACCGTGCACAGCAGACGTTCGAATGTCCACGTGTCTACCCAGCAGTACCTTTCGTCCAGGCTCACCTTCCCGTCTTGGAGCTGGACCACCCGTTCGTCGCCAAGCAGTTTCCGCAGGCGATGGAGCGTGGTATCGAGCGAGCGACGGCCGAGATCGCCTTCAGCGTCCGGCCACAATGCGTCAGTGAGCGACCGGTCGTCCACGTCGCGCCCACCCAGTGAGATGATGGCTTTGAGCAGGGCTAGCGGCTTCTGCTGCACCTTGCCCCCGAAGACCATGGGCCGGTCATTCAGCAGGAGTTCGAACTTGCCGAGCGTGCGAATCTTGAGAGGAAAGGGCCAGGAATCGGGAACGCTAACTGACGTGTCCGGAATAAGTTTGTTTAGCCGGATCAATTCTTTGACAAAGTCGGTCTCGATGTTAAGCGCGAGAGCTTTCGTACACATCCTGGTGAGCGTCTTCGGCAACCAGGTAAAAAGTCGGAGCCCCGTTTTTTTACTCACATCGATTGCCCGGCTGAAGCGTTCGGCAAAAAACGCGTCATTTTCGTCCCGAAGGGCTACTTGTGCTTCAAGAATCGAGCACCATGCCTCAATGTGCGCGGTCCCGGTTGCCGCAGCCCCCCTCCTGAGCTCGGAAATGAGCGGCTTAAGCTTAGCATCCTGCCCCGCATCACTGAGGATGAACCCCAGCCCTGCCCTATTAGTATTGATGATCAGGGGAACTCCGGCCTTTTCGCTAAGCTGCACGCCCAACTCTCCCTGCACCACGGCCGTTTCAATATCGCCTTGAAGCAGCGCCACCAATGACGACTGACTGGCATAGTAAATTTCTGCGTTGCTTCCTCTCTGATCGCGCATAGACGACATCCGTTCGAGATGGCGGCGGGCCAGATCAAAATCGCCGAGGATCGCGGTATGATAGATCGCGGCACCATGAAACATGATATCCATGTAGTGTACACCTGTCTCTTCGGCGAGCTGAAGGCCCTGCTTCACGGTTTCGAGACCGTTATCCGGATCAGCCATGTAGACATAATAGAGGACCACTGCCCGAAGCCACATCAGCTTGGGGAGGGGAGTTCCCCGGGAAGTCTTGAAAACGGGGGCAAACAGGTTTACCAGTGCACCCGCCTCGCTGAATCGGCTGGTCCAGAGATAATAGAGGAGCAGATTATAGCTGATGAACATGCGGTGAGATTGATCAGGCGTGCTCTGCATGTTTATTTTGACCCGGTCGGTCCAATGGGGAAGATCGGGATGCAGGGGCTGACGGAACATCATGGCCGCGAAAATGCTGGAGGTTGCGCGCTCCTCTACCTCCGGCGAAGGAAAGCCGTTGAATATGCGATGCAGCTCCTGGAACTCATGTATCCATCGATCGAGCGGTTGAAAATCCCGCCATTCATACAAATAGGTATTCACAATGCCTGCCCAGCAGAGAAACGATCCCGCCGGATCTTGCGCGGCCAGAAACAGCGCATAGGCTCTCTCGATCAGACGCCTGGCCTCCGGCGGCTGAACAGTGATGTAGCACGAGGCCTTCCAGTACAGGAGCCAACCGTTCCGCTCGACGATCTCCGGAGGAATGCAGTCGATCCATGCCTCGATGGTCCGGAATCGCCCTTCCGCCATGAGCAGTCCTGCGTGACGGAGGACAAGCTCGGTGAGTACGTTCCAATCTTCGACGTCGATGCAGAGCAGTGCGGCATCATCGGTTTGCCCGTCCGCTTCGAGCAGCATCGCCGCCTTTTTTTCGATCTTGATGATTTCCTCGCCGATGACTCGGCTCTTGGCGCGTTGGAGGAGAAATTCCTTGAACAGCGGGTGGTATTGATAGGTAATTGATTCAGCGGTAGCGTGGCGCTCGGTGAAGAAGTTGCTTCGATTCAGGCGGGAAAGTATTTGATCAGCCCTGTCGTTGTCCGTCAACTTCCGGGCCAGGGGGACAGTCATTCTTGGAAGAAAAGAGGTCATCAGCAGGAAGGTGCGCACCTCGTCGTCCGTCCGCTCGAAGACCTCTGTCGCGAAGTAATCGAAGATCTGCTCGAAGGGAACGTCGCCCAGCGCGGCCAAGTCATTTCCGAGTGCCGAGTTTGCTGCAAGAAGTATCAAGCCTGCGGCCCATCCCGCCGTCTTCCGGAACAATGCAGCGAGCACGTCATCCGACGGTTTTTTCTTTAATTGTGTTGCAACGAGCACACCTGATTCCTCGAGAGAAAAACCGATTTCTTTCCGCCCGATGATTTCCAGTTGCCCGTTCATGTGCAGCCTGGACATGGCTGGAGGCGGGTCGGACCTGCTGATGATTATCAACGCCATACCTCCGGGGGCCAGGGAGAGCGCGTCGCGAACCACCTCGTGGAAGCCGGATTCCAGGGGAACGTCCTGATAGTTGTCGATGACGATGCTGATCGGAGGTTTTAAGCGGCTGAAGACGATCTCAAAATAACGCCGCGTGAACGTGGGAATGCCCGACTGATATTCGCGCGTAAGCAGAGGGAGAGGCGTACGGTAGCGCGGGGCAGCCTGCTTCACTGCGGTACCCAGGTACGAGAAGAATGTAGCGAGGTCCGCATCACGTTCGTCAGCCTGGTACCAGAGACAAGGCAGCTTACGGGAGTCAAGCCAGTCCGCGACAAGCGTCGTCTTTCCGGAGCCCGCCGGCGCTGAGATCCAGATAACCTTCCTGCCGCTGAGGCCATCAAAAATTTTGAACAGGCGGGGGCGTTTAACCACCTCAGTCAGCCGAGGGCGGGTCAATTTTGCAATGATTGGTTTCATACTATTTCAGACCAGCAGCCCAGTTCGATAATCAGAAGTGCTGCTGTTCCTCGCCACGGACGGAAATAGGTGTGGTCGAATCCCATGCCACCGTGCATGAGCATCAAAGGCCGCCGTTTAATTCATAAAATAGTTCAACATCGTTGATTTTGGCCTGCATAGAGGTCTCCCCTTTATAGCGCAAAGAAAATGCAATAGCGCTCTGTCAGGATTCATCACAAGGAAATTACAGGGTCGTGAAAATGATGAGATTTCTATGCAGGGGGACCGCGGGTGTCGGTTGATACTGACGGGGTTTGAGGAATGATAAAGGAAACTTCCGGAAAGACAGCTCCGACAAAAAAGGAGTGGCAAATTTCAGGGGTCGTTTCAATCTCTGCCAGGGGAAGATCATCAACAACGCTGATGAGATAGTTATTATCCGAGTCGTCACCCAGGCAGTTGTGGGCCATAATTCCGAACAACGGCACAAAGAGCAGCACGATGCAGAGTATGGCTATGTGCTTTAACACGGACTTATCGTCCCTCATGCCTGTCTAAAGTGAAATCGCTGTCCACACAACCGAAAACACTATTCAGCGCGCGGCCAGAGCATAACTGTCCTCGTGACGCAGATGCTGCATTTTTTCAGGATAAAGAGACTTGCTGTATTGCCATAATATTTTTTATGCGACAATTTGTCAAGAAATTAAGTAGGTATTTTCGGCAGGCACTTATCAATACTCTCTCCACATTTCCAGCATGTTCCTCGCTGTGCGAAACCCGAACCCCTTCAGCGCCCCGGCGTATGGACTCTGAAGCGCAGGCTCTCCATTGATCGTCTCGATCGATATTTTCTGGAGCGGATTGAACTCGCGGCTGAGCAGGTCCTTGAACAGGCTCACATACTGCGCGAGATTTTGATCATCAGGCGGGACCAGGATGTCGAGGCTCTTTCCCGAGCGCTTAACAATCATCACAAGCCTGCTGCCGTGATAGACCAGATAGGTCGAGGCGATGCGCGATGGAAGTCCCGGGAGCGATGAAAGCCCGAGCCCGCACACGGACGCGGGGTCGGCTGCGTTGATCCAAAATACCGCGTCCTGGTGCAGGGATTTCTGGAGCATGCGAAACGCTTCAGGAGAAACGAACTGCGGCCCGGAAAGGCCGTCGAAGAAGTAGCCGGACAGCACTTCGCCCGAAAGTTCCATGAGACGCAAAGACCGGAAGACGGCCCGCCACTGGAGCAAAGGCAGTTCGTTTGCGAGGAGTTCACGGAAGAGGAGGCCGTGGCGCTTCAAAAGCTGACGGATGCGGTCCTTTACCAGCTCCGCGTTTTCGAGGAGATCGTGCTCCGCCGGCAGGGAGTCGATCCGGTGCCAGTTCCCTTCCAGCGGCCGGGAGACCTTCCAGCGGTTGAACCCGGACCGGCGCGAAAAGAGCCTCGCCTCATCGCTGAAGGTCCGGGCCGAGAACCCGGTCATGGCGCCCTTTCTGAGCGTGCGAAAAGAATCGCTCGTCACGTTCCCCTTCCATGCCTCCTTCCACAAAAGCTCCGTCGCATGGACCGTGTCCATGCGGGAGAATTCGGTTATCTCCAGAAAACTGTATTTGCCCCGCCGGTCGGGGATCAGATGGGCCAATTCTCCGTCCTGTTCTATCTCTGCTGCGGGACGGAGAAGCTCGAGGTCCTGGCTGAAGGCAAGGCTGATGCGCTTCTGCCCGCACCCGAACCAGATGAGATCGCTCTGGTTCATAAGCGCATCGAGCCATTCGCTCCGGTACTGCCGCATGCGTGCCGGAAGGATATATTCCTCCCACGCCCCCACGGGCGCCGGGAATCCGAAGAGCTGCTCGAGCCTTTGCTGAAGGTCGTCCAGGGATTCGCCTTGAGGGACGATGCCCTGATAAGCGGCCAGAAACAGCGGGAGCTGCTGAAGCGGGAGGGGCGCGAACGCCGGCTGGCGATACCGCCGCGCCATGCGGAGCAGGATCTCGAGATTTCCGCTGTCGCAGATCTCGAGCGCGGTACTCTCCTCGCCAAAGCGGTCCATGACGATATCCTGTGCTTCGAGCAAAGGCTCGATGGCTTCATCGATCCGCTCTGCCGTGATGCCGAGCAGAGGGGCCATCCGTTCCTTTTCCACGGGACCGTAAAAGACCAGCCACTCCGAAAGAAAGCCCGTGAGGTCGTATTCTTCAGTTGCTTTGCCCGACTCAGGCACCTCGCGAAGGAATGTCAGCACCCGGCGCTTGACGACTTCGGGTTTTTCATGAGCAGTCACCGGGAGAATCGAGATAACATCAGTATGGAGGCGGAAGGCAACGACGACCTTCGGCAGCATTTCAAGCGCGCACAGAAGCGGGTGCCTCACTCCGGGCCAGGATATCCAGAACAGCTTCCGTGCCTGGGACGCGAGCCACTCTCCGGCGTCCTGTTCCTGGTCCCTCCTGATCGCAGCGGCCAGCTCGTGCCACTCCGGCTCGGGGACCAACAAACGGTCTTTCAACCAGTCAAGAAGCTCAATGGACGTTGCGGGCGAATATCCGGGGGCCGTGCGCTTCAGCTTGCTGTCCAGAATGCGGATCAGTTCTGCGGGGATCTTCGGACGGAGGTGCGAAGAGAACAGAAGTTCCTTGATCAGATCCGGACGGAGAGAAGACTCCTTTGCCAGGATCGGAGTATCGTCCTCGTACATATACTTGTTCGTCTGCTTCCAGACAAGGTTTCCGGCAAAGGGAGAGGCCGCCCTGGTCACGGTCTCGCTCACGCGGATCACCCCTGTTTGAAGCTCTTCCATCATCGTCTTCACATGCTGGAGATCGAATTCGTCTTCGAGGCACGTACGCCACGTTTCGAGCAGGATCGGAAAATCCTCATAGGCATGGACTGCCGCAAGCAGCTCCTTGGACCGGAGCCGGATGACCCAGAGCGGCATCCTTCGTTTGAAGCTCGATTTGGGGAGCAGGAGCGCGCGCTCGGCATTCTCCCGGAACCGGGCGCCGAAAAAACCCGTCTGCTCCAGACGCTTTCTGAGGAAGGACTCGACATTCTCCGGGGTTAAGAGCGATAAAAGGTCATGGGCCTCAAACTCGCGCGGCAGCATAAGGAGAATGGCATCATCGTTCTCGATGAGCTGAAGCGGCTGGCGCTTCTTTTCTTCCCAGGCCTGCGCCAGGGCCAGGGCAAAGGGCCGGTTCACCCGGCCGCCCCAGAACGTGTGCAGGATCACCTGCTTGAAATCGCCCCGTCCTCCGGGCTCTTCCACGTGCTCGATCAAAAGATGGTGACGGTGCGGAAGGCCCGTGCCGGTCGCCTCTCTTTGGAGTTTTAAAAATGCGATGAGTTCATCCGCGGCCGTCTCTTCCATGGCATGGCGGGTACGAAGCTCCTGCCGGAAATCGGAAGCATCGAGCCTGTGGTCCGCCTGTTCGAGGAAGAGGCCGATCTTCTCCGAAAAATGGAAATCGCGGTCCTGCTGTTCCGCTTTCCAGAACGGGAAGATGCCCGTGGCCGACCGGACGGGTACGACTTCCACGTCGTTGTGCGTGATCTTCTCGATTCGCCAGAGCTGAGTGCCCAGGGTAAAAGTCTCACCGATCGACCGCTCCCACACGAATTCTTCATCGAGTTCGCCGATCTTTGCATGACTGTCCTTGAGCCGCATGTCGAAGTAGCCCCGCTCGGGGATGGTCCCGCCTGAAGTATAGATAAGGTAGGGAACTTCATTGTGCGCCTGGATCGTGTTGTCCACTTTATCGAGCGAAACCCTGGCCTTGAGCTCCCGCAGACGGCTGTCTGCATACCGGCCGGAAAGCATTTCGAGCACGAGGTCGAAATGTGTGCGCAACAGGCCGCGGTAGGGATAACTCGTCTTCAGAAAAGCATAAAGCTCGTCGATGTCCCACTTCTCCATCGAACACATCGAAAGGATGATCTGAGCCAAGACATCGAGCGGCGCTTCTATGGGATGGACTTCTTCAATGTCCTGGTCGAGGGCCGCCCGGGCCATGACCGCTGCTTCGAGAAAATCGCGTCCGTGCGTAGGGAAAAGCAGCCCCCGGCTCTTCTCCCCCACCGAATGGCCCGACCGCCCGATGCGCTGCAGCGCCGACGAAACCGACCGGGGCGTCTGGATCAGCACGACGCGGTCGAGTGCGCCGATGTCGATGCCGAGTTCGAGCGAGTTTGTGGCAACGATGGCCTTGAGCTCGCCGTTTTTGAGCTTCTGCTCCACGGCAAGCCGGATCTCGCGGGACAGCGACCCGTGATGGGCGTAGGCAAGTTCGGTTTCCTCGGCTTCATTGATCAGCCGCGTCACCTTCTCCGTGGTCCTCCTGCTGTTTGCGAAGAGCAGCGTCGAGCGGTGCCGGTTGATTATTTCCTTGAACGAATCGATGAGCGCAGGCCACCAGGAGTCGTCAACCATCTTCTCCCGCGCATCGGGCGGAAAGGAAACGGAGATTTCATAGGTCTTCGCCTGGCGGGACTGGAGGATCGCCATCGGGCGTTTTTCATAATGACTGTCCTCGCCCTTCCCGATTTTACGGAACCCTCCCACGAACCCGGCGACCCGCTCCGCGGGATTCACCGTGGCCGAGAGGGCGATGCGCTGGAAATCACCGGCAAGAGGCACGAGACGGTCCACTGCAGTGATGAGATGCGTTCCCCGCTTCGTGCCCACCACCGCGTGGATCTCGTCGAGGATCACCGTGGCGATCCCGGTCAGCAGCGAACGGCCGCTGCGGGAAGTGAGGAGAAGGTTCAGCGACTCCGGCGTGGTGATCAAAATTTCCGGAGGACGCCTGATCATTCTCCGCCGTTCTTCGCCGGGCGTGTCTCCGCTCCGGGTCATGACGCCGATTTCCGGAAAGGTCGTTCCCGCGCGGATGAAATACTCCCGCAATTCACCGAGGGGCTTGATCAGGTTTCGCTGGACGTCGTTGTTTAATGCTTTGAGCGGAGAAATGTAGAGCACGCGGACCTTGCCGCTCGTCCAGGCGCCGGCGACGAGCTGATTGATGCCCCAGAGAAACGCCGCGAGCGTCTTTCCGCAGCCCGTGGGCGCGGTCACAAGAACGTTGAGGCCCTTCGCAATCTCGGGCCAGGCCTTCTGCTGGATATCAGTCGGCGTCCCGACCTTTTCGGAGAACCACTGCCGGATCAGAGGGTGGAATAGCGAAAGATTTGGTTCCTGCATTGTTTTACCTTCTGCTTCAAAGATAATTCAGGAGGGAGGAAAAAGCAAGGGAGAGAGCGTTCCGAGGGAAATACCGGCAGAGGAGCGGGGCGGAGAGCACCCCTGGAACGGGGCGCGTCACGATGATCTGTATGCAGCCCGGCCGGGGCCATTGCCGGAAAATGACCGGTTCAGCGCTGTTGTCTGCACGCCAAACCGACTCTCGTGAACGGGAAGGCCGCTAAAAATACACATTGATGCCGATCAGGACATCCATTCCGTTGCCGTTCAGTTCCTTTACATCACCGGTAAGGTTGTTGACGTCAGCGGCAGCGCCGTTAACCGTCTCTGACTTCGCCTTGTACTTCACAAAATACATCCTGGCCCCAAGGTTGACCGACGTCGTCGGTCCGAAAAACCGCTCGAACTCTCCGGTTACATGGAACCCGAGGGCGTTGTCATAATTGACGATCGTGTGCGGCCCTCCCGCGTCTGTCAAATCTAAGTCCACCTTGCCGTTGTTGTACGATCCGAGTCCGAGGCCGACCTTGAACTGTCCCGTATCCGACGTCGGTATCTTGCGCTTGAGTGTTGCGAGCAGATAGGACCTCGTAAAAGAGCCTTTGGCATTTGCCACGGAGGGCGTTATCGTGGACGCCTGCACGCCGAGATCGAAATCCAAATCGAAGTCCGGCGAAAGCCCGAAGCCCAATCCGAGGCCCAGGCCCGCGCCGCCGCCGCCGCTGATCGTGACCTTTTCCCCGCCTGTCGTTACGCCGATATCGACCCGGTCAAAGCCGAAGCCAAGCGCGCCGGTCAGAAAGAGCTTCATTTTCCCCGCCGTGTTGACCGGGGGCAATGTCTGGATTACGGGCAAAGGCGGAGGTGGCGGCGCCTGCTGCTCCAGTTGCGGCGACTGTGGCTGCGTCTGCGCCTCCTGTGCCTGCACAGGCCCTGCCGATTGCAGTACGATCGATCCGAAAACAACGATACCAATCAACGACTGGAATAAATATTTTCTATTCATGAATGCCCTCCTCAGGATCAAGCTCTTGAGAAAAACGATACTAGCAGAAAGGACAGGACCTCGGCGGCAAAGCCCGACTTTCGGCAAACAAGCTGCAGTCCGGGGAAGTATAGAGAAATTTACCGGGAAATCAAAGGAAAAAGAACAGGGCAGGTATACCGGGGACATCGTCCGCACCGGCCATCAAAAAGCTCAAGGTTGCGGAGTCGTATCTCAGCGCGGGCACAAGATGCTCCTCCCGCGCCTCCAGTCTTGTCAAGGCCGTGTACGGGGTGACGTCACCGGAGAAAACCATACTACACGTCCACGATCCGTCCCTTCCAGTACGGCTGACTGCCTCCCGGAAGCTGCCACGATACTTCCCCTTCGAGCGGGATGCGCATGCCCCCCCGCTCTGCATAGGCGCGGAGGTGAACGACCCAGGGCGTGAGCTCGTATTTACCGCTCACGTCCCGGTACCTGCCGGCTGAAAAGATGCGGGTGATCTCTCCCTTGCCGTTGAAACTGAATTCGAGGGAAACGTCAATACCTGAATCCGCAAAAGTCGCCAGGGCGCGGGAGCCGTCGATCGCTCTCCAGACCACGCCCGCTTCGGGAAGGAGCGCCGTTGGAAACCAGACCGCTTCCGCCAGATACCGCTGCAGGGCCCCCTGATCCAGCTCGGCCTTGTCGCGCCGGTCCAGGACCGGTACGATCGCGAAGGTCGTCGCCTCCATCATGCCCCTGCCCGTCAGGTACGAGTCTCGCACCCGCACATCCATCAGGGGGGCAAAACGTATGCTCGCGTCCCATACGAACCCCGGCGGGTCCGCGGAAAAACTCTCCGTTGAGGTGAACGTTCTCCAGCCCTTCGTCTGCGGACTGGCAAGAAATTCCCCCTGGTGAACGACGCGCGCCGAACGGACCAGGGGCTGCCCGTCCCGGAGCGCCATGCGGAAGTATCGGGCCACAGGCGCGGGCAGCTTGTCGACGCCCTTGAAGGAAACAGTCTTCGCATTCCGGCCGGGGCCCGTCGCCAGCAGTTTCTCAACCATCTGAGACGTCTCGCTGTTCCAGCGAATCGTGCCGATCCAGACCGCGGCCCCAAATGCTGCACCAAAAAAGATGAGGACCGCCAGGGTGAGTCTTAGCCAGAGGGGCATGAGGCCTCCTGATTTAGAGAGGAAGGCCGGGCGTGCACCACATCCCGCCATCTCTTTTTGTTCTTCTATTTTAAACATAGTCCGGGGAAAGAGGAAAAGCAAGAGGTGGGGGGCGGAGCAGCGGAAAAGCATCAAATAGTTTACCGCAGGTCCAAAGCCGTCCTTTTCGAGAAGGACATCAAAGCCAGTGCTCACCAGGTTCAATCAGGATTGGACATGAGGAGGGGCACAGTCTGGCCGGGCTATGCCTGGTCATATAAGCTATCAATTGTCCCCACCATTACTGTTGTACTTCCTTACAAACGCTTTCCCACTTCTCGTACCTGCGGCATATACATTAGCATCTACATCAACGGCGACCGCCTGTACGTTGCTCGAATAATATGCGTTGTCCTGCAGAATACTTATTTTTCTGTCCCAGTTGACCGTGTCTTCAATCCCCGTACTGTTGTATTTCTTTATCCACCCTTCGCTGTACCAAAAAAGTCCAGTATCATTTATATTTGACGTCCCATAGCCGACTGCATAGAGGTTTCCGTTTTTATCCAGAACGGCCGATCGAGCTTGATCATTCTTATTATTTTGAGACATATGGATGTTCGCATAGATATTGGTGTTGTCAATTCTTTTATCCCAATTTACCGTATCTTCAATGCCGTTTTTATCAAACTTTTTGATCCACCAGTCGTTATAACTGTCGCTGCCGACAAGATTATTTCCGTAGCCAATAACGTAGACACCGCCCCGGCCATCGATCAGGACCGACTTTGGCTCCCCCTCATAGCTTGCGTAAATTTGTTTATTCCACCGTACGACATCTTCGACCCCGTTCTCATCAAATTTTTTTATCAACCAATAATCTCCACTTGGCACGTACGGGTAAAGTTGACTCGTCTTGCCTGCCACATAAACGCTGTTATCAGAGTCTACGGCAATTGCATCAGCGGCGTCCCAATTTTCCTCGCTGTCGATCATCTTGTTCCAATGAAGGGTATCTTCAACTCCGTTGCTGTCGAATTTTTTTATCCACCAGTCATAACCGCTTTCACTTCCGCTTGTATTGCTCACGAGATTATAACTTTTACCGGCGACATACACATTTCCCCTGCTGTCTGTCGTCAATGAATACAGGAGGTCCGGGCCGTCGTTTCCATCGAATTTTTTGTCCCAGTTGGCGACAGCCTCGACACCCTGAGAATCGAATTTCTTTATCCACCAATCAAGACCGCTGGTACTGCTGATGAGGTCATTGCCGTTCCCGGCGACATACACGTTCCCATAAATATCAATTGCCACTGCCTGGGCGTATCCGTAACCGCTCGTGTCGCCGGCTGAGATTGTTTTAGCCCAATGTGCGGCATCTTCAATACCGTGTCCGTCGAACTTCTTTATTACCCACCGGTCACTCCCATTCAAGGACTGACCGCCTGCTATATAGGTATTGCCGTTCTTATCTACAGCAATGGAATTAAAAAGCATGTTTTCAAAATCTATTTCCCAATAAGATGAGGAATTAGTCGGTCCCGCTCCCGATTTTTTACTGCATCCCGCATTTAGCCAGGCAGTCATGATTAAAATGCATATGAGCAATAACTGAGCTCTTTTCATCTTGCTTCCTCGGCAATAACAAGCAGTCATGGCGGACTGGCGAACTTTGATAAAGCCACAAGACGTCGAATCTGCTTTCTTCGTGCCTTTTGCGCCAAACCGTAACAGGTTGAAGCTTAGCGGGTAAATCAATTTTAATTCAAACATAGACCAGTGCGGGGGAAAAAGCAAGGGGGGCCGAAGATGGGAAAAGCGCGGGACTTTGAACAGCGGTTCAATCTTGCAGATTAAAGGGCTGTCAGAAAAACCAAGGGGTCATTGTTCAGATTCTATCAGGATGATTGAACCGACAAAGGCGACCGCCCTCTCTTACGGGGCATTCGTCCCCTCTCGAAGCCGGGGGATTGCACCCGCAGGATTCATGGTCAACTCGTTTCTGAAAGAGCGGAGCGGTAGAGAAGATGACCCTTTGAGAGGTTTCCCAGGAACGCTTGTGCGTCGTTCCGGCTTGTCCCGGTTACGAGGGAAAGAACGCAAAAGGACCCGTCATCCCTTGACCGCTCTGTCTCAAGAACATGATGGAGGGCGACCGCTCGTTTTTATTTGCGGTTTTTTCTCCTCATAAAGCCGTACAGGCCGATGCCGGCGATCCCCGAGCTGAGAAGCACAAGCGATGCGGGCTCCGGCACCGAGGTGGTCGGGCAATCCCCGTTGTTCCTGTCATACCCGCCCTTGAAGCCCATGGCATATGCCGACTGCAGCGGCATGGCTGTCAACGCCAGTAAAAATATACCGAGCATGAGACTGCTTACAAAATACTTTTTCATGGATGTTTCTCCTTTCGCGATCGTATTTTCGTTTAGCGTCTTGAAGCTCGTCTGCAGACTTCCTGCAGGGTCCGCTGCCTCCGAACAACTGCAACTACACTCGACAGTGCCAATCGGGTTCAAAATGATTTGTGTTTTAAAGCTATCATAGGGGACCCGCAGAGTCAATAATACGAATGTAAGACAGAACAGCGGTCAAATGTCGTTTCGCTGTATCTTAGTATATTTTTTTGTTACTTTCAGCGCGTGAATAGTGAAATTCTATATTTTTTTTACGGCCTCTGCGTCGCCCAGGCCTTCACGGCCCGATTTCAATCTTTCTTCGGCTTTTCTGAGCTGTGCGATGATTGCCCAGAGGAGCGCGAGGGCAAGGATAAAAAAGAGAATGCCGCCGTTCCTGTGCAGCTCGCTTCCGAGAATTCGTTCATCCACGTACACGCCGAGAATGGACAGGACGGCGATCCGGAGCCCGTTTTTCAGCACCGTAATCGGGACGATCGACAGCAGCAAAATAAGCTTCGACCGTCCTGTCCGGAGAAAGAAATGACCCGCCACCAGGCCCGTGATCAGGAGAGAGAGCGCGGACCGGATCCCGCTGCATTCCCTTGCAACTTCGATGTTGATTGTCGGAAGATGAAATATGAATCCGTCCCTTGTCAGCGGGACACCTGCCGCTTTAAAAAATCCGTAGGCAGCAAGAGTAGATCCGTTTTGGAGAAACGTGATGATCCTGTCCAGCGCAACGCCCGGTATCGGGACCATGAAAAAAAGAAGCGACAGAGGAAAGGCCGCAGCCCTTAGCGACCGGGTCCCGTAACAGAGCGCGAAGCCTCCAATCCAGATCATGACCATCGACAACGTTATCGGCGAGATATAGTCGCTATCATCGAGCAACGTTATGAATTCGCAGATGTGGAACAGAATCCCAATGCCGATGATGATGGGAATGAGCCCGGCTGAAGAGAAAGTCCTCGTATTCGAGAAGATGGTCCGCCTGTTTGGGAAGAAGAGGTAGCAGCTGATGAACGGAATGAAGGGAATATACGAAAAGGTATCGCTGCTAAAGGAAGTCAGTGCAAGGTCCCGCAGCGGGCCGAAGAACGCAAACAGGAACACGACATTGAAAGCCAGGAACAGCCTGTTCCCGCCGAGGTTCCACTCTATTTTTTTTATTTTTTCCATACTTCACCGAATCAACGAAACAATGAAAAATTGCAAAATAAAGTTCTGCAGATTATTTGTGCCGCTCCATTTCACAAGGCAGGTCCGCCGGAAAATTCAAAGACCGTGATTTCGGGCCTGCAGAGGAAGCGGACCGGGAAATTTGTCGTGCCGATGCCGCGGTTGACGTACATCGTTGTCTTTCCCGAAACGAAGAGACCACTCATGAAACTCGACTTGTTGGCATAATTTGAGATACGGATAAGGAAGGGGATCCCTATTTGTCCGCCATGAGTATGCCCCGCGAGGACAAGGTTGATTCCCGCATGAACGGCTTTTTCGAAAACATCGGGATAATGGTTGAGCAGGATAACCGGGGCATTGCGCGGGACCGCCTCGATGGCCTTTGTAAACGACATCGCATTATCGTAGTAAAAATCATAAAAAGAACCTGCCAGCCAGAATGCTTTGTTGTTCGGGAGAAGGACCTTCCGGCTTTCATTCTGAAGGATATCGATTCCCGCTGTCCTTAATTCCTTCAATCGTTCCGGATAGCGAACTAAATAACCATCATAGTTCCCCAGGACGCCAAAAATGCCTACTGATACTTTAAAACTTTTTATAAGATCAGATATCGCCTTCAATTGGCGAGCCGCCTCCGTGTCTTGCTCGCTGCTAAAGAAATCGCCGGTGATGAACAAAATATCCGGCTTAAGCTCATTGATCTTCTCGATAAGCTGCTTTTCCCTGAAACCGATCCCCTTGAGATGGATATCGGAGATCTGGACTACCTTCGTTCCCGCCAGGACCTGAGCAAGCGCCGGGTCATTGATCACTACCCGCTCGACCTTGATCCAGTTCGGCTCTATAATATGCAGGTCCAGGAGAATGAGCAGCCCCAGCGCGGTAAAGACCAGTGAGAAGTTCAGAAACTTGCTGGGGTGTTTCTTTTTTACGGAATAGTTGACTCGTATTAATAGTACGGCGACCGCAAGTAGAATAAATGAATACTGAATAATATAGAATATTTTTTCCGATGTATGCAAGAGTAGGTGTCGCCGAAAGTGTTTTTTTGTTTTTTTTAGAACAAGTAATGATGCTTAAGGAGTTCTCTACTTTAAGCAGGATTGCATATAATTATGATTTAGACCCCTCTTCTGTTTTGAAGGAAGTCGAAACTCATAATTTCTGTTACTTTAGTTTTGGGATTATCTACACCTAATCGGATATATAATAACCGTCAAATATGATAGAATTTGCCTATTCAAATAGGTTATCATTAGTAAATTGATCGTCGTAAAATGATGTCAATGATTTAGATATACAATGCTTGTGAGATGAATCACATACAGTAAGCAACTATTTATGTTAGACATATAACAATGTAAGAGCTTAGTAGCTTATGACAAATATATCGGCATGAATATTTAAGATTTCCACCTGAAAAATCGTTTTTTTTCGCATCAATTTTTAGAATATTATTTGGGGGTAGTTATGAAAAGATTCCTTTTTACTGTGACAATAATTCTTTGGGCAGCCTCAGCCCATGCTGCAAACTGGTATGTGAGTAATGTTGCTCAAGGCAGCAACAACGGATCTTCGTGGACGAATGCGTGGTCAATATCGTCGATAGTATGGGGGGCTGGCGGTGTTCAAGCTGGCGATACCGTATACCTTGATGGCGGATCAACATCCATGACCTACACAACGCAGCTTGCCCCTAGCATTTCAGGTTCGGTGGGGAATCCTATAACCATTTCCACAGGCGTAAATTCTCCGTCTCCATCCGGTCATAGTGGACAAGTAATATTTAACGGGGGCAATGGAACAACTACCATGCTTAATCTTGGGAGCCGAAGCTATATTACCGTTGACGGAAGTAGCGGTACAAGCAGAAACATGCGGATAACCGGCATAACTAAGACTCAGACCGGGGTTGATATTGTCTCTGGTTATGGAAGCGATCATCTCATTTTTAAATATTTGGAAATAGACAATGGCGCAAATGCAATCCAACTAACGTATGCAACAAACTTTGAAGTTGCAAACGTCTATATTCATGACATCGTAGAAGATCACCTTATAGTATGCGCTGGCTCCACCGGAAACTTGGGGGCTAATAAAATACATGACAGTACCCTTGTCGTGATGGCTCCTGCTGGTTCAGGGATTGGCCCCGATGCAATACGAGGCACGGATTCGGTAGATATTTACAACAATACATTCCAGGCAGTAGCAGGAACGACAATAGGTGGGCAACACTCCGACTTTGTTCAAATGAACTGGACGAAAAACAGGATTTATAACAATGCTTTTTTAGGTGCGCTTAACTCTGTTTTTACAACAGACGGAACAGACAACAACACAACAGACTTCTGGCTTTACAATAATGTGTTTATCAATTCCGGTTGGGACACAATCGCAATTGGATTGGATTCAAATATTCAAACTTTGCAACGTATCTATATCTTCAATAATGACTTTATTGATTCGGGTGGTGGCGGCTACGCGCCGCTTACAATTAATATTAATAATGCTTCAGCAACGATTACTGACATGCAAATTGTAAATAACATTTTTTACAATTCAGGCAATAGATCAGGTCAGCCACTTATCAGTATTGAAGGCTCAGCAACACCGACCCAATGCAATGCAATTACTTTCAGTTATAATCTGATAAACGCGGGTTCTGGTGGAACGACAGCAACAAGGTGTAGTAGCTTAAGTCCCTGGACGCAATCTGCCGGTGCGCTGACCGGCGCACCATCATTTTCCAATTATTCAGCAGGGTCGCTAAGTAGCGATTTACATTTATCCTCAAGCGATACAGCGGCCAAAGATCACGGAACAAGTCTTAGCGCTTATTTCACCTCGGATAAATCCGGCGTAGCAAGACCCCAAGGCTCTGCTTGGGATATCGGAGCGTATGAGTTCCCCGTGTCGGTAACGGGAACAGGTTCTGTCGCAAAACCAATGAGCCCTGGCTCACTACGAGTTTTTTGACATGCGCACCAGAACTTCTTATATTTTTAAAACTTACGGCCCATGCGAACTATATAGATGTCTTGTCGCACAACACTATCGAACCATAACGACTAATCGGTCTTTAGCAAATGCTTTATAGCACCTGGATCCTCAGCTCTGCGCATAGGCACTGTTTCTTTGCGAAGAAGCCTTTTATAAATTTCATGTAGTTGTCTTAAGTGAAGCTCGCCATCGAAACGTGATATTGTGATGCAGGAAGTATATATGGGCAGGTTTTTTTTCCACCGTTGCTTAACGTGTCGATAGCATTCATAAAATTCTTTTGGCAAATACAATAATTGATTAGTATTGTGAATGCAGAAAGCAGGGATCGCGAAAGATAGCATCCCCTTTTCGCTCGCAGACATGCAGATATCTGTGCCATATAGGTGGAAGTGTGGCAGAGATGGATCAAATTGCAGTCCTGATGATTTTCGTACTACTAACAAAATCTCGTCCAACGTCTGGACAGGGACAGGCCTATCAATTGTTCGACCAACATATCCCCAGCCATTTGTATAAACTCGTCCCAGCCCTACCCATTTTCCAGCGTTACTCCCTACCCCATAACAACCCAAAACGCCCCACTTAATCTTATTTTCTTCGAGATATGAAAGAGACATTCTTAAACTCGTTAGCCATGATTCCGGCAAATAAACATCTTGGTGAACGAAAATAACTATGTCGTTTTTTGATTCGTCGAGAGCTTCATTATAAGCCAAGGATGCAGCGCCATAATTACGCTTGACGATAAATTGATTTTCGGATGTGTCGTTAATACAAGGTGATAAACAGAGATTTTTTTGAAGCACATCCATCTCATTTACTGCTGCAACAAAGGTAAAATTTTCCTCAACGATCATTATATCCCACTCCACAATAGCACCATTGTAATCGATCTTTGGGCTCGAGCTTTATCGGCATTCCAGTGGTTCAGTGTTATGCCTTCTCCTAAAAGCCAAACCTTGCTTTTATTCTTACTAAAAAAACTGGCATCATTTCTGAACCATCAGCTAAATCGACAACTTTATTAAGTGAAAATAAGCCAATGGCAATTGTAATGCCCGCGCTAATAAGCAGCGCGACATTATCAGTAAACAAATAGGGATTAATAAATACAAATGCCGTTGCCGGCAACATAATTTTTAAATGACGCTTATTTTCCGGCGAAATCGAATAACTGTATTTCGTAGTGATAATGCGATACATCAACAACCCATATAATAAATTCTTTCCAAGTAATGCCATGCCCGTTCCAGGCAACCCGCAATACATTATGCCGATCCATGAAAGTCCTAAGTAAATGGAGTTATCGAATAATTCTGTCCAAAAAAATAATTTCCCATTTCCTATCGCGCGGAGCATAAAACCCATCGGCCATGTAATCACCTGCAATAGCACTCCCAACGATTGCCACCTCAATATGTCTACGGCAGGTGAAAATTTGGAAGAATACAAGATTTTGATTATGTAGGGTGAGAATGTTATTGTTGCAAGAATACCGGGCACTGCGAGCAGGAAGCCTATTTCGATTTGTTTGTTGATTAAAGATTTACATTCATTCTTATCGTGAGCAACAGCAGTCAGACGTGGATAGAAGTCGGTAGCCATCGATGTAAGTATAATGCCGACGTAAACAGACGAAAGAGTTGTGGCGGCTTGATATGCTCCCACGGCACTCAAATCGAAAGATTTCACTACGAGTACGCGCAGCAAATATGAAGTTCCAGCTACTAAAAGCGACGCAGCCATGAACGCTAAACCTAGTCGTAAAAGGGGTTTCGCAACAGAAATCGTGTCGGCCAAATTTATTCTTACTTTGGACACCTTTATTTTTCTGCTGTACCACCACGAGGTCAGAATACTCATTGCGGACGCGATGACTAGAAATACAACAATGCCCGATTCGCCAATAGCGTATATTATTGGAATGCTTAATAAGGTCCCTAACAAAGTCCCCAGAACACTCAAGATCGCAAGATCTCTGATTTTCCTCATCCCTTGAATAAGTGCTGTTTGCCCGCTGGAAACGGCAATAAAGAAAATCGTCAATGAAAGAATTTCCAAAGCATGTCGATGGCCATAATTGCCGAAGGTCAATCGGCTAAGAGGACCACTCAAAAAAAATAATAGGCACGCACCAGCAATGCCTGATATTAGGGCCATTCGGCGCAAGCTAATGATAGTACGTGATATTTTATTTTCATCACCTGTGCCATTAGCTGCTGCAATTTGCTGCACTCCACTGCTCCCAATTCCCATTCCAACCACATTGCTTATACCAGTCGTAATGGAGTCGTAAATTCCGATTAACCCTACGCCTGAAGGACCAAGAAGGACTGCAAGGATCTTGGTGCGCACAATCCTCAAGAAAATGTTAATTAAAGACGATCCTCCCATGATAGATGTAGATTTTAGAATGTGTCTGTAGGACTTATTTTCTTTCGTGTCTTTTTTCATTTATGAGTACTGCAATTCATTTTTTGTCATCTATTAAGGCTTAAATTATAAACTTTTCCACCTCAGACATATCGTAGGTAATCTCAGAAAATTCCTATTCCCTGGTTTCAACTTGTGCAAATTACTTTGTCATTCCTTTTGTTAAAGTATCAAGCTTATTTAAAGGAGATATTTTCATTAAAAAATACCTTAAATATATCCGAAGGGTCTTATAATAAAATCCAGAACTTCTATATGATCCCGCGAGACTACGCACCTCTTGCAACAATCCTTTTTTAGCCCATTGAGCTAAAGTAATATCCTTTAACTGAAGTCTATCTGATAAAGAAATTCTTATTGCATTTATTCTATCTATATAAATTTTTTCAAAGTTGGTAGTTCCATGGTTTCCTGGACTATAGATAGCCAGCGGCTCTGAAACGAAGGCCACGCGATATCTCACGGCAAGCCTGAAATAAAGTTCTAAATCTTCCGATGTTCTAAAGTCTTTATTAAAGAAGCGCTCATCAAAAAGAACCGATCGTTTTATCATGAATGTTGTTGTTAAGAACAGATAACCGGTGGTCATCATCCTTTGATAGACATCCTGCACAATCGCTGTTTTTAAAGCCGGGACGCCTCTAGGTCGCTTGTGGATATATTCGTTCCATGAAACGATATTTTCGCCGTTAGAATTGGAAATAGAAAGATCATGAAAGCATAAGTCGGCACCTAGATTGATACATTGTAAAAGCTGAACTTCTAATTTATTGGGCAACCAGGTATCGTCGGAATCAAGAAAGGCCAACCATTCTCCTTTTGCCAGACTAATACCTTTATTTCTCGCTGCTGCTGGGCCTGCGTTATCCTGATAAACATAGTTTACATAATTCGCATATGGTTCTAGCAATGCTCTGGTTTCATCCGTGGACCCATCATCAACAACGATGATTTCATAATTTCTATAAGTCTGCGCGAGAACACTGTTAATGGCTCTCACGATATAGTCAGCACGATTATATGTAGGTATTATTACACTTACTTTCATAGCTCAATTCTAGATTCAAATGTCCGACCGCACTTGACTCCACGGAACACGCTATGTGTTCCATGGTGTTGCTATGATCTCACGGTATGTTTGAAGCAGCTGTACGCCTGCTGCGTTCCACGTTACGCTGGGTGCGGTACGCAATCCCGATCTGCGCAACCTCTCTAAAAGGTCTCTGTTCTGGTAGAGCAATGTAATATGCTGAGTGAGGGTAATGACATCGCCAACATGGTGTACCAACGCATTTCCCATGTGTTTGCAAATGTCTGTACACGCATCGGAAACGAGCGGTACACATCCACTGCCTAAAGCTTCGGCACAGACAAGACCAAACCCTTCCGTTATACTCGGGAGAACTAAGATGTCACTGATACGCATCAATTCCGGTATGTCGTTTCGATGCCCTAGTACGCGTACGCTCGGATCGGCCAGCATGGGAGAAAGTTTTTCAGCATATCCAGGAGCAAACTCTCCAGCAATCAGAAAAGTGCCATCCCGATGGGCTGACGATTGCAACCAAGCATCGAGAGCATAGTGTAGACCCTTTACCACGGCGCAGACGCCAACAAACAACATTGTCAGTCCATGTTTACAGTCTCGTGGCTTACTGTCGGGATAAAACCTTTTTCCATCATATCCGTATTGATGTCGCGCCAACTTTTCTCTGCTATAGCCCTGCTCCAGAAATGTTTGTACAACAAAATCAGATGGGCAGAGGAGCCGATAAGCGAGACGATACTCCTCTTCTTCTTTGCGTAGGATCTCCGCGTTGTAAGTATGATTATCGCGTGGCGGAAGAATCACTCCCAATTTTTTGCATTCTTTTTGTACTACATCATAGCCAAACCGTGTATGCGAATTCGGTCTTTCCAAAACCGTTGGAATTCCTAGCCTTCTCGCTGTCTCCAGCGTTTTCTGCGCTCCTAGAGGCCAGGTATGAATAATATCGATTTGTCCAACGAGTTTTTCAAGTCTGCGCGACACGATATAGTCGTGCAAAGCACACGCCCGCATCGTGCCCAACAGTTTGTATGAGATACGCGCCTTCCTCCAGGCAAGAGTCGGTCGTACTTTTACTTGCGCTGGAAATGATTTGTGAAGTACTCCGGGAAAAACCAGGACGTCTGCGCCGGCGGCAGCAAGTCCATTCACCTGCTGCCATGCTGTGTAGCAGATCCTGTCAGCGCCGATCTTATGCGGGAAGCTGTATAGTACTCTGATCTTTTTTTCGTCGATGCCCACGTTTTTTTCTTCAAGCGTCCGAAGACTCTGCTGCGATTAGAGAACCAGCCTCTTTGGCCACAAGAATTGTCCAAACAGAAGCATTCAGTTCAAGAAGCGTTGCGCTCATAGCTATGATTAAGTACCAGAAGATAATAATTTGGTCGAAGTAGGATGCTGACAAAAAAGATACGACGTGACCAAATAACGCACATCCTATGGACCAGACCATGATTTGTTCGGGGCGTGAAAACGCTACTTCATTATGGATCGTATCACCGATAGCCTTAAAGCACTTGACAATTAACCAAATGAATAAACAGAGAGAAAGAAGTCCCCCGTTGACCCCTTCACCTATATATTGGTTTGTAATATCGGTATTATTAGGATCAATTGCAAGGCCTGTCGGCATCCAGTTAGCGGTGTAGGTCGTCCCGATGAGCCACCACTCGTTGAAATGCTGGATGGCTGCATTGATAAGGGCAGAGCGGTGCCACCCTCCACCTCCTATCAACTCACCTACACGGGCAATCAAATACCACACTGGCGCCTTCATGACAATGTGCAGGGCAAGCAAAGACAACACGATCCCCCAGCGGATCGATCTCATATTCTCTCTAAAGACCCAGCTGGCAAATCCTATCAATGTCATGAGGTATGCGAGAAGTGGCCCGCTCGACGTTGACGTGATGACAATGATTGTGGCAGCAACGACGGCACCAGCTGCCCAACCGCGGTATTTCGGATTATACGCCCATAGCCCAGCAAGAATCGGCATTGCCGTAGCTCCGAAAGTTCCCGACATAATCGGATGCTGGAATGGTCCTTGACAACGAAGCCTACCATCGCGAATAGCAGTGAATTCGGATACGCCGCCAAAAATAGAGAATAGATTTCTACCTGTTGTCCATTCCAAGACAAATAATAAGGCAAGAGGTATAATAATGATGCTAAGCATCCTGACAGCCTGGACAATATCTTCAAAGTCCCATATTAGTGCCCTAATCAAAAAATAAAGCCCAATAATATTGTATGTTGCACCGAGACGATAGATAATAGACTCGGAAGATCCCCCTCTAAGCATGATGTAAAATGCGGAACTGATTACAACCCAAATTACCAGTATCTTATCAATAGTGTTCAACTTAATACCTAAAATTTCTTTTCTGAAAACCACTCTCATGAGGCCTACTAATATCAGGATTCTGAATATAGTAAAATGAAACGGTCCTATTAAGAGCACCTGGCCAAGGGTCATATAGCAACCGCTTATAAATAGCGGCGCCAACGCGTATCGTCTCGGCAACACCAGCAAGAACACACCAAGGCAGATCGTGAAAACAATGCCTCCTGCTGTTATGGTACTTACATCATGCCCCATGCTATGTAGTTATGATCTCTTAAATGGATTCGACAACGCGCTGACGATCTTTTCAGATTGCCTTTCGCGTAGACACTTCATAAAATCCCGAGAGATCGGCCTTTCTTCGCGCTCAACATAACCGCGCAAAAAACCAGCGAACCTATAGGCAGAATAAAAACCATAGGGCTTCACGCTAATCCTTGAAAGACATTTCAATATTTCAAAAAAGGGACTACTTCCAAGAGAGTAATCCATTCTCCCTTGTCTGAAACCACCCTTGAGCTTCCCCTCCGCAGTCAGTGTCGGTTTGTGATGATAGACCGGTAGATCTGTAAATGCTTGGACCTCCCAGTTCTTCAATATTGCCATGACCTGAGCATGCCAATCCGAACCACCATATTTAAAAGGAACATATCCGCCTACATTCTCAAAACAGTCTCTCCTGAATAACTGTATGGCATGCGCAACAGAATATGTTCTGTTACCCGGCCGTGATTTGAATTGACCTTTCTGCTCTTCGTATATGTACCCTCCGGCCAGCCCTAAGCGAGGATTAGCATCAAATCTTTTCAGAACAGACTCATAATAATCCGGCTGGAAAGAGACATCCGCATCCAAGTTGCCGATATAATCATAGTTAAGACCGTTCAATTTTTCATATCCCGTATTAAAGGCGAACACCTGCGAGCTAAAGTTTCTTAACACATCGCCTTCTCTCCTGAGAAGAACAATGAAAGGATGATCGTTCAAATATCGTTCCACAATATTATCAGTCTTATCAGTAGAACCATCGCTTACAATTATCCACCTTTGCGGCAGAACCGTCTGAGAAATGACTGACTTAATAGTTTTCTCTATGCATTGTTCTTCATTTCGTGCAGGAGTTATCAATACATAGTTTGTATTTGGCAAGGGTTTCATATCCTTTCGGCGGCTGTATACGTCTAACTTTGCCTAGCTATCAGGGCTAATATGACGGCGATGCCCCTTTTAATTTTGTAGGAACTAATATCCCGCTTCTGCGGCACAAACAGGAAATAGATAGAATAGCCAAGCGCTCTCAGCGATTGATGCAATAAAATAAGGCACCAATAAACGCTCCGAGAAAAATTTCCATAATGTTTTCTCCAAAACTTTAAATTCGCTTTGTGCATTTCAACATAATAACGGATAGGGGACCTGGATGAGCTTGCGCCTCCATAATGCAAGGCTTCCGCCAGAGGAAAATACACGACGTTCCAGCCTGCATTATTGAATCTTTTGCACCAATCCATATCTTCACCATACATAAAGAAGTCCTCATCCAACAAGCCGACTTCTTCAATGGCCTTGCGTCTTACTGCCCAGAAGCATCCATTTATTACATCGACCGCCTTTATCGAGTCATGCGCCCAGTACTTCATCATGAAACCGCTGAATAGTTCCGAATGCGGGAAGATATTATCTAAAACGATTGCCCGACAAAAAGTATTCCAAAGAGATGGATATCCCATACAGGATCTCTGAACGTTATTATCAGTTCCGAGGATCCGGGGTCCAAGGAGGCCTATTTCCGGATGTCGATCCATGTAATCAACCATAGTTTTGAAGCAATTTGGATAAGCTACTACATCCGAGTTAATTAGAAAGAGATATTTGCCTCGGCTGTGGTTAAACCCTATATTATTTGCCCGGGCAAAACCCAAATTTTCTGTATTGCAGATAAGCTTTACATCGGGGAAATTCTCCCTTATAAATTCGGGCGATCCGTCTGAGGAAGCATTATCAACAACTATTATTTCAATATCAGATGACTCGGAGCAATTAAGAATGGATTGAATGCACTGCTCAAGATATTTTTTTGCATTCCAATTCACAACGATCACAGATATATCAGGTATTAAATATTCCATTGCATCATACTTCCCGTCTCAAATGAATTGACCTTCTCAGTTGGTCATTTGAATTCCCTCGAACGATCAAGGTTGAGAAAGCCAACTCGCCGGTCTCTTTCTTCTGCCGAGCCCCAGCATGGCCCGCACTTTCTTGGCCGCGTACTGCGCATTATGCATCCAGTCGTAGCCGCCGATGATCTTCGCCTCCAGCAATGCCGGATCGTCCGCTGCGTTTACCGGTATCCGCCTGAGCGTGAACAGATCGTCCCCCTGCGCGGCCGTGCCGATCCTTGTGGTGACCGCGCACGAGTAGCCGCAGGTTTGCAGGGCTTTCCGGAGAAAGGCAACGAACCGCTTATCGTGTTCAGGGAACGCAAAGGGGTAAGAGAAAAACCGCACCGCTTTCCCGGTCTTCTCCTCGATTGTTTCCTTTGACTGCCACAGTTCCTCCTCCACGTCGGTCCGCGTCTTTCCCAGAAGGTATCCGTGCGACATGGTGTGTGAGCCGAAGGTCATGCCGCAGTTTGCAAGCTCCTTCACCTGTGACCATGAGAGAAATGACCTGCCTCCTGTCTTCCTGCACCCGGAATCGATAAAAGCGGTGGGCAGAAAGACCGTGGCCGTAAAACCATTGCGGGCCAGGATGGGGAAGGCGTTCGTGTAAAAATTATCAAAACCGTCGTCAAAGGTGATGACAACGGGTTTGGCCGGCATATTTTGACGAGCGTTGTTGTTCTGACGAAGAAGCATCCTTGCTGTATCAAGCCCGACGACCTGGTATCCGTGATCGGCAAGCAGGGTCATGTGTTGACTGAAGACCTCGGGGGTAGTTACAACCCGGTAATACGGATGGGTCCCCTGCTCTTCCTCTCGGGATATGCTGTGATACATCAGGATCGGGATGCGGGTCCCCCTGGCGCCGGTCAAGGCCGCAAGAGGTCGGAAGAGCGCAAGAGTGAGGAGCCGGTCAAGACGGACCATGAGAATTTCCTTTGACGAGCCGGTCGACCAGGTCCAGATAGTCCTGCCGTTTGATGTCCCAGCTCTGCCCGGCCACATAGGTCAGCGCGTTCGCGGCCAGGTCTTTCCGCAGGCCGTTGTTCCGGACCAGGGCGACCATAGCGGAAGCGAGGCTCTGCTCGTCTCCTGCCTCGAAGAATCTAACGATAGAGTCATTGAAATAATAACGATCGATCCTGGTATTCGCGGCAATGACGGGAACGCCGAGGGACATAAATTCGAAGATTTTGGTACTGAAGGCCTCGCCGCCGAAAGAATCGTCCCGCTTGGGGACAATACCAATGTCGGCATTCGCCATGATTCCGGCTATCTCCTTGATAGGCCTGCTCTCCATGAGTTTTACCCTGTCCTGCAGCGACCGTTCTTCAACGAGCCGGCACAGCTGTTTTTTCATGCCGCCGCCGCCGTATATATGGAACTCGGCCTGGGGTACATGGTCTTTGATGAGGTCGAAGGCCTTTACAGCGATATCCACGCCCTGATGCCAGTTGAGCGAACCGGGATAGATCATGACGGTGCGACCGTCGTTATTTCTGGTGCGCAGGGACGTATTGAACATCCTGCTGTCGGGATAATTTAAGTAAGTGGAACACTTTGCCGGCTGAACGGCGCGTTCAGTCAGCAGCTTTTCCCAAAGGTGGTTGGCGATGATCACATGGTCCGAAAAGGCCGCAGACCACCGCTCGATCAATTTGAGGATTTTATAAGACAGGGCATCCTGACTGACCCCGAACTTGCTGGCATAAAACTCGGGAACGATATCATGAATGTCGAGAATCACTTTGGCGCCCTGCAGTTTGGGAAGGAGCGCGGCAAAGACCTCGAAGTCCGGTACGGAATGGACGTGGATCAGGTCGTAGGGCTGCCGGTTGTGCTCTTTTGCCAGCAGCCACGACGACCGGGCGAAAAACCGGCACATCCTGCTGAGATAGGAGAGTTTCCCCCGTTCGTCGTGTTCACGCCCCTGGATGCGCTGGACCCGCACGCCGTTGATAGTATCGACCGGAGCATCATGATTCATCCTGAGGGACAGAACGTCGACCTGATCGCCCCGGGCGACCAACGCTTCTGCATAGCGCATCACGCGGTTATCAAACTCGTAGAATGAATATGCCACCATGCAAGCTCTCATTGCACGCCCCCCAAACTGCCTGTGCAAAAGAACGGAGCTGCCGCTTTCGCGTCGGAAATTATACGTCCTCTTTGTGCGTTGAAATCGTTCGTCATCATGTCATCCCACATTTTCCGATTTTTCACGGTCAGTGCCGAAAAACGAACCAATCTTCTTCAAAACCATTTGGAGCAGCGTACTACAGCGTTTAAAAAAAGGCAGGGGGTCTTTCGCATCGAATGTCGCAAATATGTGGGGTTTCAGATAAGGCCGCACATATGCGGCCAGCGAATACCGTTCCTCCCGTGCATACTGGATCGTGTTTACGACATCCTTGAATTCATCGATCCAGTAAATGCCCGGCCGTGCAGCGGGTGTCGCGCAGAAATCATTGCCGGTCCGATGGGCATATTCCATCCAGGGGAAATTGATTCCGCAGCGCACCGCAAGAAGGGCGGACCTGTTGTGCCGGCCGTTGACCTCCATCAGTTTAAATTGTCCATCACGGACGTCGCGTTTGAATTCCATGCAGGAATAGCCGCGGAAACCCATCGCATCCAGGATCTTCCGTCCGTCCTCGAGCACCTCCGGAACGTCCTTGCTGACGACCACCCGCGGGATGCCAAACCCCGGCGGCGACAGCCTTACCTTCTCTGCCGTAAATTCGGCAAGCGGTTTCCCGTTCCAGAAGTATGAGTTGTAATTGACCCCCTGTGTATCGTCGCCGGGGATGAACTCCTGCACCATCACTTCAAGTCCTGCTTCCTCTGCCTGTCGGAATGCCGCGCATAGGCGACCGTAATCGTCGACTTTCACCATTTTTCTTCCGAACCGTTCGGAATAGAGATGGCTCTGGCACGGCTTGAGTATGCAAGGATATCCGATCTCTGCGCCGAACTTTTCGAGGTCGTCCAAAGATCGGGGAACCAGCGTCTTCGGCGCGGGGACGCCGATCCGGTCTGCAAGGGCATAGGTATGTTTCTTGACAAGAAATTTCTCGGCAATTCCGTATTCGACCGCGCCGACGATGTAATGCGCATCGAGGGCCTGCTTGTTTCTCGAGACGGCCAGAAGCGTTGCATCATCGGCGGGAATGAGGAGGCCGTGTCCGAACCGGTCGGCATGGTTTATCAACGCATCGATGAATTGTTCTTCGTTCCGCCCCGGGTGGGGGACCTGCACGCGTTCCGTGACGTATTTTGAAACGTACCCCATATCCTTGCCGTCGTAGTACACGACGATCACCGGCACTCCCTTCGTACCGAGGGCGCGTATGACGGCCAGCCCTATATTATGACTTGAGAGTACGATCGCAGGTATCATTCCGGCTCCCAATGAACAACGCACAGGCAGTGCCGCTGACCCGCCTCATGACGCCATCTCGTGCGGGTCCCGCCTGTTCGCCCCATTCCCGGCGTTGCCGCCCTTTTTCAAACAGAGCACCCAATGGTTTGCAAAATCGCATATCAGGGAGAGGCCTCTTCGCGAAGCCATCTCTTCGATACGCCGGCTGATTCGCAGGGAGCGCTCCGTCGAGAAAACAGGTCTTCGCCAGAAGGTCAGCGGACCGTAGCCGACCCCCATGCAACCCGTTTCAATCAGGTTGTATTCTTGCAACAGTCCTGACAGCTCGTTGCGACGATACTTCCGCAGGATGTCGTCCAGGGCGCGGGGGCCTGACTTCCCCGCATGCGCCTGCCACGGATCGTGTTTGCTCGGGGCACATAGCTTCCGGCACACGTACTGCGGTCCCCGTCGCAGATAATAATAGGGGTCAAACCACGCGTTCAGCCGCATCAAATTGGGCAGGGCCAGTATGACCAGTCCTCCGGGCCTCGCCACCCTGCTCAGTTCGGCGACGCCGCTCCGGTCCTCCCGAAGATACGACAAGACTCCGATGCAGAGCACCACATCGAATGAATTGTCCGTGCAGGGGATGTGCCCGACATCGCCCCGGAAGCATGTTGCGCGCCCCGCGCCGTACTTCTTCGCGACAATACCCGCTTCCCTGACCATGTCTTCCGAGAGGTCCATGGCGACCACGGAATGCCCGCGTTCGAGGACCTCTTCCATGAAAATTCCGGGGCCGCAGCCCGCATCCAGGACTTGGAGAGAACGTCCCCTGGCGAATGCGTCCAGCGACCGGAGGACCGCGGTCTTCCTGTTCATGATATCCGAGCTGTAGCAGCGGTCGATGGCGTCCTGGTCCTTCTTATAAATGACCTTCCAGTCATCCACGTGGTCCGAAAAATGTTCAGCTACGAATGCTCTGTGTCGATCGTCCATAGGCCGGCCAGGAACGTCTGCTGTCTATTTCGGACAGCTCAGGAAGGTTTCGATTTTTTGGTTCCGGAGATAGTGCTGCGCCGCCTGCACCCTGTGCCGGATCACGGCGTCAGGGACCTTCCGAGTAATGCTGTTTGCCGGGACATTCTCTTTCTCGTCGTAGGCAAAGATCGTTACCGCGTCAACGCGGGCCTTGCCGAGGAACTGCAGCGTGTCGTCGAACTCATCGTCCGACTCCGAGGGAAAGCCCGCTATGATCTGCGTAGTCAGTTTGAGCCCGGGCTGCATCGATCGTACCTGTTGGAACAGTTCCGCGATCGACGCGGCATCATGTTCGCGGCGCATCAGGTCCAGGACCCGGTCATTGCCCGATTGAATGGGGCACAGCACGCTTTTGATTTTCCCGGAAGAGATCAGTTCGAGCATCCGGTCTTTATAGAGAATCATCCATTTGGGATGGATCTCTTCGATGTGAAAACCGGGCCCGCCGTTCGTTTGTCCGACAAGGGCGGAAAGAAGGCCGGGAAAATCCGATCCGTTGTCAAGACCGTAAGCGCCCACATCGTCTCCCAAAATAACGACGTCCCGGTATCCTGCGCTTTCCCCCTTGCTCAATTCTTCAAGGATGACGCCCAGGGGTTTGCTCTTCAAGGTGCCGACTGCGTGCCTGATGGCGCAGTAGCTGCACTTGCCGAGACACCCCCTGCTGACAAAGAGATAATACGTGTTCTCGGACTTCATCCTTGTCAGGAGTTTGCCTTTGGCGTATCGTACCGATCGTGAAAAAAATTCCTTCGACAGCGTGAAATCCTCGACGAATTTATTGAACGCGTTCGGCAGGGTCGTATGGGTTATCCCCGCGGGGATGGTATTTACGTCGCTGATTTCCGAGATCTTGTATCTGATGTTCTCGAAATAGCCGTCAACAGCGTCAATGTTCTTCGGCGAAATCCAGTTAACCTGAGGCAATGCCTTGAAACGGGCAGGTGCGATTTCCGGCAGGCAGCCGTAGACAAGCAGCTTGGCATTGAACCTTTGCAAGGCGCTGATGCGCTCTAATGAATAGTCCTCCTCTTCCTTCTTGAATGCGCAAGTGGAAACAAGTATATAATCTGCCCGTTTCGGGTCCTTGACAAGTGTGTACCCGTTTCGCCGGAAATATTCGTGAAATTTGGCCACTTCCGCCCTTCTCCTCGAACAGCCATGGCTTTCAATGTAAATTTTCATGTCTCACGACGGTCCTTTCATCGCCCGCGTACACGCTGTTTCGGGCGGGCGGATTTTTCCCGGCGGTGCCGGACTCGTTATCAATCGCACGGCGTTACCTTGCCGTTTTGAGAAAAAGCGAGACGTCCGTGTTTTGCCTTCCGCCTTGGCCCTCAGCTCAGGTGCTGGTAAAGAAACTTCCCGATGCCGACACGGACCGGTCGGGGCGCTGCTTTGCATATTTCCCTGATGCACGTATAACCGAAAGATCCGAATGGCGCGCTTTCCCTTCCGCAGGTCCTTCGCGGATAGGCGAAATGGGGAAGATCGATCACCGAGGTGCCCCAGCGGTTCTTGAATTCCATGAGGGTCACGTTGTCCGGCGATGTCCTTCCAAAATCGAAGGTCCGGTACCCTTCCCCATGAGCTTTTCGTATGGCCTCCCAGAACAGGGCATGCAGGGGACTGACCTGCAGGAACTTTTCATCATGCACCGCGAATTCCGCGGAAACCCGTCCTCTGAACTTGAAGAGCATCAGGCCTGCAACAGTTTGGCGGTCTTTTATTGCCAGGGAGAGACTGATCCTTTTATCCGGGGAAAAGACTTCCCAGAGGGACCGGATAAAATGGTAGGGCTGGGGCGGAAGACCGAGCCTTTTCCTGGACTGAAGATAGAGCAGGTAAAACTCCCGCAGGTCCGCTTCTGTTTTCCCTTCAATGACGTCAATGTTGCCGGCCATTGCCCTTGAGATCCGCTGGCGCACGCAGGAACGATGGAACTTTTTGCTGATCCCTTCCAGCGGGCCGTCCAGCCCAAGGTAGTGGTGTTTGAAAAGCCGGGCCAGCCCGAGCCGTTCATCGTGAACGAGAGCCGCGCTCATCAGCGTCCTGATCTCGACGGCATCGATGCCGATCTGCTTCGAAAAATCGATGGCTGCGTCCAGAAGCATGGACATCTCGTCGTTTGTTCCGACGAGAGGATCGGCAAGCGTGGCAAAAGGGATGCTGACCAGGCGATTTCCGGTGAGGCGGCTCCTGACCTCGTAGAGGGGCAGCGCGGCCCGGATCGCTCCGTCCCGGACGATGGCAAGATAGCGGCTTTGCAGGTGCTTGAAGCTGCCCTCCAGAACACGCTTCCAGCCGGAGAGGTGACAGAGCCATCCGAAGGCATGACGTTCTACAAAGGGGTCCCACCTCTCATCACGGACCGGGTCGATGACGGTTATCGATTCGCTCATGTTCTTGCCCGGGACCGTGCTGACCAGAACCGGGCCATCTCTTTCGGCAGCGGATGCCAGTACTGGCCGGCATAGCGTGTCTTGATATAGGTGAGCATCTCTTCGTAATGGTGAGCCGGATACTCCTCGATCCCGGGCCGTGAGCCTTTGAAGTTCATATAATCCGGGTGTGTATTGACGAGCGCCATGCCCCCGTGCCGCGCGATCCAATCGATCTTTTTCTTCCAGATATCGATGGACTGCTCACGCAGAATGATGAAGAGCGTAAAATCCTGGGGAAGCGTATAGGGAAGTTCTACATACCCCCGTCCGGATCCGTTCCGGCTGACCTGGAAAGGAAAGATCGTTTTTGTGCCGTCCGGCTGGGGCTCGAAGGGGTCCGTATCAAATGTCGAAGCGTCATATTCGATGTGCAGCTCATGGATCCATTCGAGGTTGTGGTGCATCGAGGGAGAACGAAATCCGACGGCCTGCCAGTCCTTCAGGTATACATTGATGCGGGCCGCCTGCTCCAGAAACTTCTTTCTCGACCGGTACAGCGAACCGTCGTGGCTGAGCCCATGGAGCCCCACCTCGAACCCCCGGTCCCTCAGGCGCCGGCGCAGCTCCGGCGAGACGGCGTATTCCTCGGCCACAAAGTTGTAGGAGGACCGGAAACCGAGCCGCTCTTCCAGCGCCGACAGATTGCCGCATTTTTCCTGCCCCTCCGCCCTCTCGACGTCGTGCGTCAGGACGAGGGCGAACCGTTTGCCTTCCGGCCACCCTGACCAGTCATGGGGCGGACAGGCGGACCGTACGTCGATAGGCCAAATGTCGGCACAGCCTGCCAGGCCCTTCCAGACCCACATTCTCCGCAGCTCGATCTGCAAGCGGCGGGGGATGAGCGGTTTCAGCAGATAGTATGTTCTTCTAGCCCACATGCCTGTACAATGCCCTGCCGATGAATTTCAATAACGGCACCGGCATTCTCCTCATTACCGCCGCACTCACGGTCCTTCCGTCCGAAATTCCCAGCAGGAACTGCTCCTGCTTCATATCATACAGGGCGTACCGGAGGACGCTCTCTGTGGCGCCCCATCCGGTTTTAAAGGCCCGCAAGCCCGCGTTCTCCGGCTCGGTCCTGCCGAAACAGAGGCTGGCATAGCCCTGGCTGCGGTACCGGGTGATAGCGTCCCACATGACCAGATCGTTCGGCCGCAGGTGCAGGTACCGCCGGTCCGACGCCCCGTATTTATACAGTACTTTTTCGCCGAAGTGGAAATACACGGCGCCCGCGATACTGTTGCCGTTGTACCGGGCGAGCGCGATATGGCCGTGACCTTTTGCAATGACATGCTTATGAATGTTCTTAAAAAAATACAGCGGCTGCGGCGGCAGTCCATGCGCTTTCCTGGTGATGCAGTTCAGACGGTAGAATTCCTCCGTCGTCTCGGGACCGGTGCCCACGACGACTGTCACGCCTTCCCGCTTTGCTTTCCGGATGTTTCTCCGGGTGCTGTCCCTGAGGTTTGAGAAAAGTGCCCATTCCGGAAAACGAAGATCGAGCGTATGGCCGTAGTAGGTGGAATGACCGGGCCAGTGCCGGGGAAGTTTTTCTCCGCCGCGCATTTCAATCGTTTGCCAGCCCGCCTCTGCGCCGTAGTGCACGAGACCGCAAAACAGGTCGTCCAGGGAGAACGCTGCTGGAACGAGGGGAATGCAGTAATCGCTGAACGGCAGGGACACTCCCCGCGTTCCCGTGAGGGCGCTCCGGACCTCCATGACGGGAACGCAGGCCGATAATTTTTTGTGATCGACGACCGCAAAGTAGCAAGGTTGATAGCCGTAGGAGTCGTGCAGCACTCTCGCCCATTGGGACGAATGAAAGAAGGAATAATCCGGCTGGGAGAGCAGCAGGTCGTCCCACCCGGGATACTCGATTGGATTTATGATCTCGAGGTCGCTGTTCATGATGTACTTGATAAGGGGCCGCGCAGTGCTGTGTCCGACGGGGAAGGATGCAGCGTATTCTGAGTCACTCAGATGGAAGTCTTCGGTGTTTGCAGCGCACTTACGTCGGCGCGGTAAAAGCAGCTGTTTCGCTGCGAGCAGGCTCTTGCCCGGCGCGGGAATGCATAAAATCGCGGATTCCCTCCACCACCTGTTTCTGCTGCTGTTCCGTCATTCCCGGGAACAGCGGAAGGGAAAGGATTTCCCGCGCGACCTGTTCCGCAACGCCAAGATCTCCCTTGAAGGATTTCGATGCCGCATAGGCCTTCTGCCGGTGAAGCGGGACGGGATAATGAAGGCCTGTTGCTATGTTCCGTTCAGCAAGGAACGCCTGCAGGGCGTCCCGGTGCCTTGTCCGGATCACGTACAGATGGTAAACGGCCCGGCACCATTCCGGTTCGAACGGGACAATGACGCCGTCGGTTGAAGCGAGCAATTCGTTATAGCCTTGCGCGATCCGCCGCCGCTCCTCGTTCCACGACGCGAGTCGTTGAAGTTTGATCTGCAGGATGCCTGCCTGGATTGCGTCGAGCCTTCCGTTGTATCCTTCCACTTCATGATAATATTTCCTGCTCTGGCCGTGGTCGCGGAGCATGCGCACCGTTCCGGCGATTTGATCGTCATCAGTCGTGACCGCGCCCGCTTCCCCCAGGGCCCCGAGGTTTTTGCCGGGGTAGAAGCTGAATGCGGCCGCCCGCCCCATGGCGCCCGCTTTTTCCCACCGGTTTTCGCGTTTCGCAAAATAGCGGGCGCCATGGGCCTGGCAGGCGTCTTCGATTACGATGAGCCCGTACCGTTCCGCCAGCTCCCTGATGCCGTCCATGTCCGCCGTCTGGCCGAAGAGGTGCACGGGGATAATCGCCCGCACCGTTTTCCCGGTCCGTCGCTGGATGGTCGTGCCCGTCAAAGAGTCGAAGATGCAGTCCTTTTCCAGGAACGCACAAAGTTTCTCCGTATCCATGTTGTACGTTCTCTCGCCGATGTCGATGAATTCGACGTCCGCACCCGCCTGGGAGACCGCCTCCGTCGTGGCAATGAAGGTATTCGGCACGGTCAGTACTACGTCGCCGCGTTGCACGCCCGCTGCAATCAGGGCGAAGCGCAGGGCGTCCGTTCCGCTGCCGACCCCTATCGCGTGCTTTGTGCCGCAGAATGCCGCGAAGTCCTTCTCGAAGGCCTCGACCATCGGCCCGCCGATGAACTGGCCGAACTTGAGCGCAGTGCGAAAGACGGCGACGAACTCCGTTTCCAACCCCTCATGCTGCATTGTCAAATCCATAAAAGGGATCCGGTCATTCATGGTCGATCCTCCTGATGATCCTGGCTGGATTTCCCGCGACAATGGCGCCGGGAGGGACGTCTCTCGTCACCACGCTTCCCGAGCCGATGATAGCCATCTCGCCGATCGTGACGTTGCAGAGGACCGTCGAGCCGGACCCGACGGAGGCCCCCTTTTTTACGACCGTGGGGACCGGGGTCCAGTCTTCCTCGGTCTTCGGCTCGCCATTCCCATTCGTGGCACGCGGGTATTTGTCATTGATGAACGTGACGCCATGGCCGACGAAAACGTCGTCCTCGATGGTCACCCCTTCGCAGATGAACGTGTGGCTCTGTATCTTGCAGTTCCTCCCAATGCTGGCGTTTTTTTGCACCTCAACGAAGGTGCCGATCCTCGTGTTGTCGCCGATGACGCACCCGTACAAGTTGATGAAATCGGCGAGTTTGACGTTTTCCCCGAGCCGGACGTCGTCTGCGATGGAGATATATTTCATAAAACGATTTCTCTTCCCTGTTTTTTGATTGATTCGTTGCAGGCGGCGAGCAGCCTGACCACGCGCAGACCGGACCGTCCATCGTTGATCGGCGTCGTGTTCTCCCTGATGCATTTCAGAAAATACGCCGTTTCTGACTTGAGCGCCTCGCTCTGTTCGATCCGCGGCGCATGCATGTCTCCTGAGCGATAGTTGACGCGCATCTTGTAGTCATCTTCCTTGCTCTTGATATCCACGCCCTTATCGTATATCTTGATTTTTTCATCTGCCTCCAGGTCGTTCCAGACCAACATCTTTTTCTCGCCACCGATGAGCGTGGTTCTCACTTTGACCGGCGACAGCCAGTTGACGTTGAAGTGGGCGATCATATTATTGCTGAACAGGACCGTGACATAGGCCGTGTCCTCCATTCCGTTCACGTGCGCTTTTCCGCAGGCTGCGACTGCGGCGGGCCTTTCGTCGAGAACATAGTCCATGACTGCGAAGTCATGGGGCGCAAGGTCCCAGATCACATTCACGTCGCGCTGGAAAAGCCCCAGGTTCACCCGGACCGAATCGTAGTAGTAAAGGTCGCCGAGGGCGTTCTCGTCCACCAGTTGTTTGATCTTTTTAACTGCGCCGGTGAAGATGAACGTATGGTCCACCATGATAGTGAGATTCCTTTTCTCCGCGAGCATTATCAGTTCTTCCGCCTGCGCCGACGTGGCAGTAAAAGGCTTTTCCACAAACACGTGCTTCCCGTTTTCGAGCGCCCGTTTCGCCAGTTCGAAGTGGGTCGATACCGGCGTGATCACGGCAACCGCATCGATCTCAGGCGAGGCGAGGATGTCGTTGCAGTCCCGCGTTACGGTAATGTCCGGATAGGCCTCGCGCGCCCGGTCCGAGGCCTCCTGTCCGCAGTCACAGATGGAAAGGACCGTGGTCCGGTCAATGCTGCTGAAGTTCCTTACGATGTTCGGTCCCCAGTAGCCGTATCCTATGACGCCAACCTTGATCATGGTACCTCCGCCTCACTTCCCGTTGTCAAATTCATGTTGTTGTGAAAACGCCGAGGATAATCCCGCTGGGCCGGCGACTCTGTTCTCACTGCCCGTCCCGTTGCGGAAAATCAATATGCCCCTTTTCCGCTCAGAACAGCCCTGGGTGTTTTTATCAGGATCTCGATGTCCAGCCACAACGACCAATTCGTGGCATATTTGAGGTCCAGACGCACCATCTCGTCAAAGGTGGTGGAACTCCTCCCCTTGACCTGCCAAAGCCCCGTAATCCCCGGTTTTACCTCCATGATGCGACGCCAGTGCCAGCTGTCATACTTATCGAGCTCATAGGAAATGGGAGGTCTCGGCCCTACCAATGACATCTCTCCCTTGAGCACGTTGAAGAACTGGGGGAGTTCATCGAGGCTCGACTTCCGGAGGACGTACCCGAAGGGCGTGATCCTTTTGTCCTTGGTCATTTTGTACACCTTGTTCCCGGAATTGCCGCTGATGGCGTCGCCGGACGGCTTCTGGGAAATGAAATTCTGGACGAACTCCCTGTGCACGTCCTCGTCATTATCAACGTACATGCTCCTGAATTTCAGAAACATGAATTTCTTCCCGTACTGTCCGGCCCTTTCCTGCCGGAACAATACCGGCCCCCGTGAAGTCAGCTTGATCCCTATCGGGATCAGTATGAAGAAGGGGGAGAAAATCACGAGCGCCGCAATGCTCCCGATAATATCGATGATCCTTTTCATCCGATGGCCGTTTCTCCTTGCCACTTCCCGTCTGGCGACGTCGGGATAGAAGCTGAACTGCGATGGGCCGTCCATTTGCTGTCGCACGCCTTCCTCGAGGAACCGGTGAAATGATATTCCTATGGCGTCAAGCCATTCTTGCGGCAAGCCGCTCTGAAAACAACGGAGGATTTTCTCCTGCAGGGTTTTCTTTTCGCCGCTGTTCATCTCCTTTATGATGACGCCCAGGACTTCATCGTTCCGATACCAGCCTTTGATGTCGGTCGACCGGGTGTGCTGGGCAAAAACGTGCAGGACGGCCCCTACGGCTTTATGCCGCAGCTGCAGGTCGCCGATGCCGGTAAAGTCAAGTGTCATCACCAGAAACGACCTGCCCGACCGCTCGCTCAGCCTTCGTTCAATAAGAAGCAGTTCGCGAAAATACTCCTCCCGATAGCACGTGAAGACGCAATCGTATAATGCATTATTGTGCTGTTGAGAAGTTACGTTACCGTTCATAGGTGTCATTTTGCGGGTCCTGCCGTTGTCGGGATCTCACGGCTTGCCGGTCATTATCCTTAAGAAAACCTCGGTTCACTGTCCTGAAGTTTTCAGGAAAAGCGGAATCGAGTGTGGGTCTTTTCCGGATGAGACAATCATTCCACGTGAACTGACGCCGTTGGTTCGCGGAAGCTGAACACGATACACACTGCTCCGCCCTCTCACTTACAGGTTATCGCAGGCCTGCAGGCGAGGAAGCGTTTGCCCGACGTCAGTCACGATGAGATACGCACCACCACGCGGACCAGGACGGTCCGAAACCGTTACAGCAAAGCTGCTGCCGCGAAGCACAGAAGTCCGAACGCCGTCCGGCCTCAGACATGCTTGCCGTACGGCCCGTGGGTGTAGTAATTATAATAGCGGTGATACCGCCCATTCAGCTGCTCCGGACTCGCGCCGTTGTACACGATTCCCAGGAGGGGGCTCCCTTTCAGTATGCCCAGCGCGTCGCGCACACTGTTGACGGCCACCCCCTCCTTTACGACAAAGATGATGCCGTCGGCATACGGGCTGAGTACCCGGATATCGGAGAAGATGAGGGTCGGAGGCGTATCGAAAATGATGAACCGGTCGCGATATCTGTTCTTGATTTCCTCCATGATTTCCTTCATCCTGTCCGAAGAAAGCAGCTCGGCCGGCGTATCGGTCTTTTTTCCGGCACCGAGAAAATTCAATCGCGGCACGGTCGTCTTGATGAGGGCGGCACCCAGATCGACACGGTCTGCAAGGCAGTCCGCAAGTCCGACGCCCGGCTTCACCCCCAAATAGGTATGCAGTGTCGGCCTTCTCAAATCCGCGTCCACGAGGAGAACGGTGCGGTTGGATTCCTGGGCCAGAACGAGCGCCAGGTTGACGGAAGTAAGGCTCTTTCCTTCTCCGCTCTCGGAGCTGGCCACCAAAAGGGTATTCTTATTTGCACTCATCTGCATCATCGTCACGACCATAGACTTCAGTTTGCGGTACTCCTCGGTCAAGTGTCCGTCCTCTTCGGTGAACTTGATGATGTACGGGCTGGTGATCCTCACCGGTGTAACTGCCTTTTTCCGCTTCTGGTCCCCGGCCGGCATACCCCCCGCCGACGGTCCGCCTGCGAACAAGGCCGCATCCCTGAGGGCCCTGAAGGGGTTAATGCGTGAGGATGGCCTTCTCCCTCGTTCTTCCATTCCCGCTGTCACTTCGTTCTCGCTCATAGAATTGGTCCTCAACCGGTCGATACGACCATCAACAATACAGCAATACCTGCGACAAAGAGTAAGGTAACGGTAAAAAGGAACAGGTTCAAGATCTGCGCCCGTTCTGCTTCGCGGGGAAGCCTTGTGTAGGGTAAAACAGCAAGCACGGGGAGACCAAACGTCTTCACCACATCTACGGACTTTACCGATTTGTCCATGCTGTCCATGAGGATTACGGAGGCGATGGCTGCACCGATACCGGCAAAGAACCCGAGCACGATAATGAGCACTCTGTTCGGACTGACCGGCCGGAGGGGAAGAACGGCAGGTTCGAGGACGTTGAAGGTCATTCCCTTATCCTGCACCTCGAGACGGGAGGAGACCTCGGATTTCCCCAGCGTGGCCAGCATCTCCTCGTACATTTTCTGGTACGTGTCGCGGTCGCGCTCCAGCCCCTTTAAATTCTGCTCCCTGGCGGCCATGGCCCGTGAAACGGTCCCGCCTACACGCGCGGCCCTCGCCGGCGGGGCAACGTCATCGGCTGCGGATGATGTCTCCGGGAGCCCGTCGTCGCTGTCTTGCGCAGCCCCTCCAGTCTGTGCCCTTCCGTTGATCTGTTGTTCCAGAATGGCCATTTCAGCCCGCATTTTCACGACTTCGGGGTGCTGTGGCGTATACCGCAGAAGGAGATCGCTTAATCGTTTTCGGAGTGCAGCGAGCTGCAGCGCGGCCGGGTCTTTCCTGGCCCGCTTCACGACGCGGCCTGCCACTTCACTCTTCTGGCGAAGGCTTGCGATTTCAGCGTCAATAGCGCTGATTTTCAGTTTGAGGATATCGACCTGTTCCATCAGAAATTTTTTCGCTCCGACTGTTTCGTTTCGCTTGGATGAAAGGCTCTCGCCGATATATATCCGGACCAGCTCATTCACGTAGTCCCGTGCGATGACGGGATCCCTGTGCTTCAGCGATACCGTGAACATGTCCACGTCTCTTCTCGACCTGTTCATGTCGCTCGTGATGGTCGTGGCCTGCTGGAATGACCTTACGAGCTGCGCAACCTCGGTTTCCGAATTCTTTCCCAGGTCATATCCGAGCGCCTTGAGCACCTTCAGGACCTGCGGTCTGCTCTGCATAATGGTTTCCACGGCCTGTACGCGGTCGTCGATCGACGGCGAAACTGCGACGTCTTTCATAACATCATTGGCATAACTCTTTTCGACGAGGACCATCGACGTCGCCACATATTTATCCGGGAGCAGATAGCTGACTGCCACAATGATGCCGGTTACCAGCATCATGACAGCGACGAAGAGGTATCGTTTTTTGTACAGGAGCCGCACATATTTCTTAACATTAAATTCCTGCGGCCGTTCCCTGGCTGTTCCGCCACGGACGATCCTTACAACATCGAATTCACCCGGCTTTTCCATGCTCGCTGCCCTCAAATATCCAGTCTTGAAGCGTCCCGGTCGCCCGGTCGTGTCATCCGGTGTTACGCAGCAAATGTTTCCTTCAACTCCCGCCGAGACCAGAACCACGTCTTCTTCCAGTATTCCAAAGCTGCTGAATGCGCTTATCGCGAACAGCATTCAAGCTAAGACTAATGTCATTTTTTTTATTATAGCAGCTATAGCATTCGGCGAAGTGGCTTATGCTTTTATGATTAAATTTTTGTTCGTTTTCTAAATAAATTGATACTTCCGTAGCCGACAATACGTGCTTGTCCTCTATGTTGTAAAGGTTGCGCGTCAGGTTCGTAACATTTTTTCAACATTCTGCAGTAAACTTGCAATTCCTTTTGATCATCGCTCGGACAGGGGTCCTCGATTTCCTGAGAACTGCGGTCACAAGTTGCATACCCCGGAGTGAGATGACTTATTTCGCAGAGCACTCTCTTGCGGCAATGCATCGAACCGCACGGGAGTGTCCGGGATATGAATATTTTGTTTATCATGCAGTTTTTTTGCTCGAAGGAAACATCTGTAACGATTTGGCGTAGGCATCATTTAGTTTATGCGGAAGAGGAGGTAGTATTGCTGAAGAGAATATCGTTGCGGACTATGAATATATAATTGCAGTTGGCTTCAGGTTCAAAAAACTTTTCTGTATCTCCTCCGGTCTTTTCCAGATCTTCTCTCAACGCCCCTTCTCCGTTCGGGCCCCTGATAATTGGGGCCGCGGGATTTTCTTCTGTCGTCTCGTCTTCTCCGTTCCATAGGACACCTCGCCAAAATAATTTAACCATCGATATGTTCGCGTGTCGCATTTCACAACAGGTGGAATGAAGATGGCCTGTGTGATCAATAAATCAGCGGCAGTATAGCCGGGACGAATCTTTTCTCCTTCCCAAGGAGGAAAGCAGTAAATCGTGTTAGGCTGCGAAACTCATACGAAGCGCAGCATGTTGGTTCCAAATCTTGCGTCACGCGTAAACTTGAAGAAATGCTATACTAATTTGTTCTTTTTTATCCTCTGTTGAAGAAAATAGATTCCTACGACGGCAAGGGCAACAAACGAGCCGATCTCGAGCACGTGATGGATCCTTGCAGTTTCCCGGGACCAACGCTCTTCCAGAAAATATCCCGCGACGATAAAGCTCGACAGCCACAGTAATCCCCCGGCAGAAGAGAACGCCGTGAATTCCCAAAACGGCATTTTGGATGTTCCGGCCACAAAGGCCGTCAGATGTCGAACGCCGGGAAGAAAATAACCGAACAGCACCGCCCATCTGCCCGAGTGCTCGAACCAGTCATGCATGCGGCTTATCTGCTCCGCGGTGACGTGCACAAAGCGACCGAATTTGTAAGTCACATAAAGGCCGAAGGTCCTCCCGATCACGTAGCTGAGCATCATACCGCAGGTACTGCCCAGGAGCGCAAAAAAAACGGTAGGCAGCGGGTCCAACCGGCCTTTAAAAATGAGGTAGCCGAGAGAGGCAAGGATCAACTCGTTCGGGACAGGCAGGCCGAAAATTCCGAGTGCCAGCACGATAAAGATGACCCCATAGCCGTGCAGCGTTATCCAGTGGATGATTGTTTGTTCCATAAAAAAATATTAACATAATTCAGACCCAAAATGGGACCGCTTCAGGTTCGGCTGCTCAAACCGCTCCTGGATAAAGAAACAATGATATAATTAAGAAGGAAAGAACAATAAGTTCCAGATGGGTGCAGGAAATCCCACTCAACGACAAATTTAAATTTTTGTGGAGGAAGTCATGCCTCTGGTCATAGGCGTGCTCAGGGAGACCGGCCACGGTGAAAAGCGCGTGGCCGTGGTTCCCGACATAGTAAAAAAATTCAAGGCTCTCGGCGCCGAGCTCTGCATTGAGCACGGCGCCGGCGCCGGAAGTTTTTTCCCGGACAACGACTTCGGTGCAGTTACCATTGCCCCGACCAATGTCGAAGTATTCGCCCAATCCCAGATCATCTTAAAGGTACAGCCGCCGAGTCTGGAGGAAATCCGCTTGATGCAGCAGGCCACGGTGCTCATTGGCTTCCTTCACCCCTACCAAGACAAGGAACGGGCGCAACTCCTCTGCGAGCGGCGCATCACGAGTTTCGCCGTAGAGCTGATCCCGCGCATCTCTCGCGCTCAGAGCATGGACGCCCTCTCTTCCCAGGCCACCGTCGCCGGCTACCAGTGCGCGCTCATCGCCGGCGTGATCTCTCCGAAATTCTTCCCCATGATAACCTATGCAGCCGGGACCCTCCGGCCGACGCGGGTCATGGTGATCGGCGCGGGCGTGGCGGGGCTGCAGGCCATCGCAACCGCACACCGGCTCGGTGCGATTGTCGAAGCCTATGATGTGCGTCCTGAAACGAAAGAACAAATCGAATCTCTCGGCGCGAGGTTCGTGGACACCGGCGTGGCTGCCGTGGGCACGGGAGGCTATGCGCGGGAATTGACGCAGGAAGAGCGGTCCACCCAGCAGGAGAAACTGGCCAAGGCGATAGCGCAGGCGGACGTCCTGATCACTACAGCGGCAATCCCTGGCAAAAAAAGCCCCCTCATCGTCACAGAAGAAATGGTGGTTCGCATGAAGAAAGGATCGGTCATTGTGGACATGGCCGCTGACAGCGGCGGCAACGTAGCGGGTTCCCGTCCGGGAGAGACCGTGGAGAAGGAAGGAGTCTCCATCGTAGGAACGGCGAATCTTGCCTCCCGTATGCCGATCCACGCTTCCGAGATGTACGCCCGCAACCTGTTCAACTTCATTTCTCCCTTCATCAAAGAGGGAACGCTCGCCCTCGACTGGGGCGATGAGATCCTTGCAGGGAGCGTCTTTACCCATGAAGGAACGATCCGCAATGAAGGTGTGAAAAAAGTTCTGGAGATATGAGACAAAAAATCTACCACGGAGACACGGAGAAAACCATGCTCTTGAGTGGAAAAACGAAAAATTCAAACCTAAATGTATGTCGTTGCCTCAGCTGATTTTTTCCTTCTCCGTGTCTCCGTGGTGATAGCTTCTGTTTTGATTTAGGAGGTGTCTGATGGAAGGATTCGCAGCGCTCTACATATTCATGCTTGCCGCGTTCACCGGTTATGAAGTGATTTCGCGCGTGCCCGTGATCCTGCACACGCCGCTTATGTCAGGCTCGAACTTCGTACACGGCGTCGTATTGGTTGGCGCCATGGTTGCGCTCGGCGAGGCCCGGACACCGCTCGAACAGGCCATCGGGTTCATCGCTGTTCTGCTCGGCGCGGCGAATGCAGCCGGCGGCTACGTGGTTACGGAGCGCATGCTCGCCATGTTCAAAACCGGAAAGAAGTAAGAGGCAGGACCGGGCAATGAGTGCTGAAGACTGAGTGCAGGTTTTACTCAACACTCGAACCTCAGTCCCGGTCCAAGGCTTTTTACTCAGCGAAGGATTTCTATGACCGTCAAACTTCTCATAAACACGAGCTACTTCGTCGTAGCGCTCTTATTCATCCTCGGGCTGAAAGGCATGTCGTCTCCGGTCACTGCCAGGCGCGGCATTATATGGGCCGGTGCGGGCATGGTCCTGGCAACGCTCGTCACCTTCGGCTGGCCCGGCATGAGCAACTACCTTCTTATGGCGGTCGCTCTCGCCGTGGGCGGCGGGTTTGCCACGTGGTCGGGCAAGGTGGTCAGGATGACGGATATGCCGCAGATGGTCGCCGTCTACAACGGCATGGGTGGCGGGGCGGCGGCGGCCATAGCGGTGATCGAGCTCGTTCGCGGCGAAACCCACAGTACGACCGCCACCGCCCTCGCGGTCCTGGGCGGGCTGATCGGCACGGTGTCCTTCTCAGGTTCTCTCGTTGCTTTTGCCAAGCTCCAGGGAATCATGAAAAAAACCTTTCATTTGCCTGCGCAGAATGCCGTGAACCTTACCCTGGCGGCGGCAACGATATTCTGTGGTATCGCCGTCATTGTTTCAAGCCACATTGTCGTGCTGCAAATCATCATCTTCTTCCTGCTCGCGCTCGTGCTCGGCGCAGTCATCACCATGCCCATTGGCGGCGCCGATATGCCTGTCGTGATCTCGCTGTTTAACGCCCTCACCGGCCTTGCCGTGGGCTTCGAAGGGTTCGTGCTGAACAATCCGGCGCTCATCATCGCCGGCATTGTCGTCGGCTCGGCAGGCACTCTGCTCACCCAGCTTATGGCCAAGGCCATGAACCGGCCCATCACGAACATCTTGTTCAAGCCGATCACGGGGGAAGCCCGGACCGGCGGAGGGACCATCGCGGGCACCATGAAAGAGGTCTCAGCCCTCGATGCTGCGGCCATGCTCCGCTACGCGCAGAAGGTGATCATTGTCCCCGGCTACGGCATGGCCGTGGGCCAGGCCCAGCACAAGGTCAAAGAAATGAGCGTGCTGCTTGAGGAAGCGGGCATTACGGTCAAGTTTGCCATCCATCCCGTTGCCGGACGCATGCCCGGCCACATGAACGTGCTCCTGGCCGAGGCGGGCGTACCCTACGACAAGATCTTCGACCTGGAGGAGATCAATGAGGAATTCGCTCAAACCGATGTGGCGCTCGTGATCGGAGCGAACGACGTGGTCAATCCCGCGGCGCGAACGGACAAGTCGAGCCCCATCTACGGTATGCCGATCCTGAACGTCGATCAGGCCCATAACGTGATCGTCATCAAGCGCGGCAAGGGCGCCGGGTATTCGGGCATCGAGAATGCGCTCTTCTATGCCGAAAACACGCGGATGCTTTACGGAAGTGCACAGCAGGTCGTAAATGAAGTGATCAAGCAGATCAAGGAACTGGCCGGTTGAGAATTGATGATTTTGACGAGGGTGCAGAGTTATTTCATGCCGGAAGAAGAGAGGGGCCTGCGCTACCTGAGCCTTACGCCGCATTTCCGGCAATGAGATTTGTGAATGTCGCTTCCGAGGCCTTTGCCGCATGACGGGCATTTCCAGTTCAAAGACGTGAACACCAGAAAAGCGGCTATAGCGGCAATCTGCGTTCCGAAAAGCATCCCCTTCGGCAGTTCCTCCAAAACCGGTCGTTTATAGAGCACGGCGGATAAGAGCACGAGAAACAGCGCAATCGCTATTGCAATGATCTGCCGCGTCTGGCGAAGGTGAAACTCCTGCATGATCTGTTTTTTGTCTTTCTTGTTCATCTTTAAACTGTTTCCTTGTTTTTATTTGGGAATAGAAAAATTTCTTTGAACTCTTTTATTTGCCGCAGCATTTTTTGAATTTTTTCCCACTACCGCAGGTACAGGGGTCGTTGCGGCCCGTCTTGGGCAGTGCGCGGGAAACCGGCCTGGGCATGCTCTTTCCGGTTGCAAAGTACCAGACCCCGTCTTTTTTCTCAAAGGTAGACAACTCGTGGTGTTCCTGCTTAAGCCCGTTCTCTGTATAGGACACTGCAAATTCAACCTGTCCTTCGCTGTCTTCCGCTCCTCCGCCGGCTGTTTGTAAAATCCTGATCCCATGCCACTCGGCCCTTTCAGCCCAGTCCCTGCTGTTTTTTTCATCGTAATTCGTCCGATGGTCGGGATGAAGTGAGGTGAGAATGTAGCCGATTTCTTTTTTTACGTAGGCGCTGTAGCGGGACCGCATGAGTTGCTCCGCTGTTGTTGCCTTCTGCTCACCTGTAATCAACGGCCGGCAGCACATTTCATACGAACTATTTGAACCGCAGGGGCACAAGTCCATGGGGGACTCCTTCTGTACAGAGGTACGCGGCGCGTAATCCGCCCGACGGCGTTGATATTACGCAAAGAAGGCAGGCGAGTCAAGTCGAATTTGCGGGACCTAAACACTGGGTGCGGGGGGGATCGCGTTATCTTATTCTAGGGGACCTCCTCCTGTCACAGGGCTCCACGAACAAACACCGGTTTAATCCTGTTTTTTTATACACACCGCGCTCGCCGGTGTTATACTTAAACTATGGGAAGCATACGTGCTTCTGCATGACGATCGGTTTGGGTACGATGATCAAAAGCAAAGCAGGAGGGTTCCAACAGGTCCTCTTGCAAAGGAGGCATCTATGGCAGCAGTAAGAGACATTAAAGTTAATAGCTATTGCGATACCATAAACAACGAGTTGTCGGAAATGAAGGAGGGCATCGAGATCCTTCGGGAAGGAGCCAAAAGGACCTATGGGGTCGAGAGCGAGAAGTTCCGGACCTATGATCGCCATCTTTGCGAACTCGCCGATGTGATCGACTGGAAACTCCAGCTTCTGATGAAGTCCTGTCCATTTGACTGGAAAGGGGCAGATCGGGACGCTGAAAGCGAAGTCCAGGTCGAGTCTCTCGGCAAGTTCCCGGCAATCGATTTTTCCGGAGGATATGTAGGCGGATAACCGTTCAGGCCTGAAAAAAGCCGGCGAACAATAATTCGCCGGCTTTGCTGTCCTGAAACGGACCGGGCACTCACAACTTACTGCGGCTCCTGCCGCTCTTTTCTCCCTGATCCTTCCCCCCGGTGTGAAGAATCATACCGATATATTTATTGATAGGGTTCGACCGGGTGAGAAACGATACAGGCGGTTGTTTTCGCCTCCCCAATCCGCGCAATTCCTGCCGCAAGTCACCGTTGCTGTTATTATACTTGGTCCCCGTGGTAAAAGCAGTGATCGCGTCCTGTTTTTTACCTGCTGAGAGATATGCCCTGCCGAGGTTGAGATAAAAGAGCGCATAGAGCTTCTCTTTTTCATCCTCCTCCCTGTCTTTCAGCAGGATAATGGCCCGTTTGCATGTTTCTATGCCGCTTCGATACTTTTTATCCACAAGCGCCTGAAGACAGCCGAAATATGAGAGGACCACGGGCTCGTCTGGAAACTGTATGACCGCCTGCTGCAGAAGAGCGAACGCATCCTTTTGTTTTCCGCTTCTGAGTTGTGCTTTCGCGCGGCGCAAATAATCCGCCGGCCTCACCTCTTTTGCATGGCTGTTCGTCGACGGGTCATTTCCCGGGGATGATTCATTTTGATTATGGCCGTCCTGCATAGGTATATTCTAGCATAACAACCGACAGGTCCGGAAGAGCGCGAGAAAACAGGATTTTGACGTCAAACCAGAACTTTAACCACGATTTTCATGACAGCCGCGGCCTCACCAGCCGCCAGTTTCGGGGCATGACCGTCCTCGGGATAGAGCACGGCCAGTTGTCCCGCCTGAAGAAAAACGGGCGTCCATTTCCCGGTTTCCACGGCGCCGAAAGCGGCGTCTTTATCAGCATCATATGCTTCGGTGATTGTGATGCTCTCGGCCGGCGCCCAACCGATGACCTCTTGGCCGGATGCAATGAACTGGACGTCGATGTATTTTTTGTGGTATTCGAACTTCGGGCGGTCAATGTCCGTCGTTTCATATCGCTGCACGATTGCATACACTTTTTGGCCGTCGATCTCCACCTTGCCTTCAGGAAGCTCATGGGTCCCGTGTAAACGCAAAAAATCGAGCGCTTTCTGCAGAGAAGGCGTCGTCGTAAGCCGGCGGTCGATGTATTTAAGATCGGATGCGATCATGGCGAAGTTCCTTACGACAAAAAGTGGACCCCTGGTGCAGTTTACGAAAACGAACATTCAATGGATTCGAATCGCCAGCGGCGGCAACGTATGTTAAAATATATATACTTGGTTTGATCTTGTCAATGCATATCAGAGCAACAGAGGAGCCAGCCATGCTGCAGGCAGAACGAAACAAAAAGGTAAATAAAAAATACAGTATCGAATCGTTGCAGCAGACCCCGCTGTTTTTTTCATTGACGTCTGAAGAACTGCATAGGATACGAAAGAAAGTCGTCATTCGCAGCTTCTCCAAAAATGAAGTAATCCTTCATGAAGAGAACAGCAATGATTTTATGTACATCATCCTTGATGGGGAAGCGAAGGTGGTCCAATCAACGGCCGCGGGGAAAGACATAATTATTACGGTACATCAATCGGGTGATTTTTTCGGCGAGCTTTCCTTGATAGACGGCAAAACCGCACCTGCTGCGGTATTCGCGACGAAAAATTCGGTGACTGCAATCATAGCAAAAAAGGATTTTTACTCTTTATTGCTCAGCCAGGACAAGATACTGAAGAACCTGCTTCAGATTCTCTGTTCGCGTCTCCGCGAATCAATGAAGAAAATACAGCTCCTAAACTTCAGCAACGCAGCACAACGGATAAAAATGTTGTTTCTCCTGCTTGCAGAATCCCATGGGGAAAAAGCGGCAGGGGGGACGGTCCTGAATATCCGTCTCATCCATCAGAACATTGCCGACATGACCGGGCTCACCCGTGAGACCGTAACGCGAATTCTCGATAAATGGCAAAAGGGGGGCCAGATCAAAGTTCTGGCGGACAGAAATATCCTCCTCCGTCCCGAATTCGAATCTATCCAATTTTAAGGAAAGCACCTGTTTTCCCTTCACCAGGCATCCTGAAGCGACGGAGCACGGTGCGCGAACAGCGCTCTGACCTTCGGGGAGATACCTGCTCAACACATAAGAGCGACGAGTTCCGAGACGTCGGGTTTTTACTTCCGCCGGAACTGCAAAGTCCGCTCTTTCGTGCAAGGACCTCGCCAACACAACCACGTTACCTATCATCCTCTTTCGCACCGCTCACGTTTCGTCAACCACTGTGACAGCATCGCTTTCAGCGATGATCTGCTCTATACCTTTCGGAACGGTGACGCGTTCATTTACATCCGGCGGTTTCAGCGGACAATAATCGTGATCGTCGATCAAGCTCTCTTTCTGAGCAAAAATATGGCCGTTCTCCGGTCTGCAAAAAACAGGCAAAAAAGTGGCGCTGGAATCACATTTTTTTCAGTCCGACTTCCCAAAAGAAGCGCAAGTATTAATATCTAAAATTATCGATCCAGAGCCTGAATCAAGAGAGGGATGAAGGCGATTTATAGAATGTAACCAGAATCACATACAACGTTGCTGGATCCCGGTAAGATGGCGTCAACGTGCGATATGCTGTCGAGCGAAATCTGCTGATATCGCGAATTATAACGTCTTAATTCTCACTCTGATCAGAGCAAACCTGGGGAAACCCAGGGACGCAAAGCTACGGGACTAACGAATGATGGATACAACGTCCGCCGGGCCGCCAGAGGTCATTGCTGGCGGCTATTTTATTGTTCATTTTTAATTGAAGGGCAGGTTAATTTCTATGTCAAGCAAGAACAAATATTTCGTTTTTTTGGTATCACTGTTCATTACAAATCTCATTGGATGCGGCGTGAGTAGTCTTCCAACGCCTAACAGCCAGGCTCAACTCGTATCCATTTCTATAACACCGACCAATTCGATAATAGCAACCGGCACCAGCCAGCAGTTCACGGCCGTAGGCACTTACACGGATAACACGACGCAAGACCTGACAACGTCAGCGACATGGATTTCGACCGATACAAACGTAGCGGCGATCAGTTCCGCAGGCATGACTGGAGCAGCATTCAACGCTCCCGGGCATATTACTATATTTGGCAGACACGCCGGCAATACGATCATCAAGGTGACCAGGGGTGCCATATCAGGATGGATAACACTGCGGGTAACACCTGCAACACTCGTGTCCATAGCAGTTACTCCGACGAATCCAAGCATTGCAGTGGGGACTAGCCAGCAGTTTACAGCCACGGGGACATTTTCGGATAATACAACTCAGGACCTGACAGCAGCTGTGACCTGGACGTCAGCTGCCGCGGTCACTGCAACTATCAGCAATGCCGCGGGCTCCAATGGTGTGGCCACCTCCGTGGCACCGGGATCAACGACGGTCACTGCCACAATGGGAAGCGTTTCGGGATCTACCGCACTGACCGTAACTCCCGCAACACTCGTGTCCCTGTCGGTCTCACCGACAAATCCCAGCATTGCATTGGGAACAGTGCAGCGCTTCACCGCCATGGGGACTTACTCCGACAATACGACGCAGGACTTGACGGCAGCCGTGACGTGGACTTCATCTGCCGCGGCAACTGCAACTATCAGTAATGCCGCGGGCTTCAATGGTGTGGCGACTTCCGCGACTCCCGGCTCGACAACGATCACGGCCACGCTGGGGGGTGTTTCAGGATCTACGACACTGACCGTGACTCCCGCAACGCTCGTGTCCCTGTCGGTCTCGCCGACAAACCCCAGCATTGCATTGGGAACAGTGCAGCACTTTACCGCTTTGGGAACTTACTCCGACAATACGACGCAGGACTTGACAAAAGCAGTGGCCTGGAGTTCGTCATCAACAAGCATAGCTACGATCAGCAATGCTGCCGGTTCCAACGGAGTGGCCGTTTCACTAGCCACAGGCGCTACGACGATCACGGCAGCATCGGGGAGTGTATCGGGCTCAACGACGCTGACGGTGTCGCCGGCAACACTCGTGTCCCTGGCGGTCACGCCGAACAATCCGGGCCTCCCGTTGGGCTCTACGCAGCACTTCATTGCCACGGGGACTTTCTCCGACAGTACGAAGCAGGACTTGACGGCATCAGTGACCTGGAGTTCGTCATCCACAAACGTAGCAACGATCAGCAATGCTGCCGGTTCCAATGGAGTGGCCGTTGCAGTAGCCACGGGCGCAACAACGATCACGGCAGCATCAGGAAGTATATCAGGATCGACAGCACTGACGATCACGGCGGCAACACTGGTGTCGATCGCTGTGACTCCTGGTAATCCTTCTATTGCAAACGGCGCCACGCAGATGTTCACGGCGACAGGTTCTTTCTCCAACAACACTACGCAGGATATCACCGCATCAGTAACCTGGAGTTCCGGCACTGCAGGCGTAGCAACGATCAGCAACGCGGCCGGATCGAACGGATTAGCCACCGCAGTCGGCGTCGGGACGACCATTATTACGTGTGTATCGGGAAACGTTTCGGCGGCTGCCACGCTTTCCGTTACGGGGACCGGTGTGGCGACGTTAAGCTGGGATGCGCCGACGACCAGGACAGATGGGTCATCTTTGAATCCCGTGACCGACATATCGGGGTATAAAATATATTATGGAACCGCAAGTGGCACCTATACACAAGTCGTGAATGTGACAAATCCGGGGACCGCGACCATAACGCAAACATTGAACCTCCCCTCGGGTACCTATTATTTTGTTGTGACCGACATAGATACGTCAGGGCAAGAAAGTAGCTATTCAAATGAGGCTATGAAGACTCTGTAGATACTATAACAACAGTCTCGACGAAGCTCTCATTCAAGCCGGGTCCGATAAAACATTCTCACCCCATGTTCAAGGTACAGGAAAGGGCTGGAGAATTTCGTCCAAGCCCCTTCTGTCCCAGCGGACGTTCTCTTCCCCGCGTTTTCCCCGATTTTTACATCGTAATCGAATTAGCCTGCTTTTTCTGCGGTAATAGACGTCCAAAGAAACCCGGTAGTGTTGGTGGGGGCGCGTGTCGGGATTCCGACCTTTAAAAATGATATCAGAGAGTGATCGCAAACACTCACAGAAATCACGGCTGGGATTCTGGAAGAAAGCGGTATTAACGCTGGTGCAGTTTCAGGGTGCGAAATTGCGAACAGGCTTAAGTAAAACAATTTCTTCGTTACAACCCCTTCGAGATCTGCTCCTTAATGAACTCCCGGATAAAAACCTTGTCTTCCAAGCTGATGCTGACGAACTGCATTCCCATTCCCGGCTGTTTGTGCTGCCCTCCGGTTTTTACCGAGCTGTAGTGCACTTCGGCCGTCACCGTGACCCGCCTGTTTGCGAAAAAAATCTTGAGGGGTACTATGGAATTCACCGCATCAGGCGTCAATGTCCGTATGTAGACGCCGCCCTCGGACAGAGACGTTACGGTTTCAACACGCATACCTCCGCCTGATGCCGTCCCGTTGCCGACCTCGACCTGGAGAGAGGTCTCAATGCGTATGGTGCGACGCGGCGTGGCCTCGGTCGCCGCCTGGATTGCCCGATACAGCGCATCAAGTTCAGCGGGTTTTTTAAAAAATCCCACGCAGCCCATGGCCATGCATTTTTCCTGGACGCCTTGAGCGGTGTCGGAAGAATGGATGATGACGGGGATGGTTTTAAACCGCCGGTCCTGTTTTATCTCTTTCAGGAGGGATATGCCGCTCATAGCTGGAAGCGACGTATCGGTCATAACCAGTGCGGGCGGGCTATCATTCATCGCTTGCAAGGCCAGCTCTGCGGTCGTGGCGGTACGTACGGTGTATTCAAGTTTTTTGAGCATCATCGCCATATAGAACAGATAGGTTGCGCTGCCATCAACAACCAGGAGTGAATGTTTCTGCCCGTCCATAAAAAGCCTCCACAGCGCAAAGGGCCTAAGGTCCGATGGATCCGCTGTCTCCTGTACCCGTTAGTATCGGATAGGTCGCGTCGCCTTAATAAATGCAGCCCAGGGCCTTTACTCAATAATTACTGTACAGGACAGATAGGGAAATAGCAAGAATCTCAATGGGGTATTTTTAGGGTATGTGCTATATTGAGAGAATTTCGTGATTTGAGCCACGAAAGGGAGTGGAAGACTACTACATCGATCATCAGCCGAGACAGGTTAGTTTCGGAAACGATGAATGCGCTCCAGAAGAAGATGATTGGAAAGCAACTGCTTTTGCCGAGAAGGAGGCCCGAATATGCCCTGGTCCAGCCTGTCATGTATCAGTCAACGCTTCGCTGCCCTCGATTTCGACCAATACCGCTCTTTGAAAAAAAATGACGGAAGTTTATGAGGGATCCAAATCTTCTTTTCGCCTCTTTGTTCAGGAAAGAAGGAAAGGATGCGGGCGGACAATGTCGGACATAATATGTGATTGCTGAGTGAACGCAACGAGGATTCCCTTGTTCCCTCCTCTTCATGATAAAAGCAAAAGCCTGCGTCCAAGGGCACTCAGGCCTCATCTTTTTATTTTGCAAATCACCCCGGATTCGCGACGCAGGAAGCAGGGCCGTTCTTTTCCCTTAGCTATTTGGTAAACAATTTTAGCAGTTCTGTGTTATATTCGTCCGCTGTCGACTTCCCCCTGCCGCTTTTTATTGCGTAGAGATAATTTTCAAGATGGCTCTGGAGTTCATCGAGCGTTTCGCATGCCCGCAGCGATTCTATGAGCGACAAACCCATTGCTCCGACAGCGTCGTTGAGGGTGTTTATCATAAAGGATTTTGCCATTTTTGCGCGTTCCAGTTTTTCGCCGGGCGACAGCACGCTGGGGGCGAGGACGTCGGCTTTCTTTGCGATGAAGCCTTTTTGTTCCAGTTCATCCAGCGCCGCTGCAGGCCCTTCCAGGGTCGAGAACTGATTCAGAATGCTCTCCCGCGTTTTCTTCCCGTCGACAACGATGAGGAGTGTGCGAAACTTCTGCGGAAGATTGTTTTTTCTGGTCTGTATCTCCTCCACTCCTTTTGCGGTCTTTTCATAAACAATCGATGAATCCGACTCTTCCCTCTTGTTCTCGCTCATAGTACCTCCTTTATCTAAGATACATCATTCATTGCCTCTCCGAAGAATAGCTCTTGCAAAGCATCTCATCGCTGACTTACTATTTTTTTCTCTCCTCTCAGCTTGTGTTAACGTCAGAGGTGCTCATCCCCTTCAGCCCGCGTCGCTACCTCAATCAGCGCCAGCTGAGTTGAACCGGCCGGTTCTTGACCTCTTCCGCTACCAGGTCACCGACCCCGTTGATCTCGCCGGTGAATTTATCATACTCATGATCAGAGGCAGGAATGAAGCCGGTACAGTCTTTTCCGAGCGATTGAAGTATCTGCAAGTCCTTACCGTTCGACGCAGTGAGAGATGTCAGGATGGTGCTGAGACGGTTCCGCATTTCGCCGTCCACGGAAGGATTGCAGCATATATTGAATTCCGGTATCTCGATGGATAGTGCAAGGATGCGCAGTCCATCGGCCAGATGCTTCTGTGCGACCTCATCGATGAGCCCGGCGGCATCGAAGTCCCCGTCAAGCACCGCCTTAATCAGTTTGTCATGATGTCCGATGTAGTCGTAGTGGCTGAGGTCAGCGGTTGTCATGCCGGCGCCTTTCAGCATCGCGAGCGGAATAACATGGCCCGTCGCCGATCCGATATTCCCGAAGGCAAATCGTTTTTTCATCAGGTCGGCCACCGATTGGATGGATGATTGTTTTCGGACTACGATCGCAACTTGGTGGAACGGCTTTCCCTTCCGGAGCGCTTTTGCGATAACGGCGACGCCATATCTCCTGTGCGCCTCAACATAGTTTGCCGGCCCCATGGCACAGATTTGCGTTATGTTCTCTCCCAGATCCTTGACCGCACTTTCCATGTCGATCGCAACCTTCAAATCGACCCGTCTGCCGAGTTTAGCGGCCAGGTGGTCCGAAAGGGGCTTGAATTTTCTGAACATCTCCGACGGTTCCTTGAGCGGTACCACGCCAAAACGGAGAGCGAGGCCCCTCGTATCATCGAAGGTGAACCGCTCCATCTCGGCCCCGAGCAGCTCCACGTCCTTCTGGAGGTTCCAAAGGGTCTTGCTGATCCTGAAGGCCAAGTCCTGGTTTTCAACGGGGACATTCTGGACGGCCTCGATGCTTTTCAGAATGTTCCGCGATCCGTTCCGGTGGTCGCTGAGCGCCCGCGAAATCTGGTGGCTTTTTTCGAAAACGAGCTGGGTGGTTTGCGCGATCTGCCCGCTGCTCGTAGCCTGCTCGCCCGTTGCCCTGCTCACCTGCGCGGCAAGTTCTTTCATGCTTTCGGCCCCTTTGGCGATGAGCGCCACTTCGCGCGATTGGCCGGCCGTTGCCGAGGCAATATCGCCGACCATTTTCTTCACCTGACGGGCGGCTTCCTCGACCAGGGCTGAGGATTTTACCTGTTCTTCAGTGGCCCGGCGTATGGAGAGGGTCATTTCCGAGGCGCGCTTCGAGCTGTCCAGGATCCTTCTGAGCGCGTTTTCTCCGGATTTCGCGAGCTTCGTACCTTCCTCGACGGCAGGGATGCCGCGCTTCACCAGCTTCCCGGCTTCATTCATTTCCCTCTGGACTGTTTGGATAAGCGCTGCAATCTCCCGCGTAGAATTCTCCGTCTTGTCCGAGAGGTCCTTTATTTTTTTTGCTACGACCGCAAACCCCTTGCCGTGCTCGCCTGCCTGCGCCGCCAGGATTGACGCGTTTAAGGACAGCAGGTTCGTTTCATCGTTTACCGACTCGATAACGCCGACGATCATCTCTATTTCCTGCGATCTCGCGCCCAGTGATTGGATGGCTGCGGCGGACTCGTTGACCGACAGCGCAATCACTTTCATCCCCTCGATCGTTTTCATGATCGCATCGAGCCCTATCGTTGCCGCCTCGGTGGTCACCTGTTCAGAAAGGTCTGCTGATTCCTTCGCATGGGTCTCGACCTCCCGTGCCGTTGCCGCGATCTGTATGATTGCCGCGCCGGTCTCCTCCGACGCGCCCTCCAGCTCTTCGGAATTTCTGGCCACCGTTCGAATGGCATTCGAAAGCTGTTCAAGCGAGGCCGTCGTCGATGTTGCCAGTCCGTTCAGGTCCTGAATGGTCGCGTTGATCTGTTTGATGCTTCCGGCCATCTCGTCGATCGAGGAGGAAGCGGATTCCGATGCAGATACGAGGCCCTCCGTATTGCCTGCTATTTCGTCAGCCGTAGAGTTTAATTCCGCGACAGCGCTCGATATAGTGCGGGTCGCTTCCGCCTCCGTTTCCGCACCGGCAAGGACTTTTTCCGTCGTTTTTTCAACATCTGCGACGACGGAGCGTATTCGATCCGACAGTTCCTTGATCCGTTGAAGGACCCCCTCCATTGCGGTAAAGGATTCTTTCAGGAGCTCCCCGGTCCTCCCGATTTCATCCCTGCCTTCCGCCGTCACATTGAACGTCAGACCTCCCTGCGACACATTCCTGGCTGCCTGCTCGATGGATTTTATCGGTGCGATAATCGACCTTCGCAGGATGAAAAAAATGACGAGAATAAGGCAAACAGCCGCGGCCAGCAGCGCACCGAGCGTTACGAGCGTTGTATGATAGGCAGTCAACGATCGCTCATAGACTCTTGCGCCGGGTCTCTCGCCGAGAACGTCGGACGATTCCAGCAGACTCATGATCGCCGTAAAGCGACCATCAGCAGCAGCCAATGCCTGCCTGACGAGTGTGGCGTCGGCCTTTTTCGCGTCACGAGTTCGTTCGACCAGCTGCAGGTATTGCTGCATCTCCGCGATGAGGCTACGGTACGCTGTCCGGCCCTCTGCGGTCAAACTACCTGAGTCAGCCGCGTCCTGCAGCGATAAAATGACGGATCTCAGGGCGGTTACCTGCGTCTGCAGCTGCTTCGTCCGGTCCCCATCGGATGCCGCAGCGGTGACGCGAAAGGCGAGCGAGATGTCACTGTGAATTTTCGTAATCACACGCGCTATTCCTGCATTTCGTTCAAAAGCCTTGTAATGAACGGAGTAGAGTTCAGCAGTGATTCCCTTTTGGCGAGTCAGTCCGGAGTAGGCGGCAATTGCCAAACAGACAACGAAAAGAATGAAGACGAGCGAGGTCAGAAAGAGTTTTTTCGATATTGAAAGATTATTAGCAACGCGCCTCATAGTGCCTCTTTCTATTACATTTCTGGACGAAGCTAACTAACGCGTGCACATCAATATAATATTAAGGCAAAACGACGAGCAGGAAAGAGCACGCTTTCAGACAAGGTGGATGGCCGGAAAATCGTTTCCGTTTTTTATGCCCGCATTGCTGTCGCTGCCGTGGTTAAAACAAAATGCGGTTTTCCAGCGACCAGCCAACGGAGGGAAAATTTGTAATCATAACGTACTACGTTAATTTGGAAAAGGCAAGAGTTTTGGCGTAAGTCAAATTTACGATTTGCGATTTTTTGATAATTGATTTTGTAACGCTAATTGCGAAGGCTTGCAACCGATACGTAAATTAATAGCAAAAAATATATATTTTCGTAGAATAAAATAGATGCTTGTGTCACCGCGCTGCCACTTACTGTGGTGTCGGCTGCATTACAGCACAATTAACTCGCAGCCCCCCGCCCTTCTTTATTCTATCCGTTTTACACTATTTATCATCGCTGGCGGATGGCCGAATACTGCTGGACTTCTCGAAGTTTTCATCATCATCCAACTTTTCGGAATCGGACCTGACACTTACTCTTACATAAAACCTATGCTTATACATATACCGTTTAGCACCCGATTTCCAAATATTGTAAATGATAATTGAGACCTTCGCAGAGCGCGGGTGCAATAGAACGTTCATTTGGGTCCGGCCAAAAGAAGCTCTCCGCCACAGACTGCTTGCATTTCCTGGATTCGCGCCGATGGAGCAGATTAAGACCTTGAGCACTTATTAGATACGGCTGTATCGCCCAATCCTGGTATTTACAACACACATATTATCAATTGCTTAGCTCTCTAATCTCATTCTTAACTTTTTTTTATAGTATTAACTAAAATTACTTGACAAACAGTAAAAAAACAGTATAATATTGTTTAGACATTAAATTTAGTTCAAAATTATTTATTTGTAAGTGCCATAGATGATAACGAGAGGGGGATGAGCATGGGTAGCCTGGCAGAAATGGTGGTAAAGAACAGTGGGGAAAAAGTTCCACTCGGCGCTCTTCTGCTTGCCGACGATATTATAATTCCTCAGGATCTCGATTTGGCTCTAGAACACCAAAAATACAGTAAAGAACTGATCGGTCAAATATTGGTAAAAATCGGTGCACTGAAGCACGACGATCTTGACAAGGCTTTGAAGCTGCAATCAGCATGCTTTCTTACTTAATGTGATAGTTCCCTCCCTATACAGGTGCAGCGATCATGCTGCACCTGTTTTGTATATCGCCTTTCGCCCTAATTCGTATGATTCTTAAAGATGCATTCCTCTCTGTATCATTCAACGCAGTCAATTAGCTAAATATCAGACCCCCACATTAGGGAAAAACCAATCGGGCCAACTGGTAAGCCGCGCATTATGAAATTTTCATTTCCCTCTCTGTTTTGCTCAGGTGAGAGATAGCGTACCAAGCAATTCATGTTTTGAAGTGCTTGATGGCATTTCAGAATAACCCATCCCGTTTAAAATAGACTACCCAAATTGAGTTCCCTCTTAAGGTCGCACAAATCGGACAATTTTAAACCTTATTTTTCAACTTCTTGGTTTTGGCAATACTCTTGCTGTTAAGTGGTGCAGTAAGGATAAATCCTTGGTTCTGGTCGAAATTTCTTCGGTTGCGAACTGGACGTCGTTTTACTATCGGGTTCGAAAAGCGGCGGAAGAAAGAGAAGGAGGAAATATGAAAATCATATTAAAAACCATAATTCGCATTGTCGCGGTTGCCGCATTATTGCTGGCGGGCTTTGCTGCCGGCTTTCCTATCGGGCAGAGCGTCGGTTTTTCTACGGGCAGCCAGTGGGCGATTGTGCAGGCAAATCTTTTAGCACGGGAGGCAGGTCTGTTCATGCCTGTTAACTATGAAGAAGGAAAATTCCGGGTGATCGTCAAACAGCCCCCCCACCTGTATAAACGGGCATGGAAGCTTGCCGACCGGTACGACGCTGCAATGAACTATGTAAACAGGGGTGAGCGAACGTTGAGTGAAACGGCGGGGCTGACGCGTAACACCTATCTCATCCGCTAGAAGACGATCTTGCCGTGCGCACAGAGCTCGGCTCTCTCCCGGCATTCCGCCCCGTGGCTCCCGTGGTATGCGGAGTTTGGTTCCAGTCTCCTGTTCCGATCGAATTTGTTCACCTGCCGCGCGGTTTCGTGCGACGGGTGGGAACGGCATTCCAAGGGTCGTCCGGCCACGGATGTTTCGGATACCGTCCTTTTAAATCTTTTTTTACCTGTTGATACGACGTGTCCCAGAATCCTTTTAAATCCCGGGTGATCTGGACCGGCCTGCGGGCGGGCGAGAGCAGGTGCAATAGTATTTTTACCCGGCCGCCGGCTATTACCGGTGTATCAGCAAGGCCGAACATTTCCTGCAATTTGACGGCAAGGACAGGCTGCTCTCCTGAAATATAGTCAAGTGCGACCTGGGATCCGCTCGGAACTGCAATGGATAAAGGCGCTCGTTCATCCAGAAGTCGCTGCTGGTTCCATGAAAGACGGTCCCTGATCGCCGTGAGGACATTCAGCCCCCGTAACCCCTGTGCGCTGCGAATGCCTCCAAGCCAGGCACCGAGCCAATCCTCGGGACGTTGAAAAAGCTTTTCATCCGAAAGGTCGGGCCAGGTCTCCTCCGGGAAGTACCTCCTCATCAAACCGACGCGTGCCTGAAACTGTCGCGCCTCCCGGCTGAAGATCAGGAGGTCCGGGGTCGTCCGGATCGCTTCACAGAGAATAGGCGCAGCCTCGAAGTCGGTAGGGGTGAACGGTTTTTCTAATAGGAGCAACGCACCCAACCGATCCTCAATAGCAGCATAAATTCTGTTTTCCTTCCTGTCCCACACCACTTTTCTGACCGTCTCAATGCGAGATGCACATTCGCTCCGGATAAGTTTCTCGTCAAGAGGTGCGGCGAGGTGCACAAACCCCTCAGATTTCTCGCCTGCATCTGCTGAAACGGCAATGAGATAAGGGCTGTTTCCGAGATGGCTGTCGATTGAAAGGCGTACCCCTCTTCCCTGAACGTGAACGAAACGGCCTCCTCCTTCTTCACGCCGTTTGCAGATCCTGTCGGGAAATGCCGTGAGCAATAGCCGAGAAATCACACTGCTATCGACTGTATCCTGAACAGGTTGCCGGACGTCGGAAACCAAACGCAAGAGCTGCTTCGAGGTTCTTTCGACGGAACGGTGAGCGGTAGGATCAATACGCTGATCGTAGTCTTTCCGCGTCCGCCAGCGACGAAGCGCTTCGATCCTTTCCACAATATCGGGGTCATCAATTTTCCGGCCGGTCGAAACAGAGCGGAAGATATCTCGCTCCGTAATTACGGCGGCGAGATCAGCGCCCAAGCCGGGGCTACCAAGTTCCTGCGCACGCATCATCAGGCGTCCCAACCGGGGGTGAAGGGGAAGGCGTGCCATGGACCTGCCGACAGCAGTGACGGCACCTGAACGGTCGAGAGCTCCAAGATCCTGCAGCAGCCGCAGCGCCGCATCCCAGGCCAGGGAAGGAGGCGCATCGAGCCACGAAAGTGTTTTCGGGTCCTTAACACCCCACACCGCGAGTTCAAGCACGAGTTGGGAAAGGTCGGCAAGTAAAATTTCCGGCGGGGCAAAGGGCGGCATCCCATGAAAATCGTGACTGCCGTAGAGGCGATAACACACACCGGGTCCGAGTCGCCCCGCCCTGCCCTTGCGCTGCTCCGCCGATGCCCGCGACACCGGCACGGTCACTAACCGGTTCATTCCCGTCGATGGATCGTTGCGAAGCATGCGCGTCAGTCCGCTGTCTATGACGACCCGGACTCCCTCAATCGTAAGGCTCGTCTCCGCTATATTGGTGGCGAGCACAATTTTCCGTGTATCCTTCGCTGGAAGGATGGCGCGTTCTTGTTCTTCAAAAGGAAGATCGCCGTAAAGTGCATGCAGGGTAGTGCGCTCACTGCCACTGTCCACTGTTTCCTGTAATTCCCTGATGCTGGCCCTGATCTCTCCGGAGCCGGGGAGGAACACGAGGATATCTCCGTGCGTCTCCCTCAAGGCGGTTCTGACCGCGCCGGCGACACGCGCAGGCAGCGCGCCCGTTTTGTCCTCGAGATAGCGTTCTTCAACGGGAAAGGCCCTGCCGACGGAGGAGACCACCGGTGCGTTGCCGAGAAGCGCGGCAATGGGGCCATAGTCGAGGGTGGCCGACATGACCAGAATTTTAAGGTCCGGACGCAGTCCTGTACGGACGTCGAGACAGAGAGCGAGCGCGAGATCGGCATGGATGCTTCGCTCATGAAACTCATCAAAGATGACCAGGGCCGTGTCCTCCAGGCCGGGATCGGATTGAATGCGGCGAGTAAGGATTCCCTCAGTAACGACCTCGATACGCGTCCTTTCGGACTTCTTCACATCGAAGCGAATGGCATAGCCGACCGTTTCTCCCACCTCCTCGCCGAGCGATTTCGCCATCCACCGGGCGGCAGAAACAGCGGCAATCCTGCGCGGCTCGAGCATTACGATACGTCCCTGTCCAGACGGGATGCCGCCCAGCAGGGCGAGGGGAACACGGGTCGTTTTGCCCGCACCGGGCGGAGCATGTAAAACGACCGACAGGTTGGTCGTGATTGTTTCGATCAGTTTGGGCAGAATCGCGTCTATGGGATAGGAAATCATAGGAGTATCGGATACGGACAACAGCGAAGATGCTCTTTGCGGCGCCTTGGCCGGCATCAGCGCGATCGCGCGACGTTCCATTCCACGTCGGAGACGCCTTCGGTGATGGTACGCGAAGGGTTCAGAGCGGAGCTACTCTAAATATCGTTTTATATCGATATTGGCAGCGTACGGATTGATAGTGCCTACAACATCCCGTTTATACTTTCCGCCCGCAGTCTCAAGGAGGCTGATCTCTGTGCCCGATTCTTTTTCAGAGCCGTCGAACTTCGTGAGCAGGAGGATCCGGGGACGCATAAGATCGCGGGTCTGATGCAGGACAAGCCCCACTTCACCGCTTGAAAGCTTCAGGACCGTTCCGATGGGGAAAATACCGATCATGTTGACAAAGGCCTTGACGAGAACGGGATTAAACGTGCTCCCCCGTTTATTCACCAGGATCCGGATTGCCTGGTCCGAAGGCATCTGGACGCTGTAGTAGACACGGGCCGCAGTGAGGGCTTCGTAGGAATCGGCAAGAGATACAATCTGGGAAAACAGATGCGGGTGAACAGCGGTTTCGACATGCGGATAGCCCGTAGCGCCGTGTTGATGGTGTTCGAATGCCGACACCATCGCAAGCTTGGTCACGCCGGGAATGCTCGACGCGATCAGCGCCCCCTCGACGGGATGGCGCCTTACCGCTTCCCATTCCTCTTCCGTCAGTTTGGCAGGCTTGTTGATGATTTCGACGGGCACACGGACTTTACCGATGTCATGCAGCATTGCGGCAATGCCGAGTGCGGCAATTTGGGGTTTTTCGAACGACAGAAAAGTCCCGAGAGAGATGGCAAGAATGGACGTGTTGACCGAGTGGGCAAAGGTATATTCATCGTACATCTTGAGACTGGTCAGGCCCATGAGGGCGTCACGGTTGTCGAGGACATTATCGACGATCGTCTGAACGACATTGTTCAGCCGGCGCGTGCTGATCGCTTTGTCAAGGTGTACGCTCTGGACGACGTCTTTGATCGCTTCGATCGCATCCATGAAGAGCTCGGTCGCTCTTTTTTGCCCTTCTTTGATGGCGCCGCCGGTCTTCTTGTCAACGAGCAGCACCCGGTGGAGTTCGATATGAGGGATTTTCTCGCGGCCTGCGACCTCAATGACCCCGCCCTCTGCAGTAAGCGCCGCCGGCTCCTTGCTCATCAGGACGGCCAGCCGGATAAGCTCTGCCGTCGTTAGCTCCGGCTTAAATACGATCCCGCCGATATCCCGGCTGATAAAATGTTCGACGAGCACCGAGATGCTCTGGTCGAGCGGAACAGAGTGGGTCTCGAAAAATAATTCTCCGGACACAAGGTAGAATGCGACCTCCTTCCTGCCGACGAGCAGCCCCTCGATTGTAACGATAAACTTTTCGGCCAGGGCGAGCAGGAAGGGGTGTGATTCGGGGTAAATGGTTACGTTCTTCAATAAGCCCGATAACTGCTGAAACGCGGTTTTGGCCGTTCCAAGCAGCAATTGCTTCGCGAAAAAGGATTGCCTCGATTCGCCGCGGCTATCGTTTTTCTGGTCCGCCATTGACCTGCCTCCTCGTGATTTCAGTTATGGCACGCAACGCCGCGATGCGAAGCTCCCTTTGGAGCTTCCTTGACCGCCACCACCTGATACGAGTAAATCCTTTGAGTACGGTCTCGGCAGCAGAATCTCCGACCTTCCCCAGCGCCCTGATTGTCTCGAGCGTGAGTTCCTGCTCCTTTTTGCTCAGAGTACGATCCTCCAGGTAAGCGATCAACGGTTTCGTGTCTTCGGCGCTGATGCCCTTGATTTCGGTGAATCCGTGGATGGCCATGGCCTGGACGATGTCCTCCTTGTCTTTTAAAAACCTCGCCAGGATGCCGACAGCCTTTCTCCCACCAATGGAGATCAGACCCTTGACGATCTCTTGCCGGATCTTAACGTTCTTATGATCCGCTGCCTTCTGAAGAAAGACAAGGGCCTGGTCGCCCTTGGTTTCACCCAGAACATTTACGATGTTGCGGACCAGGTACCACCGATCGTCCGAAAGATACTCACCGAGCATCGTGATTTGATTTTTGCCGATGTCCTTCAGCAAATCGAGCAGAGCAATACGGGACCTTTTATCAGTATCGATTGCCAGCAGTTCCAGAAGGACTGCCGTGGTTTCCCGCTCCATTGACGACAAATAGGTATATGCGGAGATATATTCCGGGGAGCCCTTGGTGTAACTCCTCAAATCGGCGATCGTTGAGGTGATAAAGGTCTTGGATGACGCCTTCTGGAGCGCTTCGTCCATCCTCGGCACGAAAACAGGGTCCACGGAAGAACGGAAGGCTGTGGCTATGAGCAAGGCGCGGTCGTAATCTTTTTTATTCAAAAGATAACTCAGCATATCTTCAAGCTGCTGAATGAGGACGGAGAACTGGGCGATCTCCTCTTCGTCCGGGGTTGCATGGTGAGGGTCCTTTACCAGGGGGATAAGGGATATGTGGGTGCGCACCGCCGCTTCGATGATATCGGATTCCATGCCGACGCTGCTCATGGCTTTGAGTGTATCCATCTCCTCCGCTGTGTACTCAGCCATTTCTCTCACAATTTCACCCAACTCCGAAGGGAACGGCACGGCGGAAAGCGCGGAGGGAGACGAAGGCGGCGGGGCCGGTGCCGCTATTTTTTTTGTCGTCGTCTTCTTCAAGAGCACTGCCACCTGTTGAACGGTCCAAGCATTCGAGAACCGACCGGTCAGGATTTCGTGATACTCATTCGGCACTTCTTTTGCGAGTTCCGTTCCTCGCTCCTGGAGATTTTCTGCATCCAGATTACCATACAATTTACCGGCAATTAATGCTTCGCGATAGGGCGATTCGAGGGACAAAGCAGACTGTGCAAGCCCGGTGAAGAGCAAATCCTGCTGCTCCGGACTGCCCTCCTGAATCTTGCGCCCTGCTTCCTGATAAAGCGTGAGGAGACGGTCTTCAACGGATTCGTGTTTGCCGCACGTTTGCTTTGCAAGCTCCACCATACCGGCGCCGAACGCGGCGGGATTCGTCATGAGGTCACCGAGAACGAGCGTGCGTCCGCTTAACGCTGCAACCTTCGGCGGAGCCGTTGCGTCAGTCGCGTCGGCGCGGGTGTCTCGGTCCCGCTCGGTCCATGCGCCTCCACTTTTGGCTGTGATCACCTCATCGAGTCCCGCTTCCACGACCTTGATGCTCGACACGCCCTTTTCCCAGAGAATTGAGGAAATCCCGCTTTTCATCGCCATTTCTTCCGCGGACAGAGCAAGTGCCTGAAAAAGGTCCAGCATTTCTTTTGCCGTTACACCCCCGGAAAAAGTGACACCCCTGATACCCTTGGTGAACAGATCCTGGGCAATGGCCCTGTTCAACTGCATGTCTTTACCTTTCCCGATCTGGATTTGATCATAGGTAAAAGAGGTTTTGAGAACGCCGATGCGGTATTCCGGCGAGGTTTCCAGAAAACGAGCGAGTGCTTCGTGTGCTTTTTTAACGGTTTGTGAATAGATGGGATTGTTGGGTGGATAAAGCTTCACTGCCCTGATGGCCGTGATAAGGCTGCGCATCACGTCCTGAATTTCAGGAGACAGGCTATCGGATTGTTTGGGATCTTCCGGCATGATGTAATAGATTATCTCAAAGAGAATGTCATGTCAAAGAAATTTTGTCCGCCATCAGTCCCCCGCCGGTCCGATTGTTGTTCCTCTGCCGCAGTGCCCGGGGAATGAATGCTCAACGTTCGCTGGTCACTTCTGTTTTTTCCACACGTGAAAGTACTTCGCCGCGATACAGCTTCGTCCTGAGGCAGTCTCCGGGTTTGACTTCGGCAGCATCTTTGAGGACCGTTCCTGCCGGAGAGTTCCGCGTAATGCTGTAACCCCGTGCCAGAATAGCAAGCGGGTTCAAGTGGTCGAGACCCGAGGCCAGTGCAGCAAGTCGAGCCCTATCTCCACGCACCCGGTGGCCGATCTCCATCGCCATTCGATGTACCAGATCATCAAGTCGTTGGTTGAGCGGTTCCAATCCTCTTCGGGGGTCCCCGAGGATCCTCATGTTTTCGCGCAGTAAGGAACGCACCTGCTCAAGTATTTGCCGTATACTCTTTACGAGCCGTGCCTCGAGTGAGCCTATGCCGACCCGAATATTTTCCTCACTCTCCACGACCATCTCGGCGGCGGCCGAAGGCGTCGGTGCCCGCAGGTCGGCAGCAAAATCGGCGATGGTATAGTCCGTCTCATGCCCGACTGCGGAGATGACTGGAATTTTTGAAGCGTAAATCGCGCGGGCAACCGCTTCTTCATTGAAGGCCCAGAGGTCTTCGAGCGATCCCCCGCCCCGGCCGGTGATGATGACGTCCACATTCTGCTCAAGGTTGAAATAGCGGAGTGCGTCGACAATCGCGGGAGCCGCCTCAACGCCCTGTACGGGCACGGGATAGATAAGGATGTGCATGTTGGGATGGCGCCGCTCGATTACGCGCACCATGTCGCGGATGGCTGCGCCGCTCGGCGACGTAATGATCCCGATGCGTTGAGGCAGGACCGGCAGCGGTTTTTTATGATCCAGGTCGAACAGTCCCTCGTGTTCGAGACGGGCCTTGAGCTGCTCGAATGCCAGCTGCAGCGCGCCGACGCCCTTGGGTTCGATGTAGTCGAGGATGAGTTGATATTCACCGCGAGGTTCGTATACGCTCACGCGGGCGCGGCAGATCACTTGCATTCCGTGCTGGAGCGTGAACTTGAGAAACCGATGGGAAGAACGGAAGAGGACCGCCCTGATCTGGCTGTGCTGGTCTTTCAGGGTAAAATAGGCATGGCCGGACTGCGGGATGCTGAGGTTCGATAGTTCGCCCTCCACCCAAACATCAGGGAAAGAGCCTTCCAGGAGGCTCTTGATGTGAGAGCTCAGCTGAGTTATCGTTAAAATATGAGTCTTGTTTGACCCTTGATCCATGCCCCCTCGGCCCTACTACTTTACGTGTATTCTCTCAATCGCTTTTGCCTTCCCTGTTTTCGCGTCAATATCGAGAAGTACCGCGTTCAAATGGACAGGTCCTTTGGGAATTTCAAACCGGTGCGGAGTCTGGTAGAGAAACCGAGCGATGGCCTGCTCTTTCTTCACGCCGATGACCGAGTCCGTCGGTCCGGTCATTCCCGCATCGGTGATGAAAGCGGTCCCCGCGTTCAGAATGCGTTCGTCGGCCGTTTGTACGTGGGTGTGGGTCCCGATCACCGCGCTCGCCTTGCCGTCCAGATGCCACGCAAGCGCGACCTTCTCGGACGTTGCTTCTGCATGAAAGTCGATGATCACGACAGGCGTTTCTTTTTTTAGTTTTTCGATTTCGCGTTCGGCAACACGAAAGGGGTCTTCGAGGTTAGACATGAAAACCCTGCCTTCGAGGTTCAATACCGCGGCTTTGCCGGACTTCGTGGAGATGACAACGCTGCCGTAGCCCGGGTTGCCCGAAGGATAATTTGCAGGTCTGATGAGCCGGTCCTGTTTGGTCAGGTAGGATTCTATTTCCTTTTTGTCCCAAACGTGGTTGCCTGAAGTCAGCACGTGCACCCCGAGAGAGAAGAGCTCTTCAGCGATATCCGGCGTGATCCCGAACCCGCCTGCTGCATTCTCACCGTTGGCGATCACGAGATCGGGAGCGTGACCTTCCAGGAGCGCGCGAATGTTCGCCCGGACCATTTTTCTTCCGGGCTCCCCGATGATGTCTCCGATGAATAGTACTTTCAAATGCTCTCCCCACCGCTTGACCGGTACGATGTGTCGCAGAGTCTACCCCGGTGTTTTTCTTCGTGACCTCGTGTCTTGGAGGCGAAGCCCGGTTTGTGTTTCATAATTATTTCGCGAACTCCACGTACCTGCTCTCGCGGACCACGGTCACTTTGATCTGGCCGGGGTAGGACATTTCCTGCTCGATTTTCTTTGCAATATCGCGGGAGAGCTGGGCCGAGTGGGCATCCGAGAGGTCTTCGGGCTTTACGATGATCCGGATCTCGCGGCCTGCCTGAATAGCATAGGACTTCTCGACCCCCTTGAAGGAGTTCGCAGCCGTCTCGAGCTGCTCAAGCCGCTTGAGGTAACTCTCAAGCGTCTCGCGCCGCACTCCGGGCCTGCCCGCAGAGAGTGCATCCGCGGCGGAGACGAGCACGGACTCGACACAGCTCGGCTCACCGTCGCCATGATGGGTCAAGATCGCGTTGATGACCTTGGGGTTCTCTCCGTATTTCTTGGCAAGATCGCCGCCGATCTGCGGATGCGTACCCTCCACTTCGTGATCGATCGCCTTGCCCAAATCATGGAGCAGACCGGCCCGCCGTGCCAGCTTTTGATCCACACCGCACTCAGCGGCCATAATGCCCGCGAAATAGGCGACTTCTCGGGAATGCATAAGCACGTTCTGCCCATAGCTCGTCCGGAACCTGAGCCTCCCAAGGAGCTTGATGATCTCCGGGTGGATGTTGTGGAGTCCGAGGTCGAAAGCGGCTTTTTCCCCCTCGTCCTTCATGGCGATATCGAGGTCTTTTTTGACCTTTTCCGCGATTTCCTCGATCCGCGCCGGATGGATGCGGCCGTCCAGGATCAATCGCTCGATCGTGAGTTTTGCGATCTCCCTTCGGAGGGGGTCGTAGCAGGACAAGATCACCGCTTCGGGCGTATCGTCGATGATGAGATCGATCCCCGTTGCGGCTTCTATGGCACGGATATTCCGGCCCTCCCTGCCGATGATGCGGCCCTTCATCTCGTCGTTCGGAAGGTTCACGACCGAGACCGTCGCTTCGGCCACGTAATCGCTCGCGTAGCGCTGGATCGCAAGGCTGATAATGTTTTTTGACTTTTTGTCGGCTTCTTCCTTCGCTTCATCCTCGATCCGCTTGATGGATTTGGCCGCCTCGAACTTCGCCTCGTCCTCCATGGAAAGCATAAGCTGACGCTTGGCCTCCTCCGCCGTCATGTTCGCGATCTTCTCAAGCATTTCGCGTTGTTCGCGCAGGCCCCTTTCAAAGCGTTCTTCTTTTTCCGTCGCGACCTTTTCACGTGCCGAGAGTTCTCGCTCGCGCCGTATCGCGTCCCCTTCCCGCTTTTCTATCAGGTCGGTCTTCTTTTCAAGGCTCTCTTCTTTCTGAGTGAACCGACGCTCCTGGTTCTGGATTTCCTGCCGCTTTTCGCGGGTCTCTTTTTCGAAATCAGCCCGCGCCTGGTAAAACTTGTCCTTCGCTTCAAGGACAGCTTCTTTGCGCTTGGTCTCGGCTTCGCGCTCGGCATTGGCGATGATCCGTGCGGCCTCTGCTTCCGCGTCCTTGATCTTGCCAGCAGCCGCCTTTCCTTTAATCAGCAGACCGGCGCCGAGTCCGGCGACAAGTCCTACGATCAACAGCACAATATATTCAATCATTCTTTTCCTCCTGATATCTTTTCTTCAGTCCGGCGAGACGTTCCTTGATTCTCTTTTCCTCGCCCTGTTCCGTGGGACGGTAATACTCACGCTTCTGCGGAAGGTAATCCTGGGCAGTGTAGTGGCCCGGAAAATCATGCGGATATTTGTACCCTTTACCTCTGCCGAGCCGCACGGCGCCCTTGTAGTGTGCGTCCTTTAAATGGTCGGGTACCGGCAGAAGGCCCCCCTCTTCCACGTCCTTCATCGCGGCTTTGATTCCGAGGTAGGATGCATTGCTCTTGGGCGCCGAAGCAACGTACACAGCGGCCTGCGCCAGGGGCAGTTGGCCCTCGGGCATGCCGATCCGCTCCACTGCCTGGTACGCGGAAACAGCGACAAACAATGCACGCGGGTCAGCATTTCCTACGTCCTCGCTCGCGGCGATAACAATCCGGCGGGCGATGAACAGGGGGTCCTCGCCTGCATAAATCATCTTCGCCATCCAGTAGAGTGTTGCATCGGGATCGCTTCCGCGCATGCTTTTGATGAACGCGGAGATGGTGTCATAATGTTCATCCTCGTCATAGACAAGCGGTTTCTTCTGGATGGACTCTTCGGCCGCGTTCAGGTCATAGAGAATCGTTCCATCGGCACGCGGGGCGGTCGACAGCACGCCGAGTTCCATGGCGTTTAAGGCGCGCCGCGCGTCCCCGTTTGACTTTGCAATGATCAGGTCGAGCGCTTCAGGCGTTAATGTTACCGGAAGTTTTCCGAGGCCGCGTTCCTTATCGGAGAGCGCGCGGAGCAGGAGGGACTTGATGTCCCCGTCGTCGAGCGGCTTGAATTCAAATATCTGCGAACGGGATGAAAGCGCCGGAATGATCGCAAAAAAGGGATTCGACGTCGAAGCGCCGATGAGAGTGATGTTCCCCCGCTCCACATCAGGCAGCAGCGCGTCCTGTTGAACGCGGGTAAAACGATGGATCTCGTCGATGAAGAGTACGGTCCGTTTGCCGCTTCGGCTCCGCTCCAGGGCCGCTTCCTGGGTCACTTTACGAATATCGGCAACGCCGGCCGTGACCGCATTAAGAGAAAGGAAATGCGCGCTGCTTCCCTCGGCGATCAAGTGCGCAAGCGCGGTCTTGCCCACACCCGGCGGGCCGTAGAGGATGAGTGACATGAAACGGTCAGTCTCAATGGCCCTTCGGAGGAGCTTGCCCTCGCCGAGAATATGTTTCTGCCCCACAAACTCCGAAAGGTCGCGGGGCCGCATTCTCCAAGCAAGGGGCGGCTCGGACGGCTCAACAGGAAGTGAGTCAGTATCCAGCTGCTGTTTTTTGAGGTTTTTTAGACCCAACGTTCTGCTTCAGGAGGGCTTGCGGGGCTCGTGATAGAGATGGAGATTGGCTTTACCAGATCAGTAGCTTAGGAATCCCGGGGCGTTGTCGAACAGAGGGGAATATCCGGTGATAGTGAAGAACGGCCCTTTCTAACGTCCGTTGTGCACATCGTTCCCGGAGCAGCTGTTCCCGGTGATTCCGTTCGGTCTGTATATGTATAAATTAAAAACCCCATGGTCTCAATGTGTTGCGGTTCTGGCAAAACAATCCTCGTGCGGTCCTCAAAGAAAGTTCAGAAATGTGATCCGACGCTTCTCTATCTCTTTCTCAGGGACATCGCCGATACCTTGCTGCTATCTATCACAAGCGCCGGAGCCGTACTTCCCGCTCCTTTCAAACTTGTGGTAATTACATTTCATTAATAGTTGACGATTATGATGAGCCCAAACTTCAAAATATTAAAAAATCCCCCGCTTTTGCCGTGCAGATAGACTTGATTCCTGGTAGTAACCAGGTGGGCGCCATATAAGAAAGTTCAGGCTTCCCAGTCCTATCTGGGCATGCACACCCTTTCTAGAAGATAGCTCCCGTTATTTTTTATTCACGAGGAACAAGACACATCTATCACGCGCAAAGCAGGGGACTCTTTTTATATTTCCCCTACAGAGTATATACCAGAAACAATTTAAAATGGCAAGGATAAAAGTAGGTGGGCGAAGAGAAGGAACAGAAAATATCATTTAATTTCTGCATGTTATGCTCAGGGTGGCCTAGAAGTACCGATACCTACAGGTGGTGGGATTCATGGTTAGGCATCCTCGGCAGAACCCTCAGTGAGTGCCAGAAGACGTTTAACCGCGTTCCCGGTCGCATTTTCCACAGCACCGCGCTGTTCTCGTTCGCGATAAAATTCGTCGGCTATGGTAATTGCGGTCAGAATAGCTACGCGAAGAGGGTCGGCCGTACCCGTCCCCTTCTCGATTTCCCTCATTTTCCCGTCTACGAATGCCGCGAGTTCGCGCATATAGGCAGCATCGTTCCCACCCTTAATGTTGTACACTTGTCCGAAAATCTCTACCTGCACGCGTTCCATGGATCACCTTGCACCGCAGCGAATACAAAAACCGAGGAGGGAGTGACTCGGCGCCATACATAATTACAGCAGTGCGTCGATAAACTCCTTAGGATCAAAGCCCCTCAAGTCTTCCATGGCCTCGCCGATGCCCACGAACTTCACCGGGATCGCGAGCTCCTTGTTGATGGCAAAGATGATGCCGCCCTTCGACGTTCCATCGAGTTTGGTCAGTACGATGCCGCTCACACCCACTGCTTCGTTGAACATCTTCGCCTGCACGAGAGCATTCTGGCCCGTATTGCCGTCGAGGACGAGCAGCGTTTCCTGGGGGGCGCCCGGGAGTTCCCGTGAAAGAATGCGCTTCACTTTTTTGAGCTCTTCCATGAGGTTCGATTTTGTGTGCAGCCTGCCCGCCGTATCCACGATCAGCACGTCCATCGATCGCGCCTTCGCGGCGGTCACCGCGTCGAACACCACGGCTCCCGGGTCGGCGCCTTCGCGGTGCTTAATCACCGGAATGCCCGTTCGCTCGCCCCAGATCGAAAGTTGCTCAGATGCGGCGGCGCGAAACGTGTCCCCGGCAGCAAGCATTACTTTCTTACCCTCGGCATGAAGGCGGTATGCAAGCTTGCCGATCGACGTGGTCTTGCCCGTACCGTTCACGCCGATGACGAGGATGACGGCGGGTGAAGCGGCGACGTTTAGTCCCGAAGAACTGCCCGCAAGTATCTCGAACAAGACCTGTTTCAGCCGGTCCTTCACCTGGGACGGGGAAGACAGCTCCTGGCGCTTAAATCGGTCCGTTAGGTCCTTCAACACGAACGAGGCCGTCTGGACGCCGACATCCGACGCGATGAGCGCTTCTTCAAGCTGGCCGAGAAACGCTTCGTCGATCTTCTCGCCAAGGACCAAAGTCCCGATCTTTTCGGTCAAACTCTTCCTTGTTTTAGCGAGCCCTTCACTCAGGCTGCGGAGAACACCGAACATGCGGCACCTCAAATAAATGGGAAGTCGGAGACAGTATATCGTTTACCTTAAAAGAAAACGATTGTACTTTATCCGTTTACCTTTCCGTTTTCTATCTACAATCACGAATCGAAATAGGCAATATGTCGTCAAATATCCAACGGCAGCTTGCCGGAGGACGCATCCGTTGCCGACTTCTTGCTCGTGTGTCTTTTTTCTTCAACGTCTTCCGATTCTTCCGTTGAAGCGGGATAAGCCGTCTGCCGATAGAGATAGCGGTCGTGCATTTTGCTGAACCCCGTCCACTTTCCCTCAGCCACTTGCTCCTTCTTGAGTGTGGCCTGGAAATTGTTGATCTTTGCGGCAAGATCGTCCAGATAGTTGAGGACGATTGCTTCCTGGATCTTCGGCCGTTTCGGGGAACCGAACTCGTATTCTCCGTGGTGCGACAGCATGATATGTTTGAGCAGCATGGCCAGTTCAGCGGGGAACCCGGAAATGGCGTTGACCTTCTCGACAATCATTTCGTACCCGAGAGAGATGTGACCGATGAGCCGTCCCTCTGTGGTGTATTCGATCGATTTTCTCACGGCGAGTTCGCGGACCTTCCCGATGTCGTGCAGGAATGCACCCACAGTTAGCAGGTCCTTGTCAAGGGAAGGAAAGTGCTTTGCGATGTCCCGGCTCAGCGCGATCAGCTCGACCACGTGTTCGAGCAGGCCGCCGATGTAATTATGGTGCAGTGTTTTGGCCGCCGGTGTGCGCTTGAAAATGGCCACGAACGCATCGTCGTTCAAAAAGGCGTTCATCAGCTGTTTGAGGTAGCCGTTGGACAGCGACGCCGCAGTCGCCTTCAGCTCCTTCACCATCTCGTCGGAATCCCGCGGCGAACATTCGAGAAAGTTGGCGATATCCACCTTGGCGTCGTCGACCTTTTCAAGGGTCTTCATCTTGATCTGGAGCGAGCCCTGGTAGTTCGACGTCATCCCCTTGATGCGGACAAAATCTTCCCGTTCGAATTTCCCGGACACCTCGTCCGCGTTGTCCCACAGCCTGCCGTCGATCTCTCCGGTCTTATCCGCGAGCTTGAGGGAAAGGTACGTCACCCCGTTCTTGGCCGTCGATACCTGCTTCGACGTGACGAGGTAAACTTCCTCAACCCAATCGCCTTCTTTCAGGGATACTATGGTCTGCATCGCTCTCCTCTCGTTGAGTAGAGCTGATAATAAACTATCCCCAGGGCCTTGTCAAACGGAAACCGGAAATTCACAGGAGGGTTCGAGGAAAGCATGAGGACCCTTAAGAGAGGAAAATACGAGGCGCAGACCATTTCGTCATACATCCGGACGCCTGCATCGAGAGGGCCGTTTTAAAATATTTTTATATACCGGGACGCTCCGACTGCAGCTTGCATGAATCGGAGAACGGGTAAAAGCCGTTTTATTTCTTCCGCACGAAGACGTGATACTCACCGTTCTCCTTGACGAGGCCGAGATACTCGTTGCCCGTCAGCCTGCACCATGCGGGCATGTCCTTGACGATTCCGTCATCGTCGGACTGAACTTCGAGGATCTGACCTGAAGCCAACTCCTTTATCTTGTTCGACGTCTTGAAGATCGGCATAGGGCAGGCCAGACCGACACAGTCAAGGATATCATCGGGCTTGATTTCTTTGATGTCCATACCATTACCGTTTCGAAACGCCGATTGCGGAACTATACAACCGTCTCGGCAAATCTGCAATCATTCCATATCGTTTTCATGCCCTGTCTCAGCTGGCATCTTCACCGGCGACGCAACGCCTTTTTTCTTGTAATAATCGTCGAGAGCGGACTTGAGCGCTTCCTCAGCCAGGACGGAGCAATGCATCTTTACTTTCGGAAGTCCGCCGAGCGCCTCGGCCACCGCCGCGTTCGATATTTTGAGCGCCTCGTCGATGGATTTCCCCTTCACCAGATCGGTCACCATGCTGCTTGTGGCGATTGCCGCGCCGCAGCCGAAAGTTTTGAATTTGGCGTCAATAATGACGTTGTTCTCAACTTTTATGTACAGACGCATCACGTCGCCGCACACGGGGTTCCCCACGGTGCCGACGCCGTCGGCGTTCTCGATCTCTCCCACGTTATGGGGATGAGCAAAATGGTCCATCACCTTTGAGCTGTACTGTTCCATCATTTCCTCCTTAAATTCGACAAAGACGGTTAGTCTTTTCGCTGCCTCTCTGAGTGCACGCGTTTTCGACCTGGATCATCGTGCCGCTGCCTTTTTCTTTTTAATCATATCTTCATACAGCGGGGACATTTCCCTCAGGCGCTGGACTATGGGCGGTAGTTTATCGATCACATAGTCAATGTCCTCCGTGCTGTTGCCCATGCCGAGCGTCATGAGCAGCGTTCCGTTGGCAACCGCGGCATCGGTCCCGATACAGGTGAGGACGTGCGACGATTTGAGTGAACGCGAAGTACATGCCGATCCGCTCGATACCGAGATTCCCTCCATGTTCAGAAAGAGGAGCATGGACTCTCCTTCCACATACCAGAAGGAAACATTGAGATTGTGCGGCAGTCTGCGCTCCCGGTGCCCGTTGATGATCATATCGTCCACCCGGTCCTGGAGTCCCTTCTGCAGCTTGTCCCGGAGCTGTGCAGTGTACTGCATCCGGTTCTGCACTTCCGCGGCCGCAAGCTCGGCGGCCTTCCCGAGTCCGACAAGTGCTGGAACATTCTCGGTTCCCGCGCGTCTGCCGTCCTCCTGGATTCCGCCTTCGATCTGCGGTTTGATCCTGACGCCTTTACGCACATAGAGTGCGGCTGCGCCCTTGGGTCCGTAAAACTGGTGACCCGAGAGCGAGAGCGCGTCGACGCCGAGCGTCTCGACGTTGACCGGAATCCAACCGGTTGTGGCAACCGCGTCGGTATGGAACAGTACTCCCTTTTCCTTCGTAATTTTTGCTATCGCTTCGATCGGCTCGATCGTGCCGATCTCGTTGTTCGCATGCATGATCGACACGAGGATCGTGTCTTTGGTGATCGCCTTGGCAACATCGCCGGGATCCACAAGCCCCTCTTTGTCCGTGGGCAGATAGGTGACCGCGAAGCCCGACTTTTCGAGCGTCTTTGCCGGATGGAGCAGGGAAAAATGCTCGATCTGCGAGAGGATGATGTGCTTGCCCTTCTGGCTGTTTGCCTGGGCGAGCCCCTTGAGCGCGAAGTTGTTGGACTCAGCGCCGCTCGAGGTAAAAACAATTTCCCCGGCCTTGGCGCCGATGAGAACGGCGGTTTTTGCCCGGGCTTCTTCGACGGCGTTCTTCGCCTCTCTGCCGATATCATGGAGGTTTGATGGGTTGCCGAACTTATTGGAAAAGTACGGCAGCATGGCTTCAAGTACTTTCGGATGGACCGGTGTTGTTGCAGCGTGGTCTAGGTAAACGCTTCTCATTTAACATGCCCCCTTTCCCGTCAGGGTCACTTTTTTCCTGGGTCTTAGCAGGACCATTGCTTTCTGGTCGTGCTGCTGATGCAGGAGATCGTTAAAACTGATGCTGTCGAGGGCTTCCTCTATCTTGGCCCCCACTTTTGCCCACACCATCCTGGCCACGCAGTCGTCTGCCTGGTTACAGTCGCCGGACTCTCCCGGTTCAAGGCAGTGAGACAAAGCGATGGGACCTTCCAGGGTGCGGACGATGTCGCCTATGGTCAGTTCAGCCGGTTTGCGCGCCAGCAAGTATCCTCCTGCCGGCCCCCGGACGCTGTCAATAACGCCGGCCTTCCCCAGCTTGTGTAGGATCTGCTCGAGATAAGAAAACGAAATCCCCTGGCGGTCCGCGATTTCTTTGATCGTAATCGGTCCCTTCCCATAATGCCGGGCGATCTCAAAAACCGCACGCACTCCGTATTTGCCTTTCGTAGAGAGCTTCATTCCTTTATTGCACCAATATGCTCCCAGATTCAGGTAAACAGGACTTTTTAAATCCTGTCAAGCGCTACCCTAACGATAACAAACTTGACCAAATCTGTCAAGTATAAATTTATGGCCCGTTCCCCGGTGCGTCGTGTCAATGCCTGATTTGCAAAGCAGTGGAAGGCAAAACGTGAGGGCTCGTACGAAGTCTCCCCTCTCTACCTGCATGATTCACCAGTTTGGCAAAGAATAAAAAAGGCGATGCCCTCACGGACAGCACCTTTTCGTTCCCGGCTGTGGAAAAAACTTACTCGCCTTCAAACTCCGTAAGGGTGAAGACTTTATACCCTTTTCTCGTCAGTTTCTTTTTCCCGCCCACGTCCGGCAAGTCAACGATAAAGGCCATTTCCACAACTTTGGCCCCGAGCTTTTCGATGAGAGCGGCAGCGGCCAGAGCCGTCCCGCCGGTTGCAAGGAGATCATCGATAAGAAGGACACGCTCGCCCTTTTTCAGGGCGTCCTTGTGGATTTCAATCCTGTCCGTACCATACTCGAGCTCATATTCCTGGGATACCACCTCGGCGGGAAGTTTCCCTTTTTTTCGGATCGGGATAAAACCTTTGCCGAGCGTATACGCCAGTACGGCGCCGATGATGAAGCCGCGCGACTCGATGCCGACGATCGTGTCGAATTTAAAGTCAGCATGCAGATATCGCTGAGTAAGCGTATCGATCATGAGCCGGAAACCGACGGGGTCTTTGATGAGCGTCGTGATGTCTCGAAACATGATCCCCTTCTTGGGATAATTCGGGACAGTCCTGATTTTGGATTTAATCGGCATTATTGCTCCTATTTTTTTATTTCCGTCATTCCCATACCTCTGCTTCGCTGCAATTCATATTCCTGTCTTCAGCAAGTTTCACCTTCGGCGCCGCTCTCTCTGTACGTTTCCACGCCGATCTGGTAGAGATCGCCGCCGTAAACGTCGTTTACGACAACCGCGGGAAAGTCCTCGACCTCGAGACGCATTATTGCTTCCGTTCCGAGTTCGGGGTAGGCGATCACTTCCGCTTTTCTGATCGCCTTGGAAATGAGCGCGCCGGCGCCGCCGATTGCTGCAAAATAGACGGCTTTATAGCGTTCAATCGCGTCTTTCACGTTTTGGCCCCGCGGTCCCTTGCCGATCATGCCCTTAAGGCCAAGCTCCAGAAGCAGCGGTGTGTATTTGTCCATGCGATAGCTCGTGGTCGGTCCTGCAGATCCGATCGGTTTTCCCGGGGGCGCCGGTATGGGCCCGGTATAATAGAGAATCTGTCCCGCAAGATCGAACGGCGGCCTCTCGCCTTTTTTGTGGCCTTCGACAATGTACTTATGCGCCATGTCTCTCCCGGTGTAAATCACGCCCGAGATGAGTACGCGGTCGCCGGCCTTGAGCTTCATGATGACATCGTCGGCCAGCGGAGGATGGATTCTTATGGAGTCGGTCATAATCTATTTTCTCGCAAAGAGCAAACCTCACAGGAGATATGAGATTATCATATCGTCTGGGTTCATCAGTGGCACCCATTGTCTTTTTCTACAAAATTATCGTTTTATGCCTCGCTGCATGGCAATTGATGTTAACCGCCACCGGCAGGCTTGCGATGTGACAGGGAAAACTCTCGACGTGCACAGCCATTGCGGTGACCTTGCCGCCGAGCCCTTCCGGCCCGATGCCGGTCCTGTTTACGGCCCTGAGAAGGGACTCTTCAAGTGACGCTAGCTCCAGCTTAGCATGCGGGCTCCCCACCGGCCTCAGGAGCGCTTTCTTCGCCAGGAGCGCCGCTTTCTCGAAATCGCCGCCGATACCCACGCCGATAACCACCGGAGGACAGGGGTTTGCACCCGCCTTCCGCACACATTCGAGGACAAAGCTTTTGATGCCTTCAATGCCTTCAGTCGGACGCAGCATGCGTATCATGCTCATGTTCTCGCTTCCTGCACCCTTGGGCATGAACGATATCTTGAGTTTGTCACCGGGGACCAGCTCGGTATAGATGATCGCCGGCGTGTTGTCACCCGTGTTTTTACGCGTGATCGGGTCGACAACGGACTTCCGGAGATATCCCTCCTTGTATCCTTTACGCACACCGTCATTGATGGCATCGACAATGAAGCCGTTCTTGATTCTGAGGTCTTGGCCGATCTCCACGAAGAAGATGGCAATACCCGTGTCCTGGCAGATAGGAATATGCTCTTCCCGGGCGACACGGGCGTTTTCTTTCAGGAGTTCGATGATCTCCTTCGCCCCGGGGGCCGTCTCGGTCTCCCTGGCGCGGTCAAAAGCCGTGAGCACGTCCTCGCTCAAGTTGTACGCCGCTTCTACGCAGATCTGAGCGACGTTGTCTCTGATTTCGTCTACATGAATTTCGCGCATCCCGATCTCACCGCCTCAACAGACTTCATGAAGGCCGTATTTTCATCGGCGCTCAGTTTGATCTCCATGATCTGTTCCATGCCCTTTGCTCCGAGTTTGACCGGCACTCCCGCAAAGGCGCCTTTGACACCATATTCACCATCGAGGTACACGGAACAGGGAAGAATCTTCTTTTTGTCCGATAAAATGGCATCGACCATTTCGAACGTGGAGGCAGACGGCGCGTAATAGGCGCTCCCCGTTTTGAGCAGCGCGACGATTTCGGCGCCCCCGTTCTTCGTGCGGTCCACCAGTTTGTCGATGGTCGCGGTGCTCATCAACTCGGTGATCGGGATGCCGGCCACCGTCGAATAACGCGGCAAAGGGACCATGGAATCGCCATGGCCGCCGAGCACGAAGGCATGAGTGTTTTCCACCGACACGCCGAGTTCCCCGGCGATGAAGGTCCGGAACCGCGCGGAATCGAGCACTCCGCCCATCCCGATGACCCGTTCCTTGGGGAACCCGCTCGCCTTCATGGCCACGAAGGCCATCACGTCCATGGGGTTCGTGACCACGATCATGACCGCCTTCGGGGAACGGCGCGAGGTCTCTTCAGCCACGGTCTTTACGATGCTGCCGTTCATGGCAAGCAGATCGTCGCGGCTCATGCCGGGTTTTCGCGCCAGACCGGCTGTAATCACAATGACATCCGATCCCGCGGTTTCAGCGTATCCGTTTGCCCCGGTGATCATCGAATCATAGCCGATGACCGGACCCGCCTCCAGCAGATCGAGTCCCTTGCCTTGCGGCACGCCTTCGACCACGTCCACCATTACCACATCGGCAAGCCGCGCCTCGGCAATGCGCTGTACCAACGTCGCCCCCACATTGCCCGCGCCAACAACCGTCACTTTCTTCCGCACAATGACACCTCCATTATATATTCCAGCAATCTTTACCACGGGGGCACGGGACACAGAGAACTTCTCAGAAAATGGGAGAAACTGACCTTCAAGTAAGGCAATGAAAACAAGCCGCCCTACTGAAGTTTCTCAATTCTTCTTCAACTTTCTCCGTGAATCAGCGTCTCCGCGGCCATCCTACAGTTTCGTTATCTTCACCTTGCTGATCTTTCTCCCGTCAAGTTCAAGGACCTCGAGCTTCAGGTGCCGGTACCGCAATTGTTCGCCGACTTTCGGCATCCTGCCGAAGAGGCCGAACACAAACCCGCCGAGCGTATTGAAATCCGTTGACTGGAGGTTTGAATCGAGCAGCTCGTTTACTTCATCGAGCGGGGACTGGCCCGAGACCACAAAGTTCTTCTCGTCAACGATCTGAACGTCCTTTTCCTCGGATTCCAGCTCGTCATGAATGCTGCCGACAATCTCCTCGATCAGGTCTTCGAGGGTTACGAGTCCCGCCGTGCCGCCGTATTCATCAATGACAATGGCGAGTTGGAACCGCTCCCGCTGCATTTCGGACAGGAGCTCGCTCACCCGCTTGTTTTCGGGAATAAAGTACGCCGGTCTGAGGTATTGCTGGATGCCCGCTTCACGCTTCACATCGCCCGTAGCCATGGCTACGAGGATGTCCTTGATGTACAGGATGCCGATGACCGTGTCCACCGTGTCTTCGATGACGGGATAGCGTGAATACCCGAACTCCGACACGAGGGCGAACACTTCCCGGAGTGCGGCGTTCGACGGAACGCTGACGATCTCGGTGCGGGGCCTCATTGCTTCCGATGCCAGCGTATCGCCGAACTCGAACACTTTGTGGAGCAGTTCCTTTTCTTCTTCTTTCAGCGAGCCGCGTTCTTCGCCCAGGTTGATCATGGCCTTGATGTCTTCCTCCGTGACCACGGTGGAGCAGGACGCGCCTTCCGGCCCCGGGCCGACGACCAGGTCGGCAGCGCCGGTCAGCAACCGGGAGACAGGCGTCAGCGCTTTCATGATCACCTGGAGGGGAGAAGCGAAGGACAGAGCAAGCCGGTCGGGATTTCTGCAAGCGATCCCCTTCGGTGTCAGCTTTGCAAAGAATACAACGAGAACGCTGACGATAAACACCGTCAATGCCGCAGCAAGGAAGGCGTCGGAAAACAGGCTTGCAAAAAAAGCCATCGTGATGACCGCGGAGAGGACGATAAGAAAATTTTCAGCCAAAAGCAGCACGGAATGCAGCCGGTCACGTTCCTGCACCAGCATGAGGGCGGTCTTCGCCTGCTTGTTTCCCGCTTCAGCCAGCTCGTTCAGACGCCCCTTGTTCGAAAACACGATGGCCGTTTCGGCTGTTGCAAAAAAAGCGGCAAGAAGGATGCAGATGGCCACAGCCAGTACAGGCGCCCAGAAACCGGATATGAATGTGACGGTGGAATCCATAGTGTCTTAAGAGTCAGTGGTCATGGACCAAAGGGTCTCATCGTTTTCCTTGCCCCTTGTTGCCTGCCCGGACCTTTCTTTTTACATCTTCTCCCCCGTTACCCGGATGACCTCATCAAAGGTGGTCTCGCCTTTCAGCATTTTCTGCACCGCGGCTTCGCGAAGCACGACCATGCCGTCGGCAATCGCCGCCTTTCTGATGAGCTCAACATCGGCTTTATCGCGGATAACGGCCCTGATCCGTTCGTTCAATTCCATGACTTCGAAGATGCCGGTGCGACCAAGGTATCCCGTGCCCCGGCATTGCGGACAGCCCTCGCCGAACTTCACGATGATTTTCTCGTTCTTGCTCGACGCCAGCCCGACGGCTTGCGCTTCCTCGGGGAGCAGTTCATAGGACTTTTCGCAATGCTTGCAGATTTTTCTGACCAGCCGCTGCGCCATCACGCCGATGATCGTGGATGAAATGAGGTACGATGGAACGCCGAGGTCGAGCAGCCTCGTAATCGTGTTCGGCGCGTCGTTCGTATGGAGTGTCGAAAACACCAGGTGGCCCGTGAGCGCCGCCTGGACGGCGTTCTCTGCTGTTTCGAGGTCGCGGATCTCGCCGACCATGATGACGTCCGGGTCCTGGCGCAGGATCGTACGGAGCGTACTGCCAAAGGTGATTCCGATCTGCGGCTGGACGCTCACCTGATTGAATTTGTCGTGTACCATTTCGATGGGGTCTTCGATCGTGACGACGTTCACCTCAGGCACGGCCACGGTTTTGAGCGCAGAATAGAGCGTCGTAGTCTTCCCGCTTCCCGTGGGGCCGGTGACGAGTATGATGCCGTGGGGCCGCGCAATGAAAGATCGGAACAGCTCATACTCCCGCGGTGCGAAGCCGATCTCTTCGAGGTCCTGAAGCAGGATGTCGGGGTCGAAGATCCTGATCACGATTTTTTCGCCAAAGGCGGTGGGCATGGTGGAGACACGGAGCTCAACTTCCCGGGATTTGTATTCTGTCTTGATCCTGCCGTCCTGGGGCCGCCGCTTTTCAGCGATGTCCATGCGCGACAGCATCTTGACGCGCGACACGAAGGCGGGGTGGACTACCTTGGGGATCCTGTTGATGGTATTGAGCATGCCGTCGATCCTGAGGCGAACTTCGCTCGCATCGCGTTTGGGTTCGATATGGATGTCGCTCGCACGCTGGTCAAAGGCATAGCGGAACAGGAACTCCACGGCGTTCACGACGTGCTTGTCCGTGGCTTCGATCTCGGACACGGACTTCATTTTGACGAACTGCTCCAGGTTCCCCAAGTCGACGGAAGAAGACATTTCCTTCGCTGCCGCGGCAACCGACGACCGGAACCCGTAGAACTCGGTGATGATCTTGAGAATATCGGTCTTGGGAGACACGATGCGCTTGACCTTGTAGCCCATACGCTCGATATTCTCGATGACTTCGATATTGTACGGGTCCGCCACGGCGAGGGTGAGGGTGTCGTCCTCGCGTTCGATCGGCACGGAAATGCTCCTGCGTGCAAAGGCCCGCGACAGGATTTGCGTGGTGACCTCGGGATTGAGTTTAAGGGGGTCTATCTTCTTGAACGGCAGGCCGGCGTGCTGCGCGACGAATTCAGTGATGAGGTCCTCGGTCAGCACCTGCCCCGGCGCGCCGGGAATCTCCAGGTTCAAGGATGCGGCCACCTCGATGGCCGACACTTCGTCCTCCAGGTGCATTCTGCCCCGGTTCAGGGTCTCACCTCTGGCCTTGAGCAGCTTCATTCGCTGAACGTCCTGTTTAACCTTGATCTCTCTTGCCTGCTCGGGACTCAGTTTCGCCGCTTTCATCAGGAGGTCACAGAGAAGATCAGTCGTCAATTTCGTCATAAGGAACCCGGATAAGTCTGCATGCTCACAATCCGATCTGCCCATGTGAGGGGTCCGCGGCTGTGATCATTTATCACTCGGAACGCCCGCCTCAGAAAACAGGGGACCTTCAATATTATACACGGAATTAAATGCTCGTGGCCATACTCTTGTAGGGCACAGTTAAATATAAAAGGCCCCCGCAGATGGGGGGCCGTTCTTACATTTCCACAGTTCATAACTTCGAAACTACTTCTTTGCCGGCTTTGCCGGTTCTGGAGCAGGTGCAGGTGCGGGTGCCGGTGCAGGGGGCGCAGGCGGCGGCGTTACAGCAGGCTGAGCGGGCTGCGGCGCAGGCTGCTGCTTCTTCTCGCAGCCGACCAGAGCGACGATCACAACAAATACGAGGGCCAATATGATTGCGAAGATTTTTTTCACAAACGTTCACCTCCTTTCGGGCAGACGTCAGATGGAAAAGCAGGGACATGCCCTGCGGGAAAAAACACGCTTTCAAGACCGGATGAGAGGAGCACGAGTCCGGGAAGACGTTATAATATTCTTGTCGCAACCGAGCGTGTTACGGTAAGTTCCCGCACTTTCTGGCCGAGCTTCTCTTCGAGGACCAGTTGTTGCTCCTCGTTGAGGCGAAGCCGAAAAACACGAAGTTTGTTTAATGACCGCTTCGTCAGGTAAATTTCGCGAAGCTCAAAACCGATCTGTTTTTTAATCTCCGCCATCTGCTGCGGCGTCAGCTCAAGCTTTACGATTTCTTCCACAGAACGAACCCTCCCAAAAATCCTTATAAGCCGCGATTATAGGCTCATCAGCCGCGAATTTCAAGTTTTTTTTGTCGTCAGTTTCCTGAAAAGGCTTGACCACGATGACCCGCCCGGCCAGGGGAATTCGGCTCAAAGCCTGTTTTGCATGTCCTTGACCTGGGCCATGCGCATCAGGTGTCATCGCCGGCCAGCCCATCTCGGTGATGATTGTTTTGATCTGTTCGATGTCCTGGTCCCAGGAAGAGCAGGGCACTGAGCTGCCGGTAAAACGGGGGCTTCACGCATCGACAATAAGCTTCTTTACGATCTTCTCGACCGTTTCTTCAACCTTCACCTTTTCCAGGTTGCCGGTCTTGCGCTCTTTGATCTCTACCATATTCTCTTTGAGGTTTTTTTCGCCGATGACGATGCGCCACGGAATACCGATAAGATCGGCGTCTTTGAATTTGACGCCCGCCCGTTCGTCCCGGTCGTCCATTAAGACTTCGAATCCCTTTTCCTCCAAGGCCGCATACACCCCCTCCGCAACGTTCATGGATTGAGCGTCTTTTACATTCACCGGAACGATGAGTATCTGGAACGGCGCTATCGAGAGGGGCCAGATGATACCGTTCTCATCGTTCCCCTGTTCTACGGCTGCGGCAGCGATGCGCGCCGGTCCGATGCCGTAGCTGCCCATGATGATCGGTTTCTCATTCCCGCCCTCGTCGAGAAAGTTGGCTTTGAGCGGGACCGAGTACTTGGTACCCAATTTGAAGATGTTTCCGATCTCGATGACCTTCTCGATCCTGAGCGGCTTGCCGCATTGTGCACAGGCGTCGCCCGCAACCGCCGTATGAATATCGCTGAATTCTGCATCGGTGAAGTGCTTATTCGCGCTTACGCCCTTGACGTGATACCCCTCTTTATTCGCGCCGGCGATGTAAGCCCCCTGTTTCAGCGCGGGATCTGCTATTTTTCTCAGCGCATGGCCCATGGGGCCGATAAAACCGACCGGCACGCCGAGGGTCGCCTTTACTTCGTCCTTCTGTGCCGGGCGGTGCGGCCCGATTAACTTTGCCAGTTTTTTCTCATGCAGCGTCTGGTCGCCGCGCACCAGGGCAAGCACCGGCCCCTTATCGCTCATGACGAGAATGGATTTGATCAGCAGGTCCGGCGTCACTTTCAGGAAGCGGGTCACCTCATCGATGGTCCGCTTTTCGGGCGTAGCCACCTCTTCAAAACTCCAGTCCGGAGCCTGGGATGCACCGGGCGCGGACAACGCCAACTCGGTATTTGCGGCATACCCGCATCCGTCACAAAGCGCCACATCATCTTCGCCAGCCGCAGAAGGGGCCATATACTCATGGGCCATGGAACCGCCCATCATGCCCGTGTCGCTCTGAACCACGTAAAACTTTATGCCGCAGCGGGAATAGATTTTTTTGTACGCTTCCAGATGGAGCTGGTAGGATTTGTCAAGCCCCTCTTCATCGCAATCAAAACTGTAGGAATCCTTCATCGTAAACTCACGGGTGCGCAGGATCCCGCTCTTGGGACGGGCTTCGTCACGGAGTTTGGTCTGGACCTGGTACCAGATCTGGGGCAAATCGCGGTAAGAGCGGATGTCGTGGGCTGCCAGCCAGGTCATGGTCTCCTCGTGGGTCATGGCAAGACACATGTCGCGTCCGCCGCGGTCCTTGAGCCTGAACATCTCGTCACCGATGGCGTCCCACCTGCCCGTCTGCTGCCAGACCTCGGAAGGGTTCAAAACCGGCATCGTCACTTCCTGACCGCCGATGGCATTCATCTCCTCACGGATGATCTCGTTGATTTTCCGCATGACGCGCTGACCGAGAGGCAGATAAATATACAACCCCGCTGCAAGCTGACGCACGAAACCGGCGCGCACCATGAGCTTATGCGAAACAGCCTCGGCCTCGGCCGGCGCTTCTTTCAAAGTCGGGATGAACAAACGGGAATAACGCATGAAACCTCCAGAATTCAGCAGTCAGAAGTCAGGAGACAGGAGCAGATTCCAGATCTACTTCCGGATGCTGGCTCCTGGCTGCTGGCTCCTGTACTGTATAATTTTTTCCACTTCTTTGACCAGCACATCGGCCAGTTCTTTCTCGTCAAATTTCTGCAAAATCTCGCCGTGCTTGAACAAGAGGCCGACGCCTTTTCCCCCTGCGATGCCCACGTCCGCTTCGCGCGCTTCGCCCGGCCCGTTCACCACACACCCCATGACCGCGACGGTGATCGGCTCTTTGATATGGCTTAGCCGCTTCTCGACTTCCTGGGCAAGACCGATTATATTGATCTCGGTCCTGCCGCAGGTGGGGCAGGAGATGATATTCACCCCGCGCTGCCTGATTTTGAGTGATTTTAATATTTCGTAAGCTACCCGCACTTCTTCGACCGGATCGGCAGTGAGAGAAACACGCATTGTATCGCCGATCCCTTCGGCAAGCAGGATGCCCAGCCCTACGCTGGACTTGATCGTACCCGAGGAGAGCGTGCCCGCCTCGGAGATGCCTATGTGCAGCGGGTAATCGGACATTTGTGCAAACAACCGATAGGCCGCGACCGTTGTCAAAACATCCGATGCCTTGAGTGAAACCTTGAGGGCGGTATAGCCCAGGTCTTCCAGGATGCGGATGTGGCCGAATGCGCTCTCCACGATGGCATCCGGCGTCGGATGCCCGAACTTTTCAAGCAAATGCTTTTCGAGAGACCCCGCGTTCACGCCGATGCGGATCGGTATACTTTTGTCCTTGCATGCCCGGACTACTTCCGAGACCTTGTCCTTGCTTCCGATATTTCCCGGGTTGATGCGCAGGCCGTCTATTCCCTGGTTCACGGCTTCAAGTGCCAGGCGATAATCGAAATGAATGTCTGCGATCAGCGGGATTTTCGTTCCTTTTCTTATCGTGCCGATCGCCCTGACGGCATCCTCGTCCGGTACTGCGAGCCTTACCATCTCGCACCCCGCCTGCTCAAGCCGGCGGATCTGAACAAGCGTAGCCTTCGGATCGCGGGTGTCGGTGTTGCACATGGACTGGACCGCAACGGGCGCGCCCCCGCCGATCTTGACTGCGCCGAGGGCGATCTGTTTCGTTTTTTTTCGCTGAATTTCCATAGAATCTTACCCTCCCTTGAAGGGAGGGAATGACCGGAGCTCCCCCACCAACCTCCCCGTCAAGGAGGAAGCTACAGCTATTTGCTGAAAAACATCCTCATGATGTCATTGTACGAGACCACTGCAATCAAGGTAATAAGAACGGCGGCACCGATGCTTTGGGACACTTCCATGACCTTTCGGCTCACCGGTTTCTTACGGATCGCTTCGATCACCAGAAAGAGAATCAATCCGCCGTCGAGGATGGGAATAGGCAAAAGGTTCAGGATGCCGAGGGAGATGCTGATCATCGCAAGGAGCGATAAAAAAGCAGACAGCCCTGCTGACGCGGCCTGGCCGGACATTTGAGCAATCATCACGGGGCCGCCGAGGGTCTTGATCGACAGGCCGAAGGTCACGAGTTTCTTGAGGGTAATGAAGGTCAGATCAATCGACTCTATGGTTTTATCAAACCCCAGCTGAAGGGAATCCAGGAACCCATACTTTTTGAACACCAGCCGGAACACCGGTTCGACGCCGATCACGTAGCGGCCGCTGTCCTCCATCGGCGTGACATTCTTCTCGATTCGTTTGCCGCCCCGTTCGAGGGCGATCGTCAGTTTTTTCCCTTTGCTGTCGCGTATGACGGTCGAAAACTGGTTCCAATGATAAATCGTCTTGCCGTCCACGGCAAGGATCTTGTCGTTTACGGCAATCCCCGCTTTTTCCGCGGGAAAGCCCGGTTTGAGTTTGCCGATCTCCGCGGGCATGTCCGGTATCAGGCCCGACATGCCGATTTTCAGCTCCGTAGCAGTGGTGGGCCGGAGTGTGAGTGTCTCACTCTTTCCCTGCCGGTCGATCAGAACCGTCACGTCCGTATCGGGATTCACGGCGATCAATGACAGTGCCTTGGTCCAGTCGCTGATGCTCCTGCCGTTGATCTTTTCGATCACATCGCCTGCCATGAACCCGGCGCGTTCCGCCGGAGAACCCGGTTCAACGTAACCGACCTTTGCCGGGCCCTCTGAATAGGTCCCGACCATGAACACCAGCGGCATGATGAGAAAGGCAAGCATGATGTTCGTCAGCGGTCCTGTTGCCGCAATCTTCACACGCTGCCATACGGTCTTGGACTGAAACTCGTCCGCCGCGCCGGTCGGTTCCTCATCCGGGTTTTCGCCTGCCATCTTCACGTATCCGCCAAGCGGCAGCGCGGAAATGACATACTCCGTATCGCCCTTCTTGAATCCGAAGAGCTTGGGCCCCATGCCGAGCGAAAACTTCTCGACCCGCACGCCGGCCCGTTTTGCCATAATGAAGTGACCGAATTCGTGCACAAACACAAGAACGCCGATCACAATGAGAAAATAAATCAGGGTCATGTTCTCTCCTTAAAAGCTGCTTTAACCATTGATCAACACGGTAACGCCGGGAAGGATGAAGCTGTTCTTAACGCCCTGTAGCAGTGTTCCCCATGGTTACACGAGGTCCCTTATATTTTTTTCCGCTTCCTCCCGTGCCCAGAGGTCAGCTCTGAGCGCGTCCTCAACGGTCCTGATCGGAGACGGGGCATGCTCCTTCATCGTAGCTTTGATAACGCCTGCAATGTCGCCGTATTCGATCTTCTCGTCCAGAAAATACTGAACAGCCACCTCGTTCGCTCCGGAGAGGACTGCCGGCATGGTGCCCCCCGCTTCCAGCGCTTCAAAGGCATACGCAAGGCAGGGGAAACGGTCCATGTCCGGCTCTTCAAACGTGAGGGTGCCGATACTTGCCAGGTTGAGCGCCGGAGAAACGTCCCCAAGCCGCTCCGGATACGACAGCGCGTAAGCGATCGGCCCTTTCATATCAGGCATGCCGAGCTGCGCCACGACCGCACCATCCCGGTATTCCACCATGGAATGGATGATACTCTGCGGATGGACCAACACCTTGATTTTGTCCTGCACGATATTGAAAAGCCACCGCGCTTCGATCACCTCAAGCCCTTTGTTCATAAGCGTCGCCGAATCGATCGTGATCTTCCTGCCCATGCTCCAGTTCGGGTGCTTGAGCGCCTGCGCCAGGGTAACCTTCGAAAGGTCTTTTTTGGAAAAAGCCCGGAACGGCCCGCCCGACGCGGTCAGGATCAGCTTGCGGATGTCGTCGTTCGCGCCCGCCTGGAGACACTGGAAGATGGCGCTGTGTTCGCTGTCCACGGGAAAGAGGCCGATCCCTTTGGAACGTGACTCGGCCATGACGAGCTCCCCCGCGGTAACAAGCACTTCCTTGTTCGCAAGCGCAATGTCCTTGCCTGCACGGATCGCCGCGATCGTCGGCACGAGACCCGCGGTCCCCACGATGGCCGAGACCGTGATGTCTGCATCATCAGCAGCGGCAACCCGGATCATGCCTTCGACGCCGGAGAAAATGCCCACCTTCAGGTCCGAACACCGCGCTTTCAAGAGCCCGGCGGCCTGTTCTCCGGCAACGGCGACAACCGAGGGTTTGAACCGCCGCACCTGCGTCTCGAGGAGGCCGACATTGTTGCCCGCGGCAAGCGCGACGACCTTGAACCGATCAGGGAATTGGGTAACAACGGAGAGCGTGGACTGCCCGATCGAGCCGGTAGATCCGAGTAGGGAAATTTTTTTCAAGCTCTTACTCTCCGCATTCAGCACATCTCTGTTCGGTTATCGCATTCTCAGATAATAATACAGCACCGGCGCGGCAAAAAGCATGCTGTCCATGCGGTCCAGAACGCCGCCATGCCCGGGGATGATGCCGCCCGAGTCTTTAACGCCGGACGAACGCTTGAGCAGGGATTCAACAAGATCGCCGATGGTGCCTATCACCGCGAGCCCCAGTGCGATGACGACCGCTTCCGACATGGTGATCGACGGCATAAACCAGACCCGGCACAAAAGGGCCATGCCCGCTGACGCGGCAAGGGCGCCTGCGAACCCTTCCAGACTTTTTTTGGGGCTCACTTTTTCATACAGCCGGTGCCTGCCGAAGGGAATCCCGATCGAATAGGCGCCGATGTCTGATGCCCAGATGATAAAGTACAGGAACACGATCCATTGTTTCCCGTCCGGCCCGGTCCGGATGACGACCTGGAATGAAAACAACATGGCCACATAGAATACGCCGAGGAACGTCGAAGCTACGTCTTCAAGTGCGCCGTCAACGGGACGGGACGAAAACAGTCGTGCAATCATGATAACCAGCATACTCACGGCGACGGGGAAAAGCATCCCGAGATCGGGATGGAGAGGACGATAAAAGCCCAGCAGCACCAGGGCGCCGAGCGCCATACCGAGGAGCGAAAGAGGTTGGTAGCCGCGCACCCGGGCCATGCGGTAAAATTCGTACTGTCCCACCATTACGGCGGCAAGGACCAGTGCCGTAAAATATACCGGCGGGAGCTTCCAGGTGACAAGGTAAAAAACGGGAAGAAAAAGAAGCCCTGAGATCACTCTCGTTCGCAGCATGCATTGTCTCCATGGAGATGCGCTCGTCCTGCAGTGGAGCAGATTTACATACTTAGGCGGCTCTGAACCCGGACAGTAAAAGAAGTCTCCGTTTCCAGACACTGCGAAAATTTCCTCTGGAGCCGGCCCGCTGACCCGCTATTTTTGCACCAGCTGCTCCTGGGTAAGGCCGAACCTGCGCTGCCGGCCCTGGTAATCGATAAGTGCCTCAAGCAGGTTTCTCTCTTCAAAATCGGGCCACAGGGTATCGGTAAAATACAGCTCCGCATAGGCTGCCTGCCAGAGCAGGAAATTACTGATCCTTTTTTCGCCGCTGGTACGGATAATAAGGTCCGGGTCGGGCAGTCCCGCAGTATCGAGGTGCGAGGCAAAAACCTCTTCTGACAACGACCGTCCCTCGCAGCCCGCGGCCATAACTTTTTTGACGGCCTCCAGAATCTCTCCGCGGCCGCCGTAAGAGAGTGCAAGGTTGAACACCAGACCCGTGTTTGCCGAGGTCTCATTCACGGCCTTTTCGACCCAGGCCTGCACTGTCGACGGCAGCCGTTCTATTCTGCCGATAGCACGGAACTTGATGCCGTTCGCTTTCATGGTCGCGATCTCGGCCTTGAGGAACGACCCGAGCATGTCCATAAGGAAACCGATCTCCTGTTTGGGCCTGCCCCAATTTTCGTCGGAAAAAGCGTACATGGTCAGGACTGAAACCCCCATGCGCCGGCATACTTCGGTAATGCGGCGCACCGTTTCAGCTCCGCGCTTGTGTCCTGCCACCCGCGGCAGGCCCCTGCGAAGCGCCCATCTTCCGTTGCCGTCCATGATAATGGCGATATGCCGCGGCAGACCGGCCGGATCCAGCTGTGCCCGGAGGGCGTCAACGGTCAGTGTTTCTCTTTTTTGCTTTTCTTTTTTGTCGTGCATGTCTCATTCCGTTTGTCTCAGGTTGCCCGAAGAAAATGGTCCCGATCCCGTCACTTCGCCGTATAGGTCATAACCTTGTAGGTGTCCTTGGAGAAGAGCCCGCCCGGAGATTTCACCAGTGCCAGAATATTTGCCCCCGCATTCTCCTGCCGGGCAATCTGAAAATCGAGCACGGCGCCCGGTATGTCCTTAATGGTCCACCGCTGATCGAGACGCGCACCGGTCCATCCCAGGCTGACGATCTCGGCCTTCGAATACTGCCCAAAGAAGGAGTCGCCGATATTTTTTACCAGGACGATCTCGTCCTTGCCGTCCCCGTTCACGTCAAGCGCAAGGACCCGTCCCATAATCCTGACTTGTCGTTCCTTTTCCGATTCGACCACGGACTGGGTGACGGCGACGACGTCCGTTACCGGTTTTGTTACGGTTATCCCCACGGTCGGGTATGTTTCTTCACTCTTCCAGACGGGGGTGTCCTTGGAGTAGACGACGACGCGGTCTTTCTCCGACAGTGCCACGAGGAGGGGACTGGCTTCGCCGACATTGGCGAAAACAAATCCGTAGAGGCCAATTCCGTCCGGCAAGGAGACTTCCCGGCCAAGAACATATTTCCCGTCGGACCACTCATATCGCCTCGGCGGCCCGGTATAAAACGATTTTGGATTGTAATCCTGACCGATGAGTATCCTGCCCATGCCGGGGTAATTGACGACGCGGAGGAAACCGGGGACCTCGGCAATCCGCTGGTACAGCCCGCCGTGGAATTCCACGACGTAGGATTTGACCTCCCCGTTCCGCATCTCCGTAACAAAGATTTCGGGCACGCCGTTCCCGTTGATGTCCGCGACATCGAGGTTGATGTGCTGGATTTCCTCACCGCCGGAGACTGCAGGCTCCGCCCATTCTTCGTGCCATCCCGCGGCACTCTGACGGTAGATATGGATCCTCGCACCGTCGGAAAAGACGTATTCCAGCCCGCCGTTCCCGTCGAGGTCTGCAGTCGCAAACAGCTGCGCTTCAAAAGGCAGCTCGGCAATGCTGCCCTTTTCCACTTTCATCGGCGCAAAATAGGGCTTCACTTCGCCGAAGGCGTCTTTTTTCGAGCTCAAGTCAATCATGGCCACGATCGTGTCGAGCGGCCTTGCCTCGTCGGCGTAAAACAACCGCGTCGTCACGAGGATTTTCCCGCCTTCCGAAGGATAGATCCCCACTGCGGCTATCACGTCCAGGTTGAAAGCCTTGCTCATCTCCCGAACGAGCGAATTATCCCGCTGATCTTTCCCTTTGAGGAACGCCGCGGCCTTTTCTCCGTCGAGCAGCGTAAACCTGCCGAGTTCATTCAGTCGTTCGGTCAAACCACGAATGACCTCCGGATGGTCGGCCCTGACCGGAAGGATCGCCAGATTGATCTTTTTCGGCGTGATCCTCGCCTTATCGCCGGGTTTCGGATCCAGCATGCGGTCCTTCATCACCGCTGTTGACGACGTCTCCGACAAGCTGAGAACTTCGGCGCTGCCGACCTGCTCTTCAACACGGCCGATCACCGCACCGGTCACGGGGTGGACGATTTCCTTGCCGTCCCGCCAGAGCGTGAGCTCTACGCCGGGCATCAAACCGTCTTTTGTCCCGAGGGCAATAGTGAGCCGGTCGCCTTTCACGGTTTTTACCGCACCCTGGACTTTGGGAAAGTACGATACGATCTCCGTTGCGAGCTCGTCGATAGACGTATATTCTTCCACGCCGAGTGGTTTTCCCGCAGCACTCACATCGGCACCAATCGCCAGCAGCAGTAAGCAACAAATGAATATTTTTTTCATGCTTTGCGTAACCTCTCTTCTATTATGATTCTCAAATTTTCAATCGAATTATTCCACCTGCACGCAGATCCCGGTTTCCCACGACGAACGCGGCTGAAGCGAAATCCGCCAGATCGGCATCACCAGGGAACTCTGGTAAACCCGCTCGAACCCGCCTTCTGATTGCGATACCGTCTCGACCGGGGCACGCCAGAGTATCGCCGGCTGCGTGAAGGCGAGTGAAAGCCTGAGTTTAATCCATTCGTCGACGAGGCTCACCCTGCTCACGTTGTTGATCTCCCCGATCGACGCAAGGTTCCGTTTGTCAAGGATGTGACCGGGTATATCATAATACCGGTCATGGGCATCGCCCGCGAGGAGTGAAAAATTGAATTCACTGCCGAAGGACGTATTCAATTCCTCAGTGCTCTGGTTCGCGATCTCGAATTTCACGGTAAATTCCGGTGCGGCCTTAGCCAGGGATATTTCTTTTTTGACCCTCACGCTGAGTCCTTCCACCTGTCCCGTCCGTTCGAGGATGACTGCGGCATTCCCCTGCTTCTTGTATTTGACGCTGTAGGCGCCGAGGATGAAATCCCCGGCCTCGTAATATTCGGACCGCATGAAATTAACGAGGTCCGCACCTGACCCCAGGAAATGGTCGAGGAGAGAACCGCGGGTGTACCAATCGTAGAGCAGATGGCACTGGAGCCCCTCCTCCTTCATGGCCACTCGTTCGTGAATGGTCTTCGCGCCGCCTTGCGTCCCGGCTGCCGCCTGTGTGGCCTCAGACAGGATCTTGTCGTGGTAGCCTTCACGTCTGCGCGTAAGCGTGTTCATCAGGTTGAATGAACGGGGCTTCCAATCGAACTCCGATATCCTTCCGCCTTTTGCCGGGTCGATGAAGAGGTTCAGCAACTCGGAATTGATCATGACCTCCTCAAGGCCGTCCTGGTCGAAATCCCCCTGTTCGGTCTGAAGCCATACCGGTCCCGGACTTTTCTTTTGCTTTCCCCGGCCCTTGCCCCCTGCCCCTTGACCCGTCAACACCTTGTCCGCAAGATACTCCGCCTGGATCACCTGTTCATAGATTGCCGATCTCAGGTGGGGCAGATAGAGTCCGCCGAAGACGCCATGCCAGTACGCGTCGTTGCACTGGGACTGGTAGAGATGATCGAGCATCCTCGCCGTCTCGGCATTCCTCGTTATGCCCTGCGCGTTCAGCGCCTCGATGGCTGTGCGCACCTTCCTGCTCGCCATCATCATCCGTTTGTGCATATGGTTGCTCTCGGTGTACTTGGCGAGGAAGTTTCTCCAGATCCCGCCCTGGAGGAAAGGCCTGAGGCCTGCGAATTCCGGCATCTGTCTTGCTTTTGCCAGCGCATCATCATACTCCTTCATGGTGCGCGCCGGAAGGGCCCACTCTCCCATCTCCATATAGGAGGCGGTGGGCAGATAGATTTTTCCCCGCGGCTGCTCTTTTTCGAGATATTCCGCGAAGGTCGTTGTTTCGAGCCAGTCGCTGTTCTGCTCGAGAAGGCCGAAGAACCGTTCGAGCCAGCCCTCCTCGTACACCGAATGATAGGTCTCGGGCCAGACGCCGAACTTTTCGCCGTCGTCCGCCATGACGGCAAGCCGGTTTCGTTCCGTTGAGCGGAGGGAGGAAAGAAGTTCAATTGTCTGTTCGGGACGTTGAAAGGGGATCAGGTATCTGAGTTTTTCACTTCCGGGAAAAATGCTGATCAGGCTGTCCTGCTCTTCCGTCAGGTAATAACCGTCCAGTTCGTCCTCGTGGAGCCCGGACATCTTGAAATGGAAATCGTCGACCACGACATGGTTGATGCCTGCCTTGGCGATGAATTTCGGGAGATGGGGCTCCCACACCCGCTCCGCAAGCCACATACCGTGCGCCTCATAGCCGAGCTTGCGGCGGATATGGTCTGAAAGCGTCCGGATCTGTCCGACCTTGTCCTCGTCCGGAAGAACAGCCAGGATAGGTTCGTAAAACCCGCCGGACAGGATTTCCGCTCTGCCGTCGCGCACCAATTGTTTCAGTTGATCGATGAACTCCGGGTGCTTCTGTTCAAAAAAGCGATAAAGAATTCCGGTATAGTGCAACGTGATCTTGATCGATTGGTGGCGTTCGAGCGTTTTGATAAAGGGCAGGTAGGATTTCTGATACGCCTCCTCGGCAACGAACTCGAAGTTCCCCACCGGCTGGTGGTTATGAATAGCAAAGATAAATTGTACTTTGGGCATCTGTTGGAACCAGTTTTCCCGACTATTCGCTGACAATGCGGACAGATTTGAATATTAGCCTTATAGTCCCGAAAAGTCAATGAAAAACGGGAAACGGCGCGTTCCCTTCCTCCCGGAACGGCGCATCAAGCCGCTGTCACAGGACCTTTGCACGTTCGAAGGCTTTTCCCGGAAGATGCACCGCAACAAACGAAAAAAGCGGATGCTGCCCGCACCGGGTCTCTCATAACAGCGTTCCGAAGGGTGGAGTTGCAGCGGTCTCGAACAGGGCCTACGCTGTTTTTTTGACCATCATGCCGGCCAGATAGAAGAAAAGCAAGGAATATACTGCGAGAACGAGCACCGAGCCGATAGCCGGACTATTTCCCGAGGCGAGTGCGCGAAGTAGGAGGCTTGCGTGGGTCAGGGGGTAGACAAGAATGAGGCTTCGAAAAGGCTCCGGCATCTTGTCCGGAGAAAAGAATGTTCCTGCCAGGAACGACATGGGGATGATGAAAAAGCTGTTAAAGTTGGCCATGTCCTCGTGGGAACGGGCTATCATGGCCGCTGCCACGCCCGCGGCGCCGAAGCAAAATGCCGTAAGCCCGAGGACGGCAAAAAACGAGAGCGATACGTCGATGCGCACTCCCGAAACAAGCCCGACGAGAAGAAGCGTGAGAGCGGAGAACAACCCGCGTGCAAAGCCGGTGATCGTCCTGCCGAGTGCGATGTCCCAGTGGCTCACCGGGGAAACGAGCACCTCCTCGATGGTTTTGGTATAGAGCTTGCTGATATTGAGCGAGGTCGAGACCGGGCCGAAACTGTTGTTCATGGCGGACAGCGCCAGAATCCCGGGCAGGACGAATTCGAGGTACCTGCCGCCTCCCACGTTCATGCCCCGTCCGAGCCCCCAGCCGAAGGTAACGAGATAGAGGACCGGCATGACCATGCTCGACGCAAGGAACCGCCAGGGTTTCTTACGGATCAGCATCATCTCTTTCCAGATAACGGGGTAAAAATTCACTTAAACGTCAGTGGCCGGCGAAACCAGACTGTTATCGCCGCCTCCTGCCTCCTGTTTTTCTCATCCTTCAATTCTCTCGCCGGTAAGGCTTATGAATACGTCCTCCAGAGTGACATCGCGGACCACGACATCACACCCCATTCCTTTTCCCGCCTCGAGCGCATCCTCCCGGTTCCATAAGAAACGCCGGGGCATATCGTGCTTTCCGAGGCACTCAAGAACGTACCGTCCCACGACCGCCTTGAGGTCGGAGGGCGCTCCGAGCATCATCATTTTCCCGGCCCGCATGATGGCCACCCGGTCACAGAGAAAATCCGCTTCCTCTATATAGTGCGTCGTCAGCAGGATCGTGATGCCGATCTTCTTCAGGTCTTCGATGAGTCCCCATATCATCCGTCGCGCTTGGGGGTCCAGGCCCACCGTAGGCTCGTCCATGAATACGACACCGGGCCGGTGCATCAGCCCCCGGGCGATCAAGAGCCTCCTGCGCATTCCGCCGGACAGGTGCTCGACAGGGGTGTCCCTCTTTTCCCACAGGCCGACAAAGCGAAGAAGTTCCTCGGTGCGGGCTTTACGGTCGGCGGGGGCCATTCTGTGGAGCCTGCCGTGGTACTCCAGATTCTCCGCGCAGCTGAGGTCGATATCGAGGTTCAGCATCTGCGGCACGACGCCGATAGAACGTTTGACGCTCAGCGGGTCGGCGCTGACATCATAACCAGCCACCAGAGCGGAACCCGACGAAGGAACGAGAAGCGTCGTCAACATCCGGATCGTCGTTGTCTTGCCCGCTCCGTTCGGGCCGAGGAGACCGAAAACCTCGCCTTTTCCGACGCTGAAGCTGACGGACTGCACGGCGCCGAGGGCGCCGTAGTATTTCGTGAGATTGCGGGTCTCGATCATAGTGACGATTCAGGATGCAGGATTCAGGATAAGAAAAAGGATACCACAAGCAAACAATGCCTCCTCATGCATCATGATCATGAATCATGCATCCGGCATCAATCTTCTACTTCGATCCCCAACGCCTTGATTTTCCGATGCAGATTGCTGCGCTCCACACTGAGGGCGTCGGCGGTTTTGCTCACGTTGCCTCCGTATTCTTTGAGCTTCTGAAAAATGAATTCGCGCTCGAACTCGGCACGGGCGTCCTTCAAAGTCAAAGCGAGGGAACGGGGCCGTATGTTCGCGGGTCCTTCCCCCGGTCTCTCGTCCGCAAGTCTGCTGATAGTCGGCGGAATGTCGCTGACCGTGAGCACGGGCCGGGGAACCATGATCATCAGACGCTCGATAATATTCCGGAGTTCACGCACATTACCCGGCCACGGGTATCGGACAAAGAGCGCAAGAGCGTCCTCGTCGATGACCTTGGTCTTCTGACCGTATTCCACTGAAAACTCCTGGAGAAAATGGCGCACCAGGCGCGGTATGTCGTCGGACCGCTCGCGGAGAGGCGGCACATCGAGCGGGATTACATTCAGCCGGTAATAGAGGTCTTCCCGGAACGAGCCCCTTTTCATTTCCTCGGCAAGGTCTTTGTTCGACGCCGCAATCACGCGAACGTCGGCCTTGAGCGTTTTGATGCCGCCGACACGCTGAAACTCCTGGCCTTCGAGCACACGCAGCACTTTGGCCTGCGTGGCCATGCTCATGTCGGCGATTTCGTCGAGAAAGATGGTCCCCCCGTGGGCAAGCTCGAACTTCCCCCGCTTCATGCCCGTGGCCCCGGTGAAGGACCCTTTCTCATGGCCGAAAAGCTCGCTCTCGATGAGTTCCTGCGGGATCGCCGCGCAGTTCACTTCGACAAAGGGACCGTTCTCGCGCCTGCTGGCCCGGTGGATGGCCCGGGCCACCAGTTCCTTGCCCGTCCCGCTCTCGCCGTGGATCAGCACCCAGCCGTTCGTCGGTCCCGCAAGTGCAATCTGCTGCTTGAGCTTGGCGATGGCGGCGCTTTCGCCCACGATTTCATACCGCCGTTCGATGCTCTGCTTGAGGGTGGCGTTCTCTTCGCGCAGGCGGGATTCCTCGATCCCGTGCTTAACGACGAGCGTGAGGTGCTGCAGTTCCGGAGGCTTCACGAGGAAGTCATAGGCGCCCATCTTCGTGGTCTTGACCGCCGTTTCAATAGTCCCGTGGCCGGTGACCATGATGACCGGCATATCGGGCCTGATCTCCTTTAACCGGCGGAGCGTCTCGATCCCGTCCATGTCCGGCATGGCGATATCGAGCAGGGCGAGCGACGGCTGCGCCTCCGCCAGCGCATCGATCCCTTCCTTGCCGGAAGACGCGGTCACGACTTCATACCCTTCGTCGCGCATCACGTCGGCAAGACTTTTGCGCACGCTCTCTTCGTCATCGACTATCAGGATAAGCTCATTAGACACGTTTTTCCCCTTGCTTCCGCATTTCTGATTCCCGCTACTGCTTCAGTCCTTTTCCGAGTTTCTCAATCACCCAACCGATCTCTTCTTCCGTCGTTTCCCTGCCGAGGCTGAACCGTATCGCGCCGCGGGCAAACGCCGGGTCAGTGCCCATCGCCGCAAGCACGTGCGACGGTTCGATGAGATCGCCGTGGCAGGCGGCCCCCGGAGAAACGGCAAATTCCCTGCCGAGCGCTTCCATCACGTCGATCGCGCTGAATCCTTCGAAACTGATGTTCCAGGTATTCGGCAGCTTTTTATCGGGATGGCCGTTCAGATGAACGGTAAGTCCCGCCCGGTTCAAGCCGTTCAGCAACTTTCCCCCGAGGTTCCTCTGGCGCTCTCCCTCGCCATCCAGAATAGGAGCCGCAAGCATCGCTGCGGCGCCGAGGCCCACGATGAACGCGGCGTTCTCCGTGCCCGGACGCAGACCACGCTCGTGTCCTGCGCCGTGCATCATGGGCGGAAGCGAGCGTCCGTTTTTGATAAACAGGGCGCCGATCCCTTTTGGCGCATAGAACTTGTGGCCTGCCACGGTCAGAAAATCCACACCGAGGTCTTCAACCGACAACGGGGCCTTGCCGACGCTCTGTGCGGCATCGGTATGGAACAAAACACCGCGTGACGCCGCGATCCGGCCAAGTTCTTTGATATCCTGAATGGTCCCGACTTCATTGTTCGAGTGCATGATCGAAACAAGCACGGTGTCGTGCGCAATCGCCTTTTCGAGGTCAGCGGGGTCCACCATGCCAAACCGGTCAACGGGAAGGTACGTGACCCGGTAGCCGTAGCGTTCGAGATGGCGACAGGGCTCCAGGACCGCCGGATGCTCGATCCGGGATGTGATAAAGTGTTTCCCTTTCCCCGCTGCCTTGGCGATCCCTTTGATCACCATATTGTTCGATTCAGTGGCTCCGCTTGTGAAAATAAGCTCCGAGGCTTCACACCGGAGCAGGAGGGCAAGCCTCTCCCGGGCCTGTTCGATACCCGTTTTGCAGGCAACGCCGAAGCCGTGGCTGCTCGACGGGTTGCCGAATTTGTTCTTCAAATACGGCAGCATCTCCTCGAGCACCTGCGGCGCCACGGGCGTGCTTGCATTATAGTCGAGATAGATCGGTTTCATCCGTTTAAAGGAACATCCGGGACGTCACGGATGTTTCAAACATATATTCAAACAGGTTCACGACGCCGACGATGACGGCGGCGCACAGGAATGAAGCAACGGCATACCCGATCGCCTGTGTTCGTCCGGCGTTCGAGCAACTGATGATGCCGAGATAGAGAAGATAGACGCTGTAGAGAATCGCACCATAAACAATCCAGCTCATATGGGGGAAAACGGCAACCACGCCGGCGATATAAAACGGGGTGAACGAGTATGCCGCGATTTTAAACCCCTGGAGACCGTTCCAGCGGGACTCAGGAGTTGTGACAATCGTCGTAACGATTACGCCGGCTATCACAACATTAAGGACAGACATGCAGTACCAGAGCAGGTTCGTGAACGCGAGGTATCCGAAGGATGACAGGATGACGCTGTTCGAAATCTTCCGGTCAATGATGAAGCGGCCCGCGATTGCTGCTGCGGGCGGGATCGCGGCCAGGATGGCGACATAGCTGAAGAGAAGGTCCGCATAGGTGGTCGGTTCGCCTTTGATCGCCTGCCACTCGCTCCCCGGATGCAGAAGGATGTTGTTGACGCGTCTCGCCAGCGCCTTCATGCCCCGCTCTTCAGCTCGAACAGCCCCGTGGTCAGGTACCGCTCGCCGACGTCGGGAAAAACCGTCACGACCCGCTTGCCGCTGCCGAGCCGTGCCGCGACCCGGAGCGTCGCCCAGCACGCCGCACCCGACGAGATGCCGACGAGCAGCCCCTCTTCCCGGGCCAGCCGCCGCGCAGTGTCCGCGGCATCTTCGTTCGATACCGTGATGATCTCGTCGTATATTTTCGTGTTCAGGATCGAGGGCACAAAATTAGCCCCGATTCCCTGGATGGTGTGGGGACCCGGCTGGCCGCCGGAGAGCAGCGGCGAAGCTGCAGGCTCAACAGCAACGACCGTGATATTTTTAAATTTTTTTCTGAGCGCCTCGCCCACTCCCGTGATCGTGCCGCCGGTGCCCACGCCTGCCACGAAGGCGTCGATTTTTTTCGCACCCATCTGCGCAAGGATTTCCTTTGCCGTCGTCCTGCGGTGCACCTGGGGGTTGGCGGGGTTCCCGAACTGGTCGGGTTTGAAATATTCCCTGCCGGAGGCGAGAATCTCATCCGCCTTCGCAGTGGCGCCCTTCATTCCCTGTGCAGCCGGCGTCAACACCAGCTCGGCACCGTAAGCCTGGAGCAGTTTGCGCCGCTCGATGCTCATCGATTCGGGCATGGTCAGGATGATTCGATAGCCCTTGACCGCGGCAACCATGGCAAGCCCGATGCCCGTATTGCCGCTCGTGGGCTCCACGATCGTCATGCCTTTTTTCAGCTTGCCTTTTTTCTCCGCCTCCTCGATCATGGCAAGGGCGGGCCGGTCCTTCACACTCCCACCGGGATTGAACCCCTCAAGCTTTACCCAGACTTCGGCAAGACCTTCACCGGCCATACGGCTGAGTTTCAGCATCGGCGTGTTCCCGATCAAATCCAATACGGTCTTTACTCTCGCCATGGAACTCCCTTCCTGTGGAGGACCTTATTCGGATACAGCGTGCACTTTTTCCTGTGTCCTGCCGGACACGCAGTTTTCGATCGCCATCAGAATATCTTCTACCGCGAGCACGGCGCCGCCCGGCCTGCCGTAGAAGGCTACCGGCGCCTTACCGTTCACCGCCAGCCGCACATCTTCGACCATCTGCCCCAGGTTCATTTCGACGACGAGGAAGCGCTCCGTCTGCCCGGCAATTTTCGCAATAATCTTTTCCGGGAACGGAAAGAGCGTGATCGGCCGGACGAGGCCGGCCTTGATTCCTTCGGCCCGCGCGAGGTTAACGGCCGTCTTGGCAATGCGGGCGGACGTGCCGAAAGCGACGAGCACGATCTCGGCATCGTCGGTCAGCACCGTCTCGCACATCACCTCGTGCTCGGCCATGCGGTCGTACTTGGCCTTCATTTTGTAGTTCTGACGTTCGAGCATCCCGTCCTCGCCGGGCAACATGAAGAGTGAACGAATGACCTTTCCCGGCCTGCCTTTGGCCCCGGTCAATGCCCAGGGTTTGTCGATATGCCGCGGTTCGATGTCGGGCAGTTCAACGGGCTCCATCATCTGGCCGAGCACACCGTCTCCCAGGATCATGACGGGGTTGCGGTATTCATCTGCCTTGTCGAAGGCACGCACCGTCAAATCCACGATCTCCTGGATGGTCGAGGGTGCATAGACCAGAAGCTTGTAGTCGCCGTGGCCGCCGCCTTTTACGGCCTGAAAATAATCGGCCTGGGACGGCGAAATGTTTCCAAGCCCCGGCCCGCCCCGTTGCATGTTCACGACCACCGCCGGCAACTCCGATGCGGCCATGAACGAGAGCGCCTCCTGCATCAGGCTGATGCCGGGACTCGATGACGAGGTCATGGCGCGCTCGCCGACGGCAGCGGCGCCGTACACCATATTGATGGACGCGATCTCGCTCTCCGCCTGGATGAACGTGCCGCCGATTTCCGGCAGGCGCTTTGCCATGAATTCCGGGATCTCGTTCTGCGGCGTTATGGGATAACCGAAGTAGCGCTTGCATCCGGCCCTGACCGCGGCTTCGGCAAGGGCCTCGTTACCGGTGATTAAAACTTTAGGCATTTCATCGTTCTCCGATTGATGTGGTTTATCAGTTTGGGTTTGCTGCTGATGCCTGATCCACGATCCATGATGCAGGTTTCCTCGTCATGCATCATGAATCCTGAATCAATTTACTTCACTTCCACACCTCGATTGCCACGTCCGGACACATTTCGGCGCAGAGCGCACATCCCGTACAGGCGCCTTCTTCGCCGCAGTATTCCACGGCATAGTACCCGTTCTTGTTGAATTGCGTGCCGATCTTCAAAAGTTTCTTTGCACAGGCCGTGGTGCAGAGCTCGCAGCCCTTGCAGTAGTCTATATTGATGACAACCTTGCCCATATATTCTCCATTTTCCAGAAAAAGTACAAAGTACAGAGTACGAAGTACAAAGTAACAGCCCCGCCCTGTACATCACACTCTGTACTCTGAACTGTGTACTCTGTACTTCTTCACGCGCTTCCGCGCGTAATCATTTCCTCAGCATGCTTGATCGTCGCGTCCGTGATGGTCTTTCCCCCGAGCATGCGGGCGATCTCGTCCACGCGCTCTTGTGCGTCGAGCAGACGCACCGCGGTGCTGGTCCGGTCCTTCCTGACCTCCTTGGAAACGCCGTAGTGGCTCGCGGCCATGCTCGCGATCTGCGGCAGGTGGGTGATACAGAAGACCTGGTGTTTCGCCGCGATTCGCTTGAGCTTCTTTCCGACTTCCTCGGCGACCGCCCCCCCGATGCCGGCATCGACCTCGTCGAACACGAGCGTGGGGATTTCGTCGCCTTCCACGAGAAGGGTCTTGAGCGCCAGCATGATGCGGGAGAGTTCGCCGCCCGAAGCGATCTTCGCGAGCGGTTTCGGCTCTTCTCCGGGGTTCGGCGAGATAAGGAATTCCACGCGGTCCCCCCCGCGCGGACCCAGCTTGCGGCCATCAAGCGTGTCGCCTCCGGGTTCCTGGGTGATCTGCACGGAAAAGGTCGTCTTCTTCATGCCCAGGTGGCCGAGCTCCGCCTCGATTTTTTTTTCAAGGTCCTTCGCCGCCGCACCACGCTTTCGGGTGAGTTCCCCTGCTTTATCGGTCAACCCGAACTTGACCGCCTGAATTTCCGACTTGAGACGCTCGATTTCCTCGGTGCTCCGTTCCATGCGGTCGAGGTCGGCCGCGGCTTTTACGCCGAATCCGAGGATCTCGTCGATCGTGCCGCCGTATTTCTTCTTCAGTTTCTGGATCACGTCAAGCCGGTCGCCCAGCTGCTCCAGGCGTTTCGGATCAAACTCGACGCTCTCGCGGTAAGAGGAAATCTCGCGGGCGGCCTCTTCAACCTGGGCGCGGCCCGACTCGCAAAGCTGGGCGGCGCCGGAAAGCCTGTTGTCGATCTCCGCGATTTCCTTCAGCCCGTTGATCGCCTTCTTCAGGTTCGTAAGCACCGATTCGTCGGCGGCATACAAGGTCTCATCCACCAGGGCGACGAGACCGGCCAGTTTCTCCGAATTGGCCAGGACATTTTGTTCATTTGAAAGTTCGGCGTCTTCGCCGGGCTTGAGCATCGCCGCTTCGATCTCGTTCTTCTGGAAGCGAAGCATGTCCTCCCGCTGTGCCCGATCGCGTTCCCCGGTTTCGAGTTCAGCGAGTTCCTTTCGCACGTCCTGCAACCGGTGATAGACGATTGCGAAGTCTTGCCGGAGACTGTCGAGCTCTCCGAAGGAATCGAGCATGTCCATCTGGCGGTCGAGGGACAGGAGGGACTGGTGTTCATGCTGGCCGTGGATGTCCGCAAGGCTCATCCCAAGAGCAGAGAGTGTCGTCAGGTTGGCGAGACTCCCGTTGATATAGATCTTGTTCTTGCCTGCCGAAGAAAGCACGCGGCGCACGATCAGGTCCTCGCCGGGATTCACGTCTATCCCCTGGTCAGCGAGAAGGGCAACGACTTCCTTCGTGCCCCTGTGGTCCAGCTCGAAGGCCGCCTCCACCACCGCCTCCTGGCAGCCGGTGCGGATGAGGTCTGCGCTCGCGCGTTCACCCAGCGCAAGGTTCAAGGCATCGACAACAATGGACTTGCCCGCGCCGGTCTCACCGGTAAACACGTTCAGCCCCGGCGTGAACTCAACGCGCAACTGGTCGATGATGGCGAAGTTTTTGATATTCAGTTCTTTGAGCATGATGATGAAAAGCGGCGCACGGTTCATGGGTCAAGGAAAACCAAAAGCATCGAGAAGGAATCCCCTTTGCCTGCTACTGGACCCTGGCCCCTTTTTTTACTGAATCGGCCTTCTTAAGCGCATAGCGTTCCTGCGTCGTCGCTCCTGCTCCGCCGGCCTTGCGATAGTATGCCGCGGCCTGTTCCTTTTTCCCCATCCGCTCGCATACTCTGCCTGCCCAGTAGTATGCGGTGCTGACCCACATGCCGGAAGCGGGATAGAGTTCCGGAATTTTTAGAAATTCGGCCGCAGCATCCGCGTCGTTGCCGGAGAGAAAAGTACTGAATCCTATCCAGTACTGCGTTGCAGCCCGCTCGGGACTTTTCTGGTATTGCAGGGCAGAGCGATAAGCCTTGACCGCGTTCTTGTAATCCTCGACGCGGAAATAACAGTCCCCGATCCGCGTGTAGAGGGGGCCCGGCGGGAATTTGCCTGCATGAGAACCGAGTAATCGCTGATAAACGGGAAGCGCTTCGGAATACTTCGCATTGGAAAACAACTTGTTTGCTTTCGCATACTCACGGGAGGCAGGCTGCTCTGCATGCACGTTCGACAAGCCGGATAACACGAACATCACGAGACACAGCAACAGAGTGTTTCTCATTTTTCTCTCTCCCCGGAAGACTGTGTCAAATTTAACACAAAGCAAAGGCCTGTTCAAGAATAAAATATTTTTAATGCCGGCCTGAAGTGAGAAAAAATATGAAAGGACAATTTTATCTATGATAATCCGGTAAAACATGAATGAGCAGACAATAATGTCGAATCTTATAAATCAAACCAAATCAACAAGTTGATTACAAATGGCATGCTATCCCCTTCGACAATTTTTTCCGCATATTTTTTTTTAATTTCATCGTATCGTGTCAACATGACGTAAAAACAGGGTTTTTCATTTTGGCATAAACGTTGTAATAGATGAATGCAAAGCATGAACAATGGGCATTGCCATTCCCCTCTCCTTCCTACCCCGGAAGAAAACCCCTGGCAGTGTCCATTGTTCGAGCTTCTTGAACAACAAGAGAACGAAATTATCAGCAGAGAAGGAGGACAGTATGTTTTTCAATTCCAATGGGTGCCAGAATATAGGCCCTGAAAAACTGAACGAAAAAATAAAATCAGGAGAAGATTTTCTCCTGCTCGATGTAAGAACACCGCAGGAGCATGTTGCCCAGGCCATCAATGGGTCATATCTGCTCCCGCTCCAGGAACTCGGGTACCGGCTGAACGAACTCCCCAAAAACAAAGAGATCGTCGTCTATTGCCGGGTCGGCAACCGGAGCGCCTATGCCTGTTCCTATCTTTCACGCATGGGTTATAAAGTCAAAAATCTCGAAGGCGGAATCGTGCTATGGAACAGGGCAGACAGTGTTTCTCTGGCGAAAGCCTAGTGTACATGAAAACAAAGTCCGTTAAATGCAGGATCGTCCTGTTCTCTTTTTTCCTTGTTCTCATCCTGCTGCTGACCCTTGTCGTGGCCGCCTACAGCTACGCCGCAGAGCCGCTGACGCTTGAGCAGGCCATCGGAACGGCACTCGACAAAAATCCCGCGCTCAAGGCGGCGGACTCGCAGATCGAAGCGGCCGACGCAGGCGTCCTGAAGTCGGCATCGGGCTTTCTGCCGAAGGTCACCGTGTCCGAGACCTGGAGCAGGACCGACAACCCGCTCATGGCGCTCGGGACGAAGCTGAACCAGGAGATCATCACGCCGGCGGATTTCAACCCCGCGGTCATAAACAGTCCCGAAGCGATTTCGAACTACAACACCAGGCTCTCGGTCGTGCAGCCGGTCTTTAACGGCGGCAAGGAATACATCGGCAGGAGCCAGGCCGGTCTCGCGAAAGAAGCCTCGATCCAGGACCGTGAACGGACGAAGCAGGAAACCGTCTACAATGTGGTGAAAGCCTACTACGGCCTGCTGCTCGCCAAAGAGTACGCACGCGTTGCCCTCCAGTCGCTCGATGCGAGCGAGGCGAACGTGAAGCTCGCGCAGGCCCGGTACAAGGCGGGCGCCGTGCTCCAATCGGACCTGCTTCGGGCCAAGGTGCAGTTGGCCGAAGTAAAGGAAATGCTCACGCGTGCGGAAAACGGCGTCAGGCTGGCGTCTGCGGCGCTCAATTTCGCCATGGGCGTTCCGCAGGGAGTTGAATATGAAGTGTCCGGAGCTCTCATTGTCCAGGATACGAAAACGGAGCTGAACAGCATGATCGACGAGGCCTCGTCCAAACGGCCGGACCTGCTGTCCATGGAAATGAACCGCAGGAACGCCGAGAAGTCGGTAACCATGACGCGCGCCGATTATCTCCCGAGCCTGAACCTCATGGGCCAGCTGGATTGGAACAGCGACAAACCCGCGGGCGACGATGCAAAAAGCTGGGCCGTGATGGCGGTGCTCCAGTGGAACCTCTTTGACGGCCTGGTTACCCGTTCGAAAGTGAAGGAATCTCTGGCAACAAGCAGCAGGATGAGATCGTTGGAAGAACAGACCCGGTCTGCCGTGCAGCTTCAGGTGAGGCAGGCCTATTATAATGTAACGTCGTCCCGTGACCGGATCGCGGCGACAACGTCTTCCGTGCAGGAAGCCGAAGAAGGGCTTCGGATCGTGCAGAAGCGGTACGAGACCGGCATGACGACCTTTGTCGACGTGCTTGGCGCCGAGAATTCGCTCATCAGGGCGCGCACAAACGCGCTCCAGGCGCTCTACGATAACAACATCGCGCAGGCCGAACTGAAACTGGCGGTCGGGACCTTATAAAACAGTACAGAGTTCAGAGTACAGAGTACACCGTGAGGAGATCATAATGGACATCAATACGATAAAAGAAAAGATGAAAAGCATGGACAAAAAAATCATTTACAGCGCTTCCGTCGCCTTTGCAGTGGCAATACTCGGCGTCGGATACATGTCCTTCGGAAAATCCAACAGCTACGCCGGCGTACCGAAGACCGAAACGCCGGTCCAGGTCTCTGCTGTTACCATCGAACCGAAAACCATCGATGCCGTTATGACTGCGGCCGGAGCGCTCAATTCCAAAAACACCTCGGTGCTCTCAAGCAAGATCATGGGCAAGGTCGTGGCCTCAACAGTAAACGAAGGGGATTACGTAAGCCAGGGCAAGCTGCTGCTCAGGATCGAAAGCGGCGAGATCAGCGCCCAGGTCTATCAGGCACAGGCCGCCTACAACAACGCCAAGCTCCAGTATGACCGCATCAAGAGCCTTTACGACGAGCAGGCCGCCACCCGGATGGAGATGGACCAGGCGACCCTCGGGATAGAATCAGCCAAAGCGGGCCTGAACGCGGCCAAGGCCATGGAAAGCTACACCATCATCACCGCGCCGATCACGGGCCGGGTCATGGAGAAAAAAATCAACCTCGGAGAGATGGCGCTGCCGGGCCAGCCGCTCCTGAAGATCGAAGACAACAGGAACCTCAGGCTCGAAGTGACGGTAAAAGAGCAGGACCTTCGTTTCATCAAACAGGGAGAGCGCGTAACGGTGCGGATCGATGCCATGCCGGGCAAGGAAATCAATGCCCGGATAGCACAAGTGGTCCCTTCAGCCGACATGCGGACCCACTCGTTCGTCGTGAAGGTCGATATCCCGGCAGATAAGGGCCTGATCACCGGCATGTACGGAAAGGCCTACTTCAATACCGGCAAACGCGAGGCCGTCCTGGTCCCCCGCTCTGCCGTGGTAACGCTGTCCGGACTCTCGGGTGTCTACCTCGTGTCCGCTGACGGAAACGCCGTCTTCCAGATGGTCCAGCTCGGAGAGGAACAGGGCGACTTCATCGAGGCGGTCACGGGCCTGAAAGCCGGCGATAAGGTGATCGTGAGCAAGCAGGCCGCGAGTATCGACGGGAAAAAAGTAGTCATAGCGCAGAAGTAATACGATAACAAGACAAAAATCATGTAACCACGGATGAACACGGTTAAATAGAGAAAAGAATCGAAGACACAATATGTACTCCAAGGCTGAAGCTGGTTCAATCTTACAGATTGAACCAAAACCTTAACGAATGGTTCAGGCTGCAGGCCTGAACCAGCGGCGAGACAAAAAATTATAGGCACTTCTGGACTTTTTCCTTACCAGTGTTTATCCGTGTGTTCTGCGAAGCAGAACCCGTGGTTACGATAGGGCTTAATTATGAAACTCAACATCAGCGGCAAGATAACCCAATACTTCATCAATTCCCAGCTCACGGTCCTGCTCATGGCGGCCACGGCAATCCTCGGGCTCTTCGCCCTCTGGTTCACGCCGCGCGAAGAGAACCCGCAAATCACCGTGCCCGCGGCGAACGTGATGGTCATGATGCCCGGGGCCTCGGCCAAGGAAGTCGAGGAGCTCGTCTCCAAGCCGCTCGAAGCCAAGCTCTGGGAGATTCCCGGCGTCGAGGACGTGTACTCCGTTTCGATGAACTCGATGTCCGTCGTGACGGTCAAGTTCTTCGTGGGCCAGGACAAAGAACGGTCCATGGTGAAACTGTACGACAAGATCATGTCCAACATGGACGTATCACCTCCCGGAGCGTCCCAGCCCCTGGTGAAACCCATCGACGTGGACGACGTGCCTATCGTGGCGATCACGCTCTCGGGCGCCCCGGGGACGAATTACGACGACGCACAGCTCAGGCTTGTCGCCGACCACGTGCTCGACGAGCTGCGAAAAGTGCCCGGCGTGGGCAACACGGCGATCATCGGCGGCAGGAGCCGCCAGGTGAACGTGACCCTCGACCCGCTCCGCATTGCAGGCTACGGCCTTTCTCCGCTTCAGATCGCGGGGGCCATCAATGTGTCGAACGCCAACCTCCTGTCCGGGGACCTCGAACAGGGCAGCAAAAAACTCGCCCTCGAAACCGGCGGGTTCTTTGAAAAGGCCGGCGACGTACGGAATGCCGTGGTAGGCATAGCGAACAACAAGCCTGTTTATCTCGGCGACGTGGCCGAAGTGACCGATGGTTTCGAAGAAACGGAGAAGCTCACGCGCATCGCCTTCACCGGCCGTCATGAAGAACAGGCCGGTGTGCAAACGGCCGATCATGCAACGGGCGAACTCCCCGCCGTGACCGTGGCGCTCGCAAAGCGCCAGAAACTGAACGCGGTCAAGATCTCGAACGAAATTCTTGCGAAGCTGGATGAACTGAAAAAGACCCAGATCCCGTCAGGGATCAAGGTCACGGTCACCCGGAACGACGGCAAGACCGCGAACGACGCAGTGAACGAGCTCGTATTCCACCTGGTCGTTTCGATCATCGTGGTCATTATTTTGCTCTTTCTCACCCTCGGATGGCGCGAGGCGGCCATCGTGGCCCTGGCCATTCCGCTCACGCTCTTCATAACCCTCGCCGTGGGCATGGTGCTTGGCCAGACCATCAACCGGATCACGCTTTTTGCCCTGATCCTGTCGCTCGGCCTTCTCGTGGACGATGCGATCGTGGTGGTCGAGAACATCCACCGCCACTACAGGCTGCAGCAGCACTCACGGCTCCAGGGCGCGATCCTGGCCGTGAACGAGATCGGCATGCCCACGATCCTGGCGACGCTGACGGTGGTGCTCGCCTTCATCCCCATGGCCTTCGTGACCGGGATGATGGGGCCCTACATGATGCCGATCCCCTTCAACGTGCCGGTGGCCATGATCACCTCGCTCTTTGTCGCTTTTGTCGTGACGCCCTGGGCAAGCTACCGGTTGATGAAGGCGGACCATCACGGGAACCCGCCTTCCCTCGAGGAAACGAAGATTTACCGGATGTATAAGAAGGTACTCGAGCCGCTCCTGCAAAACCCGGTCAAACGCAGGATCGTTCTCGCCGCCATCCTGACAGCCTTTGTGATAACCATGAGTTTCCCCCTGTTCCAGTGGGTGAAGTTCCGCATGCTGCCCAAGGCGAATAAGAACACTTTTCTCGTGTCCGTCGACATGCCGGCAGGCACGGTGCTTGAAAACACGGACCGCGTTGCCCGCGCAGTGGGCGATTACATCCGCCGCATTCCCGAGGTGAAAGACTACGAAACCTTCGTGGGAACGGGCTCGGTCATGGACTTCAACGGCCTTTTGCGCGGCGGCGCGTTCCGTGAGGCGAGCCAATTCGCCGACATCCGCGTGAACCTGGCGGACAAGGAAGACCGGAAGATATCGAGCGAGAAGCTCGTGCTCAAGATCAGGCCGGACATCGCAAAACTCGCCCGGGAGTACGGCGCGAACATCAAGCTCGTGGAAGACCCGCCCGGTCCGCCGGTCCGCGCCACCGTCGTGGCCGAGATCTACGGCCCGGACTACAACAAGCAGCGTGAGATAGCCCAGGACGTCAAAATGCTCTTTGCGAGGACGGACCAGGTCGTGGACATCGACGACAGCGTCAAGGAAAGGCAGGACAAGTATCAGCTGCTCGTGGACAAGGAAAAGGCCGCCCTCGCCGGGGTCTCTACGGAGCAGATCACCAAAACGCTGCGGCTATCCGTGGCCGGCATGGCAATCTCGACCCTGCACCGGCCCGACGCGAAGACCCCGGTTGCGATCATGCTGCGTCTTCCCCGGGGCGACCGCAGCGGTCTCTCGGACATGGACAGAGTGTACCTCACCAGTCAGGAAGGCAGCCAGGTCCCGCTCTCGTCGCTCGTCAGGATCGTCCCCTCGGAGATGGACAAGGCCGTCTATCATAAGGACCTTCAACCGGTCACGTATGTGTACGGCGAAATGGGCAACCGGAGCCAGGTCTACGCCGTCATCGACATGATGCAGTATCTCTGGAAGCACCCGCTGCCCAAAGGGTATTCGATCAAGTGGGACGGAGAGATGAAGCTGACGCTCGACGTGTTCCGAGACCTGGGCGCTGCCATGGGCGTGGCCCTCATCGCGATCTATCTTCTGCTCGTGGGCCGCTTCCGGTCTTTCACGATCCCCCTCGTCATCATGGCGTCGATCCCGCTTTCGATGATCGGCATCATGCCGGGCTTTGCCATGACCGGCGTGTACTTCAGCGCCACGTCGATGATCGGCGTGATCGCGCTTGCCGGCATCGTGGTCAGGAACTCGATCGTGCTGCTCGAATTCATCCTGGACAAGAAGCAGGAGGGCATGCCGCTCGAACAGGCGCTCATCGAGGCAGGCGCCATCCGGACCCGTCCGATCGTGCTCACGGCCGCAGCCGCCATCCTCGGCTCAGCCGTGATCGTGACCGACCCGGTCTGGTCGGGCCTGGCACTTGCGCTCATTTTCGGGATGCTGGCGTCAACGGCGCTCACCCTGATCGTCATCCCGGTCTTCTACTATATAGTAGAAAAGAAGAACTGGGAGACAGCATAAACGTTTGAACGCTCAACCGTTTGAACGTTTAAACGGTTTGAAGGAGAAGACTATGTCAACCCCATCAGTCAGCATCGGTTGCAAAGACTGGATCAGCACGGTAACGATCGACAATCCGCCCGACAATTATCTGAGCAAGGACGTGCTGTCGCAGTTGAACCAAACCGTGAGCGATGTGATATCATCTAAGGGAGAGCTGCGGGTGGTCCTGCTGACGGCAAAGGGGAAAAACTTTTCCGTTGGGATCGACTACGCGGGATTCAGGAAAATGTCAAAAGACGAGGCCGGCCACTTCGCGGACGTCGGCTATCATCTTCTGAGAAACATCGAGGGCCTGCCGGTCCCGGTGATCGCGGCGGTCAAGGGCGAGACAACGGGCGCCGGACTCGGTTTGGCGCTTGCTGCAGACATCAGGATCGCTGCAACGGACTCGGTCTTTTCGTTTCCCGAAGCCCGGTACGGCGTACCTCCGATCTTCGGATCATCGCAGCGGTTGTACAAGACCGTCGGCATCGGCAGGGCAAAAGAACTTCTCTTTACCGGACGAACGGTGTATGTTGAAGAGGCGCTTCGGATCGGACTCGTGAACAAGATCGTACCGATTGACCAGCTCGATGAGGAAGCAACCCGTCTCGCCGTCAGTATCGGCGGCAACAGCCTGAGTTCGCTTCGCTCGATCAAGATGCTCGTGAACTTCGGCCTGAACGAGGGTTATGAAACGGGTTTGAAGGAAGAAGTCACGGCCTTCAGCGAGGCATTCAATCCCGATACGGACCAGTGGGAAAGACGGTAGAAAAAACCAGGGTTCAGTAGCCAGGGTCCAGGAGTCCGGGGAGCACATAAAAAAGGACCGGAAGCAAATGCAGACGCATTCCGGGTCCCGTACCCGGCCCTGTCCCTTTACTTGAATGGAGGAATACAATGGCGGCACTTGCGTGGCATATCATGCGGGAAAAAATCAGCGTCGGGCCCGACACAACGGCTAGGGAAGTGGCGATGAAGATCATTTCATCGGGACTGGCCGCGATGCCGGTTGTGGACGGCAACCGGGAACTCCTGGGAGTCGTGTCGGAGAACGTCATCCTGGATGCGATCCGTGAAGAACGGGACCTCGACTGCATCCCGGCGTCGACCATCATGGTGCCTGCGCCGATCATCACCGATGCCGGCACCCCGGCGAGGGAACTCATCAGCCTCCTGCTGAAGAGCTGCTGCTCCATCGTCACGGTCGTGAAGGACAACAAGTACGTGGGGGTCATAAGCAGGCACATGCTGATGGACATCTTTACTTCCCCCCATTACGCACGATTCGATGCAAAAGACCGGAAGGCGCCGTTCGCCTGTAAGTAGCAAAAGGCGAGGTACAAGCAGCACGGAAAAATTGCAGCGCCTTGACCCATGACCCTATATTCCATATGGAGGAAATACATGTACATTGCAAGCACTAAAACGTGGTATCTTGAACGCTTCATCAGGCTTTTCGCGGGGATTTTCGTTCTCGGTGGCGCACTTCTCGGTTTTTTCGTGCACCCGGGCTGGTTCATTTTCACGGGCTTCGTGGGCGCCATGCTTACGATTTTTGCCTTGACAGGTTTCTGCCCCATGAGTATTATACTGTACGCTTTCGGGGCACGGGAGCGCTGCAAGTGCTAGCAGTATCGTAATCTTTTTTTGGAGGAATCGTATTATGCCGTTTTATGAATATCACTGTGAGGCTTGCGACAAGGATTTCGTGCTCCTGCAGTCCCTGACTGCCAGGGCTGAAGACACGGTCTGTCCCTACTGTAAAGAAAAGAAGGCCAGGAAACTCCTTTCCAAGTTTTCGTCCTTCGGTGAAGGCTCCGTCTGCAGCACCGGCGGCCACTCCTGGGGAGGCGGCTGAGGCACCTAAACGGTCCGCCGTGAGCGGGCAATAACATCAAAAGCCTGAGGGTCATCCGGTCCTCAGGCTTTTTTGTGCAAAAAAATTTCACAGGAGAATCCGGCAATCGAAGGCTGCCGGGTAGCGAAACCTGAAGGGCAATACAATCGCGTTTGTCATTCCCGCCCTGCTTCAAGCGTGCCGGGGCAGGCTCCGGCGGGAATCCAGCGGCCCGCCATTACGTCCCTGGATTCCGGCTCAAGCCCGGAATGACGGCATGGAGATTATGTCGTCCGCCATTTCCCTCAAAACGTTCCTTCGTCCCCGGTACTGGTATGCATGGCCGGCCCTCGCGCTCATCGCCCTCATGAGCTGGATACCGTGCCGTTTGCTCTGGATCGCGGGCAGCGCGCTCGGAACAATCGCTTCCTGGTTCCCCACTTCGAATCGCCGCTACGCCGCAAGAAACATAGAGCTCTGTTTTCCCGGCATGGGCCCTGAAGAACGCTCCGGGCTGCTGAAGAAACATTTCCGCATGAGCGGGTTTGCCATGCTCAGCCTCGGCGTCGCCTGGTTTGCCCCCCGCTGGAGGGTGCGGAAGTTTATCACGGTCCGGGACGACCAGATCCTTGACAACGCCCTCGCCTCGGGCAAAAATGTCATCCTGCTTGCGCCTCACTTCGTCGGCCTGGACATGGGCGGATCGCGCCTTGCCGCGGCCCGGCACTGGCAGTTCGTCAGCATGTACCGCAAATCGAGGGACCCGCTCCTTGAATACCTGTTCTCCCGCCGCGGCAGGTTCGGACCGATCATGGTGGAGCGCATGGCAAGCCCGAAACCCATCATTCGCGCCATCCGCGAAGGACGCATCTTTTACTATCTGCCTGACCAGGACATGGGCGAGCGGGCCAGCGTGTTCGTCCCCTTCTTCGGCATCCCCGCAGCTACAGTCACGGCGCTGTCACGCATCGCCGCCACCACGGAATCCGTCGTCATCCCCTGCATCACGCGGGTCCTGCCCGACGGCCGGGGGTACGAGATGCGCTTCTACCCTCCCCTCGCTGATTTCCCGACCGACGATCCCGTTTCCGACGCCACGCGCATGAACCGCGAAATCGAGACCTGGGTGCGCGAAATGCCCGAGCAGTACATGTGGACCTACCGGAGGTTCAAGACAAGGCCGAATCATGAGCCTTCCTTATATGAATAAAAAGAGTTCAAAGTTCACAGTTCAGAGTTCAGTGTAAAGACCACCGCCAAACTCCAATAGGAGGATGATCGATGATTGCTAGGAGATTCGAGGATCTGATTTTCTGGCAGAAATCAAGGGATATGACAAAACTCGTCTATACCCTCACCCGCAAAGGGGCGTTTAAGGCTGATTTCGGATTAAAAGAACAGATCCAACGCTCCGCGGTATCGGTTATGTCAAACATTGCAGAAGGCTTTGGTCGAGGGAGCAATACTGAATTTGTACAGTTTCTCTTTGTGGCAAAAGGGTCCATCTCCGAGGTCAAGTCGCAGCTCTATATTGCAATGGACTTGGCTTATATTGCGGATGATGAGTTCAATAAAGCTTACAAAATTGCGGAAGAAACAAGCAGGTTGATCAACTCTTTTATCAGAAGCCTCAAAGATGATAAAAAAAGAGGGTTGAAAATCATATAAGTTCCTTGAACCATGAACTGTGAACTTTGAACTCTACTTTTTTTGTACTCTGTACTCTGTACTGTGAACTTTGACCTTTTTATATTGAACTATGAATTGGCATTTCCTCGACACCGGCCCCAATCTCGGCGCCTATAACATGGCGATCGACGAAGAACTCCTTGCAAAAGCCCAGGCAGGAGAAAACGTTCCCGTGCTGCGGTTCTACGGCTGGAATCCTCCCGCCGTTTCCCTCGGCAGGTTTCAGAAGATCGAGGAGGCCGTCAACATCGAGGCCTGCAGGCAGCACGGCTTCGACATCGTAAGGCGCATCACGGGCGGCAGGGCCGTACTCCATCGCCATGAGCTCACCTACAGCGTAATCAGCAGGATTGACAATCCCCTTTTCCCTCCGAACGTCCACGGCACCTATAAAGTCATCGCGGAAGGACTTCTGGCGGGCCTCAGGAACCTCGGCATTTCCGCGGAAATCGTCTCCCGGACAAGCCGCCACGCTCATCTCGTGGAAACGCGGGCAAAAGATCCTGCCTGTTTTTCCTCCCCCTCCTGGTACGAGATTGTGGTGAACGGGAAAAAGATCGTCGGGAGCGCCCAGCGAAGGCTGTCCAACGCTTTTTTGCAACATGGATCGATCCTGATCGATTACGATCCCGCGATGGAATCCGAAGTGATCCGAAGCAAAGCAGGATCCGCTTGCATCACCTCCATCGAGCAGGAACTCGGCAGGACCGTGCCCGTGGACGTTATCAAACGGGCCTTTCGAAGCGGCTTCGAAACAGGCCTGCACGTAGAACTGTCAACAGGTGATAAAGACTAAAGGTACAGAAATTGATATCGCGAACCACTTACGTCTCGAGCCAGACAGAAAATAAAAACCTGCTCTTCCGCCAAGCACGAGACAAATTCGAAATCCCTTCCCCGCTTGTAGAGACCGGCTTTCGATAGGGAAAATGTCCGAAACGGTTTACTTTTGCATCTGATCTCATTATAATTAAAGTACCAGTGAGTTTTTACCCTCCTTTACACTTGACATTTAATTTCTGTACGACATTCATCGCGAGCATCGAGTATCACGAAGGGAAAACCGTGGCGCAAAAGAAAGTGCAGAAACAGCGGCTGCTTCCCGGACCACGAGGGGCCGCGTTGAGCCGACCGGACGCAGGAAAATGCTTTTGAACGCACGCCGGATCCAGCACGACGGCGCGGGCACCCAGACGATCCTTTTGGCGATTGAGGACGTTAGGGAAAGATAAAATTTCTTTTGAATTTGATTTCGTAGCCTGCGTTTATTCCGGACCGGAGCTATGTAGAGGTAAAACTTTGTTCTTGTAACCGTCCCGTCCGGCAAGGCATTGATATACGGAAAACTGATCGCAGGCTGAAGCCTGCGCCTGCAAAACAATGAAACGAAAAACGTCAGTTCCCAAGAAGAACGCGGCCAAAAAGAAGACCCCCTCCATGCTCGCGAAACAGAACGAGCGTCTGCGTGAGCTTTCCGCCACAGATCTGAAGAAGCTTGTCCACGAGCTCGGCACGCACCAGATCGAGCTGGAGATGCAGAACGAAGAGCTGCGGCGGGCCCAGGCGGAGATCGATTCCTCTCGCAGGAAGTATGCCGATTTGTACGATTTCTCTCCCGTGGGTTATTTTACCTTTGACAAGAACGGTTTGATCCTGGAAGTGAACCACACCGGCGCCGCGATGCTCGGTGAAGAGAAACGGTACCTGGTTGCCAAGCCGATTCAGAATTTTATCGAGCCCGACAACCGCGCGGCCTTCCGCGTCCATCTCGCCGAAGTCCTCTCGTCGGAGGCCCTTCAGACCTGCGAGATCGACCTGAGGGGAAAGGACGGCGTCCCGGTCTCCGCCCAGCTCCAGAGCATAAGCGCGGACAGCGGAGAGGGGACCCCTTCCTGCCGCACCGCCGTAAGCGACATTTCAAGGCGCAAACACGCGGAAGAGCAGCTCCAGCAAAATAAAATCAAATTCGAGGCCATCTTTGAAAATTCGATAGATGCCATCGGCGTGTCGAAAAAGGGGATTCATGTCATGATGAATCCCGCATATATTTCTTTATACGGATATGCAAGCAGTGCTGAGCTGGTCCATAAGCCCATTATAGATCTGATCGCCCCGTTGGAACGCGGGAAGGTCCTGGCATATGTCCGGTCCCGTGAAGCCGGAGAGGCAGTTCTCTCGGTCTATGAGACGCGCGGGCTTCGGAAGGACGGTGCCGAATTCGTCATGGATGTACATGTCACGACCTACACGTTGTCGGGCGAAACATATACCCTGGTTATCATCCGCGACATCACCGAGCGCAAGCGGGCGGAGGAAACGCTGAAGCAGACCAATGCCGAGCTTACGGCCGTCAACAGGGAGCTTGAGGCTTATTCCTACGCCGTGTCCCACGATCTCAGGGCGCCGCTTCGCGCCATCGAAGGCTTCTCGAATGCAATAATCGAGGACTATGGCGCTACCCTGAACGAAGACGTAAAGAACTACCTTAACCGTGTGGTATCGGCAAGCAAGAGAATGTCCCAGCTCATCGACGCGATGCTGAATATAGCGCGTTTGACAAAGCGCGAGATGGGGGAAAAGGCCGTCGACCTGAGCGGACTTGCTGAGATCGCCTCCCATGATTTGCGCAAGCGAGACCCCGCCCGCATCGCGGACTTCGTGATCGCAAAAGGTTTGAAAGCGCAGGGAGACCGCGAAATGCTCAACACGGTCATTGAAAATCTCCTCGACAACGCCTGGAAATTCACGGGCAGGCATCCGGCGGCAAAAATCGAATTCGGCGCGACCGAAAGCAACGGCAAAACAATATACTTCGTTCGCGACGACGGAGCGGGCTTCGACATGCAGTATGCAGATAAACACTTCCATCCGTTCAAGCGCCTTCATTCGGAATCCGAATTTCCCGGCTTGGGCATCGGGCTGGCCATCGCCCATCGCATTATCCTGCGCCATGGAGGCAGGCTGTGGGCGGAGAGCGCGCCGGAGAAGGGCGCGACGTTCTATTTTACGCTGGGGTGACGCCGGTTAAATGTTCAACATTCGAAGTTCGAGGTGCGTGTTCCTAATGGCGTTAAAAACAACACGGCCCACAATTTGAAAGCCGGACTTTCTTATGTCCTTAAAAACAAAACTGACCATTCTCTTCGTGGCGTTCACGCTCATCTCGCTCGTGCTGTTCGGCGTCGTTGTCTTTTCCCAAGCACGCAAGACGCTGGAGACCGTCCGGCTTGCACAGTTGAACAACCTCGCGGACCTCAAGAAGGATAAGATCGAGACGTTCTTTAATGAACGAAAAGCGGATCTTAAATCGGCCCAGTATTATCTAAATATCAAACGCAACCTCCCCCTACTCATCCGCCATCCGCGAGGCAGCGATCCGAAACATCTTGAGGCAGTGAAGGAATTAGACGAACAGCTGAAACCTTTCCAGACTGCTTCTGGGTACCTGGACGTCATGCTCACGGACCGGCAGGGCCGCGTCCTTTACGTCAGTAGCGACACTCATAGTACAGAATACATGAGTCAACTGCTTCCGGACGGGCACATGGTAGAAGAAGGCAAAAAAGACATATATTTTTCCAATGTTTTTCTCAATAAGAAGATGGGGAACGCGTTCGAAATGCTCGGCATAGCTCCGATTATAGATTTAAAGGGAAATTTCATCGGAGAGATCGTGATAGAGATCGATATGCAGCCCATTTACAAGTTCATCCAGGACAGCACCGGTCTTGGAGAAACCGGAGAGGCATTGATCGATCGGAAGGAAGGAAACGAGGTATTATTCTTAAGCCCTCTTCGCCACGATCCGGAGGCAGCATTAAAAAAGAAGGTGCCCCTGAACCAAAAGATAGCACTGGCCGCGCAAAAGGCCGCTCTGGGGGAGACCGGATCGGGCATTACTTTTGATTACGGGGGAAAGGAAGTGCTGGCCGCATGGCGGTACATCCCTTCCCTGCGGTGGGGTCTGGTGACAAAGATCGACGCAGTGGAGGCCTTCGAGCCGGTCCGCAGATTAAAAATCATCGTCATTGCCGTTGGGGCCTTCATGATTTTTGCCGGCTTTTTGGCTGCAACGGCAATTGCCAGAAGTCTTGCGAGACCGATCCAATCCTTGCAGCGGGGAACGGAAATAATCGGCAGCGGCAATCTTGATTATAAAGTGGGGACCCGCGCGAAGGATGAAGTGGGACAACTATCGAGACTCATCGATTCCATGACGGAAAATTTAAAAAAAGTCACGGCGTCACGAGATGAGCTGAACAAGGAGATTGCTGAGCGCAAGCGGGCGGAGGAAGCCGTGCGTCTGGCCAGTGCCTACAACAGGAGCCTGCTTGAGGCAAGTCTCGACCCGCTGGTGACCATCGATGCAAACGGCAAGATCACCGACGTGAATGCCGCAACGGAAAAGGTGACCGGCCACTCCCGCGAAGAGCTAACCGGTACCGACTTCTCCGATTATTTCACGGACCCGGAAAAAGCGCGGGCCGGGTATCAGCAGGTATTCAAGGAAGGCTCGGTAATGGATTACGCCCTCGAAATCCGGCACAGCCACGGGCATCTTACGCCGGTCCTGTACAATGCCGCGGTCTACCGCGACGTTACCGGTAACGTCACCGGCGTGTTCGCGGCAGCCCGCGACGTTACCGAGCGCATGAAGGCAGAGGAAGAAATCCGGAAGCTGAACAGGGAGCTTGAGGCTCGCGTAGTCGAACGCACAGCCGAACTCGAAAATTCCAACAAGGAGCTGGAGGCCTTCGCCTATTCCGTGTCGCACGATCTGCGAACGCCGCTCCGGAGCATCGAAGGTTTCAGCCTTGCGCTTCTCGAAGATTACGCCGACAAGCTGGACGACACGGGCAAGAGCTACCTTGACCGCGTCCGGAACGCAACCGTGCGCATGGGACAGCTCATCGACGACCTGCTGAAGTTGTCCCGCGTCACCCGCAGTGAAATGAACCGGGCAAAAGTCGATCTGAGCGCCATGGCCCAGGCGATCGCCGACGGGCTGCGGCTCAGCCACCCGGAGCGGAACGTGGATTTTGTCATAGCCCGCGGCCTGACGGGGTACGGCGACGGACATCTCCTTGCCGTAGCACTTGAAAACCTGGTGGCCAACGCTTGGAAATTTAGTGAAAAAACCGCCCCGAGTGTGATAGAATTCGGCGTTACCAAAAAAGACGGAGCCCGCACGTACTTCGTCCGGGACAACGGCGCCGGGTTCGACATGGCCTATGCGGGCAAGCTCTTCAGCCCCTTCCAGCGGCTGCACCGGGTTGAGGAATTTCCCGGCACCGGGATCGGCTTGGCCACGGTCCGGCGCATTATCAACCGCCATGGCGGAAAGGTGTGGATCGAAAGCGAAGAAAATAAAGGGACCACGGTATATTTTACGCTGGGGTAAAACCGAAGTAAAAACGAACATTCTATGGAATAGGTCAGGGAGTACCTGCATCGCCGTTTGATTTTGCGTCTCTCTTTAGCCGTCATTCCTCTATGTTAAAAGTCAAGTCTTCTTTTGGTGGCAGACGGACTCTTTCTGGATTTGTTTTATGGCAGAGCTCAATCTTCAAAACCAATCTTCTATAAGCAGACACTTCTTCGCATGGAGGAAGGCTGCATTTCTTAGATTATGTTTTAAAGGCGTGGGTTCGCAGTCTAGCTAAAGCAGACACGATCCTGAGATCCGCTGCAGGAATGACATAGCGTTACCCACAGATAAACAAGTTATTGAGATTGACCTCCATAAAACAATCCGGCTTTTTATTGTACTACCGCCAGTACGTACTCATGCTGGTTCTTCAAGACGTACCGGATGCGATTTAGAAGCTTTCGCGCTATATGAACGATGGCCTTTGTATTAGTCATATGCTTACTAAGCTTATCGAATGCCATTATCAGCGTCGGGTCTTTACGGGCAGCGACCCAAGCACTTTCAATCAATATGCCCCGTAGCGAAGGATTGCGTCTGTTGGTGATGCCGGTGGTGTTGTTCTTTTCACCGCTGGAGTTCGTGTTGGGGATAAGGCCGACATAGCTCGCCAGCTTATCGAGCGACGAAAAACGACTCATGCTGTTCAGTTCCGTTAGGAGTGTCATGGCAGTCAGCGTGCTGATCCCCGGCACGGTCCTTAACAGCAAGACGTTGACCCGGTAGTCATCAGTGCGGGAAAGGGCCAGAATGTTCCGGTTCAACTCGGCAAGTATCCGGCGGATATGGTTCAGTTCGTCGAGATACGCCTTGAGAGAATAATTCCCGCTGGCCCTCTCCATGCGGATTTCATCGATCCAGTTGATGAATTTTCTGGACCAGCGGCTTTCAGCAAGTTCCTCGGGTATATGAATGCCGTAAAAAGCGAGCAGGGACTTTATCTGGTTTTTGCAACGGGTCTGCTTCTTGACCATACTGCGACGGGTCCTAAGCAAACTGCGGTCCTCGACAGCGGTCCGTGAAGGGACATATATCCCGTCAAGTTGGTTGCTTCTGAGACAATGGGCAAGTTTGCGGCAATCGACCCGGTCGGTTTTGCCTGCTCGCTCCTTGTCCTTCGTGGGGACGTCGGCCGGATTTGTAACGATGCAGTCAACACCCAGTTCACTCAGACGATCATGCGTCCAGAAGCCTGAGAAACCCGCCTCGTAGACAGCATGATACGTCGCGCCAGGGAAATTGCGCTTCAGATAATCGACAAGTATGCCGACATCCGGCGGTTGGGTAAAGGTCTTATGTTCAAACTTATCTGTCAAGATGCAGATGCTCCAACTTTTCTTATGAACGTCCATGCCGATGTAAAGATGTTGACCTGTGAAATCGAGTTTGCTAATGTTGTTCATGGCAAGTCTCCTTTCGGTTTTATTTGTGTCCGTCTAGACTCAAATATACCTTAAGGTAGACTTGCCTTTTAATCATAA
>CAVYLT010000057.1:0-18286 GCA_963769335.1 Nitrospirota bacterium | reverse complement strand
ATGTCCCTGTACTTGGTTGGTTAGTGTTCAATCAGCTCGCCAGTCGAGCCGAAGGGCTCCGGCTTCTCGGGGAGCAGCACCGCGCCGTGCTTGATGAGGTTATTGGTGGCCGGGACCGGAACGAGCCGCTCGCCGGTATCCGTATCCAGAGAACTTGCTATTGAGACTTCGCCGCCACGAAAAATGGCGAAGGCAGTTCTACCCGTGTCGAGCTGGTAGATCAGCTCAAGTAAGCCGCCGCCGGGCAGACGTCGCGATACGGTCGGGGTAACTCTTTGCTGTTTCCTTTCTTCTTCATCTGCCATTCCTCCCAGGCTAGCGGAGTGAAGTGCTTGTGCGAAGGCGTGAAAGCGTGCTTCCTCGGCACGATCTCGATGGCCGGGCACGTCTTCGACTTCGGCACGCTGATCGACACGCGCGAACGCCGCCGCATCGTGGGCGACTTCACCATCGACATCTTCGACGAAGTCCTGAGCCGCACCCAACCCGACACGGTCGTCGAAGCCTTCTCGAACTTCGATGCTCCATAAACGTTCAGGTCCCCCGTCGGCATGCTCGGCGAGCCGGTGCCTGTGGTGTATGTTGTCGCTGCCGAGGCCGCTCCCACGAATGCGAGGAGGCTTGCGCCGACAATGACCGAGGTGAATATTTTCTTGATCTTCATTTCATTAATCTCCTTTAGTTTAGACTGAAGTTTATCAAACGCAATTTACGCAGCCATTTTCCTGCGAAGGCCAATAAGGCCGAGCAGGCCGGAGCCAAAGAGATATGCTGCAGCCGGGATCGGCGTGGTCGGAGCGTTCGCCGGATTCAGTACTGTGTGGCCGTCGGCATAAGTGCGGAGGTAGCCGACTGCTGTCCCGGGATTGCCTGAGTCAGGATTGGAACCGTAGTAATACAGGACCTGGTCCACGTAGCCGGTCGTTGAGAGCGCTGCGAGGTTCTGCTCAGCGCCTGCATGCATCGCATCGATATAGCCGCCCATGGTTCCGATGCTGGATCCCGAGACGTTCATGTTGGTCCAGTATGACTGGCCGTTAGACTGCTGCATCGAAACACTGTTTGCGCCGCCTGCTGTGACTTGGTAGCCTGCCAGCACAGTAACTGCAGCAGGATTGAACCCGCCCCAAAACGCGTAAGTGTTGATGACACCGCCGTCTGTCGCAGGACCGCTGGTCCAGGCACCGCCATTCGCGTTTGAGTTATTGATAAAGTACGCAACTTGAACAGTGCTCCAGTCCGTGGCACCTACCGATGAAAGGGAAAAAGTGTCCGTGGTGTTCTGCATAAAGGTGCTGTCCTGGGCAGTCGGTGCAAAAGCACCCAGGTCCGTGGCGTATTCCGTGCCTTGACCATTAGCTGCGCTGTTGTACACAACACGGATCAGATCCCCGTCTGTAAAGGCGGCCATGGCCTGTCCGCTCACGCCGAGCATGAGAACGGCGACCATTAAAAACATCATGATCTTTTTCATTGTAGTCGTCTCCTGAGTTTCGAATTTGGGTTACTAAATTCCACTGTCCATCGTCCTTTTTAGTGCGCACGACTTTTCGTGGTTTATCGCCTCTTCGCTTTTTGCGAATGGCCCTCCGTGCGCTTTGTCGGTCCGGTTGGTCAGTTAGCTTCCCCTCAGACAACCCGGCCATCCACCCCCGTGGACCCGTTCGGCTTTCCGTCATCCGGTTACCCGGATTTTGGCTTTATACTGAAGGCCGGATGCGGGCTTGCGCCGGCATCCAAACCTGCTGTCTCATCTGAATTCCTGAAATCCTTCTTTTCCCTCCTTTCTTTTTTGGATTATTGAACCCGCCTGCGTCTTCGATGCAATCTGCGCTTGATGCGGCAGGTTCTCGATCCGGGCTTACTGTATCCTTTACGAGGTCAGCCAAGTACCCTGAATCAAAAAAAAAGCCCGAAACGAGAATGAATACGTCCTCTCGATTCGGGCTTTCTGGTGCGCGACGAAACTTCCGCCGGTCAGCAAAGGACCCTGATGATTACGTTTTTAGTATCGACGGCGACTGTTATACCATACGATTGTTACTTGATGATGAAGATCCCGTGAAGAGTTTATGAATCTTCAGCAACCGCTCATTCGCGAAATCCCGCTACCGTGATGCTGTTTTCACGGGAGCTTTTGCCGTTCTCGCCAGATAATTGGCGGTAAAGATGTAGTTATAAAGATATGCTTTGTTTTTCATCTGCCCTCTCCGGCCCTCGTCGGAAATATAGGCATTAAGCGCACTCAGAAAATTTTTTTCGTTTATGCCGGCGATCTTGACAGGCGGAGCGACGACAAAGGGAAATTCTATGGTTTCCGTCCCGGTTGCGAGGACCAGTCTCGCATCCCAGGTCCCTTTGCGCGGCATGATGGTAATAACCAGGGTCGCCTCGTCTGTTTTCCGCATTGACAAGAGTTCCGCGTCGAAGAGGGCCACATCGGGCGAATTCGTCGCCTTCTGCAGCTTCAGCGTGAGCACGACGGGAGTTTTTCCGTCCGAGAGCGCGACCGTCGGTTCCTGCGAATTCTTTTCCCCATCGCTCCCTTTAAAAAGTGCTGCAAACGTCTTCAGCCTGCTCTCCCCTGTGAATTTCCGAAACCGCTCGAGTACGCTCTTCTCCTCTTTCAGGAGTGACGCCGTACCGTCATCCCTGTGGACCGCCTCAATAACGGGAACAGGCCGGCCCCCCGTTCTTGCCGCCGAAAGCCCTTCGGTAAGCCCATCGGCTGCGGCGCTTCTTCCCGGGGCTGCGCTGGATTTCTCCAGTATGGTTCCTGCCGAAAGCGGCCCGCTCGCCGGGCCTGCCGAAGATGCGGCAACAAGGTCATTTGCCGTCATGTTTGCCGCGCCATCACGCTCGGGTGACGGGGAATTATCAGCTGTTTCGTCCGGGTCCGGGGGCTTTCTTCCCGGCACGTCCCTGCTCGATGCGCTTACATTATATAAACCGCCCCCCGTGTCCGCCTTGGCATCGAAGTTCAGCATGATCTGGAGAATCGTATCAGCAACAGGCCGGGTGATGCTGAAGAGCAGTTTCCCGGGCGTTCCGGCGTTCATGCTGGTCACATCTCCGCCGACTATTGATGTGTAGGAATAATCAAGCAAAGACGTGTCATACTCAACCTCGACGTCCAGGGCCTGCACGCCGCCGACATTTTCTCCGGTCAGCAGGAATACTCCTTTTCCCGCGGGCGACGCGGTCAGCGTCACCGGATCGGCGAATAAAAGCCCAGGGCAGGCCACGGTGAGAAGCAACGCCAGGATGAACAAACCTTTTCCCATCTCAAAGTCCTTCGGTCATCGCTGCTACCGATAGTTTCATTACGACCGTTTTTTTTAAAAGCCGATAAAGATGCTGTCAATGAAAAGATGAGTTTCTCCTGGACGACGTCAAAAAAAAGTCCGGAGCAAGTCAGGCGTTGGCCTTCTCGATTCGGACTTTCTGGTTCCAGCAGGTATGTTTCTGCCGGTCAGCAAAGGACCCTTATGACTCGTTGTCGTTTTGACTGGTTTTTCTCAGTATTTCTTCAAATTTTTCCACCCGCTCTACGGTCCCACGGGCAAAATTGATCTTGATGTATCCCGTAAACTTCTTGTCCGTCAGGGTCCGAACCATATCAACGATCTTTTTTACTTTTTCCATTGGTCGCCCTTATGTTCTTCCGACTGGATCTTTTTGAAGTTCATGATAGGCGGCGATTGTATACCAGAACAGGTTACATTTTTATGAACGGTCAGTTAAAGTTTCGTGAATTCTTCGTGACATTCCGTGAAGGCCCGCGTGACAACAGTTTGTTTTTTCATCGCTTGCCTCTTTTCTCTTTGCATTGGAAGCTCCGGATCGGAAAATTTTTTTTCCGGCCCCCGCTCTATCGCGCCGCAGAAGGATATTCACCTGTCCAAGCATTTTTTATTTCTTCATATTTGTACCATGCTATTGTTACCGCATTATGAAGAACAAATTAATTTACAATGAATTATTCGAAGGTGAGCAGCTCAATTTTTTGCCTCAAGCATTGAGGAATGCTTTTTTTGATGATGAATCAGGTAAATCAACAACAAAAAAGGGAACAGGTATTGACCGACGCCGAGGAGGGTCATGTCCGCTGTCCTGGCGCCCGTATAATTGAAGTAAACCATCAAAACATTGTCGATCCTGTGAAAAAGATGAATGGCAAAAAGGAGCCCCAGCCCGGCCACAAGTCCCTTGATTTTTATTGCCCTTGACACCGAACCGACTGCAAGGACAAGCGATGTAAAGACCACAATACTGAATGTCTCATAGTAGACAACGGTTTCCCGCGCAAGGCCCACGCGAAGATTGAACAGGGAAAAGCCCTGGACCATGAACCAATCCAGGAACCGGATATACCAATGGTGTACCTTCATCCAGAGAAGAAACAGAACGCCCGATATCAGCGCGAATCGCGCAATAAACCACGCAGCTTTCATCGGCATGCCCTGCTCTGCCACTTCCCTCTCGATCCATTTCAGCCAGAGAATGCAGGCCATGATGATCAAGAACATGGTGAATACCTGCCCCAGATATACGTGGAACACATCAAAGAGCCCGCGGTCATATTGGCTGACCAGGAACGTCAATACGAGCCTGACCAGGTTGCCCAGATACAATGCGGGGATTCCCATTGCAAGACCGATTGCCTTCTGCCGCACCGTGGCGGGATAGAAGGCAACGAAGCTGAAGAAGAGGCCCGTTGTAAAGAGCGGGGTGCACTCGGGAATAATCTTGAAGGCCAAACTGCTTTCCGATACTGTGTCCTTAACAGTAGATGTATGAATACTGAAGGCATTCAGCGCCAGGCCCAGGGTTGCGGCAACGTGTTCGTCGATCGGCGTTGTGAACAACGGCGGCAGCGCGTTGATGACTGCATAGAACGCGACACAGCAAAGAGAGAAAGCAGCGACAAAGCGAAAACGACGCGACCTGACCAGGTCCGATGCAAAGGGACTTGGCGCCGCTCCCTTTTTGAAGCCCGCCTGTTTTTTATCGTGTCGGGGTTTTGATTTATGTTTCGCCATACCAACGTGTCCGAAGCTTCCCTATCACAACGAGTCGTTTTTTATTCCAATAGTGTGACTGGACTATATATCAATTCCTTGAATACTTCCCTATAACCTCGGCTTTTTTCAGTCGAATATGAACAGATCGAAGACAAACACTACACAATCGGAAAAAACGCCTTGACGTCTCCAGTCTGCGCTTATCATAAAATCCTTCAACCCTGACAGGCGTAGTCCTACTTTCCACTGAACCACAGCAAAAACAACGATGAACTATCATATTTCCCATATTACCCCTCTCAAGAAAGGCGACTATACTGCGCCCGTTTCGTAAAGTACGACATCAATGACTCTAATCAATTACAAACTTAGCCAGTAGGTTGGGCCGCCCTGTCTCCCACATCCGGTCACGAGCAAAACGAGAGCACTGAGCGTTAAGGCAAACAACATAATAAATTTCATACAATTTTCCCGACCGTAGCCGGCAAACTAACCCACGCCGTCGGGAGCGGTGACGATGGGACCGGTCCAGGAACCGATGCCTCCGCGAAGGCAAACCGCGTTGTAGCCGTAATTCTTGAGCATAAAAGCCGCGATCAAGCCGCGGGAATCATTTGTGCAGTATGTTACGTATGTCTTTGTAGGATCAAGGTGCGCGTGTTTTCTGCGCATGATCTCGACCGGGATGCTCACTGCGCCTTCGATGTGTTCCTGTTCGTATTCCTGCGGCACCCGGGTGTCGATGATCACGTACTTGCCGCGATCATTGAAGTCGATGTCCTCGACGAATATGTTTTTCACAAATGACGACTTCATGATATCATTGAAGTCGTCCTTATCGAGCAAGTACACAACCGTTTCCTCGACAGCCCTGTACGTTTCCGTGCGGGGATCGTCCCTGATCAGGGCCTCTTCTCCGAATCCATCCCCTTCGTACAGCAGGTCCACCTGCTCTTCCTCGCATGCGCTTTTTCCTTTTTTGTGCACTGCAACACGGCCCGATTTGATGATGAAGTAATGGTCGCCCTTCGTTCCTTCGACAATGATATCTTCTCCGTGTTCATATGTTCGTTCCATCATTTTTGCTATCAGCGCGCATACTTTATCGGGTTCGAGCATGATGAACGGCTTGAGGTTTCTGATTCTGTCGTACCGGGTCAAGTCCTGGTCCAGCTCATAGATGCCGTCTAATGCCTTATGGGTCGCCTTGAATACTTCGAGCAGCCGCGGGTCGAAGCGCCGGGGACTCATCCGTTCGTTTCCTTCCACGATGATGCGATACGCTTTGACATAATCATAATGCGGTTTGTACGGCCGCATGCTCCGAAGCGCGTCGTATTGGTCTGCAAAAGCCGCGATTCTGCCTTCGATGGGGATTGCCTCCCCCTGCAGACCGAAGGGATATCCTGTTCCATCCCATCGCTCGTGGTGGTGTCTTGCAATTTGCTCCGCCATCTGGAGTATGGGCGATTTCGACCCGTGGAGAATCATGCCGCCGATGGTTGTGTGGGTCTTCACAAGGGCAAGCTCCTCGGGAGTAAGCCTGGTGGGCTTGAAGAGGATATCCGAGGGGATGCCTATGTTGCCGATATCATGCATGGACGCCGCGTATTTGATCATCTCGGCCCGTTCATCATTCCATCCCAGCTGTTTTGCAAAATGGAAGCAGTAAAGTCCGACCCGCTTCACGTGGGACGCAGCCTCTTTGTCCTTAAACTCGGCCACGGCGATGAGCCGGTGGATGGTGTCTAGGTAGCTTGCCTTCAATTGTCGATGAGACTGAACAACGTCCTGCAATTCCGGCTGCTTCATCGTATCTGTCATATCATCTCTCCAAAGTTCCTCTGCTTTCATACAATGCTTCGCCCCGCCGCACTGGCCGGGGCAATGCCCGCAGGTCGGGTTGGCGTCCGCAGTTTGTATCCTTTATAGCTTCCGGCGTTTCCGATATACATAGCTTCCCAAAATTGTTGTTGTCACCAACATCCCCCATGTCCCAAGGGCCGGCGTCGGCTCCGCCTGATTAAAGGCCGCTTCGATCGTGTGGTCTGTCGTAACTCTTGCGATTGTGTACGTGTAACTGCCGTTGCCTGCCGGCACTGCGGTCGCGGCGATTCCATTGTCTGTCAGTCCCGCAAGGGTGAAGCCGGGGTCCGGGCTGATCGTGAAGGTAATTGGCGAGCCGTATGCAATGATTGCGTTTGTGGGCGTTATGCTGCCGCTGCCGCTGTTGACGGAAGCGGTCACACTGTAGGTGTTTACGGCAAAGGTTGCGATTACCGTGCGTGCCGCCGTAACGTTCGTTATGGAGTAGTTGCCGTTCACAACGCTTCCCGTGACGTCCACGCCGTTGTCGGTCAAAGAGTTCAGGTGGTAGCCGACTGTTGGCGCTATGGTCAAGACAACGCTGCCACCGGAAGCGACCATGGCAAAGCCCGGGGTAATGCTCCCGCCCACGCTGTTTGTGACTGACGACGTTATGCTGAATGTCTGGAGTATGGTGAGTTCCACCGTTGACGTATGGGTCATGCTGCTGCTGAGGGCCGTGATGGTTATGGGATAAGCGCCTGCAACGGACGAGGCCCCAACGGTAAACGTTAACGCCGAGTTGCCGGACCCCGGGGCCGGGATCGAGGCCGGACTGAAAGACGCTGTCGCGCCTGACGGAAGGCCGGACGCGGAAAGCGCAACAGCATCGCTGAAATTCCCTGAGGCGGTCGTACTTATTATTGTTGAGCCCATCGAGCCCTGAGGAACATCCACGGAGACGGGCGCAATTGAAATGGCGAAGTCCGGGGCCCAGTTCATGACCAATGCGTTCGCGTCCACCGATCCGAGGCCCGTGGCAAGGTCATAGCCTGTTGTGCCGGAATAGCCTGTCACTCCGGGGACGCTGTTGTTCCCTGACGTGATGTCATGGAAGACCGGGACCCCGCCGGCGCCATACTGCGCGCTGCCGAGCTGGTAGAAACGGGTATTGGCATTTCCCTGTCGCTGGCCGGTCTTCTGAACGATGAGGGACATGAGGCCGGCGAATGAAGGAGAGGACGCCGATGTGCCATATATGCTATAGAGCCCCCCGGTCTGAGAAACTACAAGGTAGGCATCGTGGCCGGCCGCGCTGAGGGACACATCGGGGACGTCTCGCTTCCCATCACCCGGAACACCCGGCGCAGCCTGCCAGGCCGGTTTGCTGTAGACCGACGATGCTCCGCCGCCTGTGGCCCACAAATCCGTGCCGCCCGAAACGGTGCCGCTCTCGTTCCATGCAACTTCCGGAACATAGCTGAGAGCGGAGTTGTATGCTGACCCGTTCGTCGTATTCCAATAACTGCCGGACCCTTCGTTGAACTCGATCCCTCCCACTGCCACATTGTACGGCGTGGAAGCGAGGCCGTTTACAGCACGACCCGAGCCGGTCGTGTCGCTGCCGACATTGCAGCCCGCAGCCCCTGCATCGCCCGAGGAGATAAATGAAGTGATGCCCTGCGCTGCGGCCTGCTGCCAGAGATTGTTGTAAAAGTTGTTTTCCGCGGCGCCCATTGCCGATTCGCAGGAGCCGAAGCTGGTGCTCATCACCGCGGCCAGATTGTTGTTCACGATATACTGGGCGGACAGGTCCACGCCGTCCGTCGCGTGAGTGGACTTGGAGATGACGAAGAGAACCGTGGCGTTCTTTGCCACTGCACCGGACCACTCGACATCGAGGTCGGCTTCAAAATTCTCGTTGGCGCTTACCGAACCGGGATCGGGTCCGTTCACGATCACCTGGGGCGGGTTGGAGGGCAGCCCCATCATGCTGCGAAACGCCGACCAGTTCGAGGAGGACGGATGAGTGCGGCCCACGATCGCTATGCTTTGGCCGTTGCCGTCAATCCCGGCGTTGTAAAGGGCGTTGACGTTATAGATGGTCGCAAAATCGGATGGGGAAAGATAATGAACAGATCCGACAGTGTAATCGGGCGATATGTCCGCCCGTATCAAAGGTCTTGCGCCGCCATTCATCATCTTGCGCGGAAAATCGTGCAACGTGACGATGCCCGCAACAACATCCGCGAGTCCTCGCGGAATTGCCGGGTCCTGAGCGTTCGCATGATAGGTCCGATTGTTTACAACATAGGTGTGGATTGGCGTATGAAAAGCCCGTTTCACGCTCAGTGCCGAACCGGCGAAGTTGATCGAGGCCCCACCCCTAGCTACGCCTTCGATGACGAATCCGTGCGACCGAAGCCATCCGGTTATTGCCGTAACGTCCTCAGGGGCGGGGGCGAAGCGTTCTTTGAACTGTTCCGGCGAAAGCCAGTGATGGTAATCAGGCGATGCAGGGTCATGCAGCCCGTACAGGAACTTGTCCAGTTCTGTCTGTTTCGCGGCATTCAGCTTCAGGGTCAGGATCATGCCTTCCATGGGCAGTGATGCGTCCGCTTCCCCTCTGTCGAATTCGGGGCGGGCGAGCGGGTGTACGTTTCCCTTAAGAGATACGGTATCCTTATCGTCGATAATGCGAGGCGGACCGGCAGAGGCGGGGGATGCATGGGCTAGTCCGGCCAATGCAGCTGTTATGAGGAGAATCACTATAAAGTTGAATTTAGACTTTTGCACGAAACTTCTCGGTATTCTGAGTATTATCCTAAAAACGGCGTTTGACACGGGAAAAGCGGATAAAAAACCTGATAACAGCGGATGTTACTTTAATTATCAATTCACCCAAAAGGCGAAAGCTTTGATCTAGAATTTATCCGCCCTTGTCATAGGTTAATCCGATCCTTCAGTGTCCAACTGCTTTAGGGTGAATGATTGGCCCATTGAGCCGACGACCGGATCGAAACGGGCGTCTTTTGTCAGGGCGCGATTGCCCGGTCATATTTCTTTCCATCCGGCAATGGCAGGCGGTCCGCATCCTTCGACCTCAGGAAGGCCATTAAACCGTATACGACGATGAAAAAGCTCAGCATGCTCATCGGCGGCAGGCCCCCGTTCCATTTCTGGACCTGCATCGTATCGTTGAAGCCCATGGCAAAAAGATGGGCGGCGACGAAGGTGAACGCCAGGACCGTCAGTGTCCGCCGGGCAACAGGCTTGACCCACGCCGACTGCAGGCGCCAGAAACAATAGACGCCCAACACTCCCAAAAGAAGCACCAGTTCCCCCGTCAGACTCATTTTGTCGCCAATAAAGAAATTGACATAATATCCCTTCGAGAGAATCCCGAGCGAGAGGAGAACGTGGACGAACACCAGCTGCGAACTCGCACTGGTCCAGAAACGCACTGCCTCTCTCTTCCCGTTCAGGAAGCCGAACGAGGCCATGAGCATCGATTCCACCGCCGTCATGCATATCGCTTTGTTCATGATGTAGGCCGGGACATGGATCAGGTCGACATGGCCGAACCCGGCATATCGTATCAAGGCGTAAGCCAGGGTGAAAATAAATGCGGTCAGAAATTGTTTTACCATACTTTTATTCCTCCTTTGATTTCAACCCCATTCCATCCGCGGATGTTTAAGGCTTAGATAACTGCCTGCGCTTGTGCTCTGAAGCAATGTCGGGCACGGGACCCTTTATGGAGACTGCCCATACTTCTGCAGCGGGACTGAAGGTCGTTTGAAACACAGGCGGAGAAAAATCAAAAACCTTTTTCAGCGCAGCCCCTTTGGCATCCGTGACATAACCGAAGGCGAGGTTCGTATGAGCATTTTTCGTTTCCTTAAACAATAACGAATAAACGATTTTAACCAGGTTTACGGAACGGTTAAATCTGACATTATTTGCTGACAACCATATCGTGTATAAGTTGTCTGCGTTTTTAGTTACTTTATCTACTTTGACTGGATATGTCTTATCGTTGACAGTGATGGACAGCTTTTCGTCAATGTACGGCTGAAGGACGTCGGTTGCCATTTGCCGTAGTTGCTCATCGACAATAGAATCAATATTATAATGTCCTTCCTTTATTCCTTTTATTTGCAAAAATAAATGCGGTTTGAGATCTATTCTGCCCGAAATATTGTTTTTGCCGAAACACCACTGCGAGCCTCCCAGCGAAGGATTGTTAGCAGAAACAGAGAATGCCGTTAAGAGCAAGGAAATCGTTACAGCGAAAGAAAATAGTTTTCTGATTGGTGCAGCCATAAGATGCTTTTATCTCCCCTCTTTTTTATTTTTTCCTTCGCCGTCCACGAACGGGCACTCCGGATCGGAAGCGGAGAAGTCGCCGGCGACGAACCCGCTCACGGCGCGGCACCCTCCCTTGCAGATATCGAGGTAGTCGCACGAACGGCAGGGTTCGGGGGCCCGGTCGATCCAGGTTCGCAAGCGAGAGAGGTGCTCCGAATTGTTCCAAAGCCGGGGCAGGTCAAAAATACTCTCTTCGTTCGTCATAAACGAACAACCGGCGAACCTCCCATCAGAGCGCACGCCCAAAAGAACATTACCGGCCTCGCAGCCGTAGACCGAGAACTGGTCCATCATTGTCTTGTCAGGCCGGTGCCAGCAGAACATCGGGACAAATGAACAGTCGATCTTCGCCCGGACCCCGTGTGCCTCGGAAAGACGCCGGATCGTTGAGTAGAATTCCCGGTTCTGGGCCGGCGTCAATCGTCTTTCGAAATAGTCCTGTCTCCCCCTTCCCGATGGCTTGAGGCGCAATAGCTCGACATCTGATAGCTCTCGTTCCCGCGCGAAGCTGAACAACTCGCTGAGTTGGCCGAAGCTTTGCCGGGTCAAAACGCAGTTCAGACCAACGTTGACGCCGGCCTCAAGTAGCAGGTCCATACCCTGCATCGCCGCTGTGAGAGCAGCGGGATTCCGGCCTGCTTTCTCGAAACTTGCCGTGCCGTCGATGCTGACGTTTACCTGACCGAACATGCGGCACTTGATCGCGCTTTCTCTGGTCATCAGGACTGCGTTAGTAGTCAGGTTGGGGACTATGCCTCGGCTGCGCACATAAGAGGCCAGTTCGAAGAAATCGAGTCGCTCCAGCGCCTCTCCGCCGCCCAGGGCCATGTGGAACACGCCCATCCCGGCCAGCAGGTCCACGGCTTTGCGGAAATCCTCCGCCGACAGTTCTCCTGCATCCTTTGCCCCCGAATCCATGTAGCAGTGGCTGCATTGCTGGGAACAGGCGTTTGTCACCGAAAAATGGACCTCCAGTGGCGCGGAAAGAACACGGGTTTCCGGCCCTTCCCACAGAGGGCTATGCTCGTAACCCAGTCCTTGCATAAAGTCCCGGTCCACATGCACCAGCGTCGGCGGATTTTCCAGGGCCAGGATCCCTCCAAACGACTCAAAGCGATGCTTCATGACGCTCATCCCTTCTCCTCACCGTGACAGAGTACGGGCGTCTCTTCATTTCGCCCCTCCTCTTCGGCCTTTGCCGCGGCAAGGACCGCTGCAAGCGTATTGAAAAGGATTGTCATGGCTGCTCCGGCAGTGAAGAAGACGACCGTATCTACGCCGATACTGCTTGAGTTCGGGTTGTAGCCGGTCTTGATCTTCAGGATTCGTCCTTTCATTTCCTCTACCTTCCTGTTTCGATTTTTTCAGCTTCCGCTCATTCTTTTCCAGTGCGTTACAGAAGCCTCACTTTGTACCTGAACGTGTCGGCAAAAATGTCTATGATCGCCGGTCCATTGGGATAGTAAACCAGGAACAGATAGAGGACCGCAGCTGTCATCACCAGGGTGAGGACAGGGCTGAGCCAGCGCAGCGCCCGTGGCCGGGTCTGCCAGAACTTTCCCTTAGTCAAAAGCAGCAGCCAGAAGAGGACCGTCAGGTTAAGTCCGGCCACCATGAAGACCACAGTATCAGGGATGACGATCGGATAGCCCCCGGGCTCCATGGAATAGTAAGTCGGCATTCTGAGAGCATTCAGCAGCACCCACAGGAAAACAGCTATCAGGAAATTTCTGATCGAGGACCGGGTAAGCTGTTGCCACGGTTTCATCAGCAGGACCGCAGCCCAGAGCGCCACCACGACTGCCCACGCGACCCATGCCCATATTGATGACTCTTTCCAGTAACGGCCAGCTGCTTCGTAGGCAACCTGATCGCTTGATGAAATTTTATTTTTGCCGTTCCCGGAAAGGGCCTGGAAGGCAAGGTAGCTTTGCTTACGCTTATCCAGGCGTGCATAAGCATGTCCCAGGTCACTCAGAACCTTGTCCTTTAGAGAAAATTCGGGATGGGCCTTCAGCAGCGCCTCGAACTTCTGCGTCATGACTTCATCGCCCTGATCAGCGGACAGGATCGCTTGATAGGTCTTGAAAGCCTCCTCCTGGCTCTTCAGCTTTTCCAGGGAGGCAAGTTTTTCCCTATAGAAGGACGCCTGACGGGGATCTGCATACTTCTCCAGGAATTCCCGGTCCCATTTGATCGCCTTCTTGAGATCGACGACGTTGTCTTCGTATAAGGTTCCCAGCATCTGTACGGCATAACGACGCGCCTCGCTCGCGGGGTGCTTCTTCGCGATTTCCAGGTTTAAGGCCTCGGCCTCAACATAACGGCCGTTGACATACGCTTGCTGGGCCTTCTGCTTCAGCGCGTTCACTGCCGGGCCGTCCTGGGCCGCATATCCGGCAAGCGGCAGAAAGAACAGACTCACGAGGAACACAAGAACAGGCAAGGGAGCGCGCCCGGCCCGCCGGACAGCGGCGAGCTTGCGCAACAGCATATCCGTTATGGTTTTCATTTTTTCGACTCCGGCATTTCTGGCCCTTGATGTTATGCCTCTTTTATTACGAGAGTATGACGATATAGTTATTTTTTTGTTACAGCGAGAAAATGAAGTGTTATTGCAAAGGAAAAAAGATGTTTATGCGAAAATTCATTTTTCTCTTCTCATAAAAATGGGGGGCCCGAAGGCCCCCCGGTCTGCAAAACAGTATTACCGCGTTTTTTTCTACTCCTGCAATGTCACGGGGTTAAAGGTGATTTTGACATTACTCGGGTTGCTGAACTGAAGCGGTACGGTGATCGAATCGCCGGCGGCAAGTCCGTTGTTCGAAACCTGTATCATCGGTTCGCCGTTGTTAGAGCCGGTTGCATTGAGCAGCGTAACGGTGGAGATGAGGCCGCTCCCTGCCGGCGACGTCTTACCGGTTGCGGGATTCGCAGCAATCTTCGAAGCAAGTTTCGGGGTGGTCGTGCTGTACTGGTTGTTTGCATTGCCGATGCCCTGGAGGTTGAGAATGCCGTCCAGGACAACGTCGATATTGCCAGTGAGGTCCGGGCCGTTATTCGTGATCGTCAAATTGCCGGTGTATTTCCCGGTTGCGCGGCTGTAAAGGAAACCTGTGCTGGTCACGCTGACCTGCGACGACTTATCGGTGAAGTGATTGAGAACGATCGTCTCGATCGGTGAAAGGGTCAGCGTCGCCGCCGACATGATCGCGGTCGTGCTCACGCCGTTGACCTGGTAGGCGGTCATGGTGAGTTTCTTGTCCGCCACGTCGAAGGTCATGAACTCCATAGCCGGCCAGGCGGTGATAACGTGCGGATAGTTTCCCGTGTTGGTCATATCGGGCTGGTACACCGGAGCGCCGCCGCCGCCGCTCGTGATGTGCGGGACGTTCAGGGCAACCGGGTCGCCGCCTGCCTGGGCGAGGGTATACGCCCCGGTCCTGGCATAGTTGTGGCTATGGCCGCAGTAGATAGCATCCACACCATACTCGGTGACGAGAGGCTCGAGCGCCCTCACAGTGACGTCGTCACCATCGCTTCCGGCAGAATAGGCGGGTGCGTGGTAGATGAGGATCTTCCAGAGCTTGGTGGTCGTGGCGAGGTCATTAACGAGCCAGTTGTACTGCGCAGAGCCTACAGCGTAGGTTGAGTACTGGTCGACGAAGGTGAAGTGGACCGGGCCGTAATCAAAGGACCAGTACAGGTTGTTATAGTAAGGGTTGCCGCTCGCATCCGTCAAAGGAGCAACTGTTTTAGCAGTCAAATTCGTGTAGGGAAAGGGAAAGTACTTCGGGAAAGTGGCGCTGTACCCTGAGGCGTTGTCATGGTTGCCCTTGACCCCGTTGATAGGCGAATTCGCAGTAAACGATACAACATCCGTCTTGGTCGGGTCGAACCACTGGGTCGTCCAGTAGCTTTCGCCGTCTGTGCTTACCCAGTCGCCGTTGTGAATAACGAGGCGCTGATAATCTTCGTTGCCCGGCTGTGAATAAAAATTGCGCATCGCCTGCATCACGTTGTCCAGGGCGAACGGCTGGCTCCTGGAGTCGCCCATGGCGAGGAACCGTATCGCGGAAGCGCTTTCGTCGGGCGCGGTGATGAACGATCCGGTGCCGTAAACGCCGTTGGTCTGGTCAGCCACCTGATAATAGTATTTCGTGTTCGGCGTCAGCCCGGTGATCGTATAGGCGTGCTGATTGAAGATCCCGTACTCGGGTACCGTCGCTGACCCCATAGTGTAAAGCGAGTCGGTGCCCCAGCTGACGATATTCGTCGTCTCGCTGGCGTTGTCCTGCCAGAGAACCTGCATCTGGGTATTCTGCCCCGGGTAGATCAGGTAGGGGCTTTTCAGTATGCCAGCGAAAGCCGCTGTGCTGAACACGGTAAGAGCCAGCACAAGGGCCAGGCCGATCAATGCCTTTTTCTTCATTGTATTCATCTCTTCTCCTTTTTATTTAAATTTATGCTGCGGTTTATGACCCTTCTCACCCTTCCTCTTGCCTGATGAATCAGTATTTCACCTCCTTTTCACATGCGGTCCGACGGGTTAGAACCATCGCCGCCGGATGCATGCTCTATTTATTCAAGTTCGCTGGTTTGGCGTCCGTCAACGAAGTGCTCTCCAGAATCGCCTCGCTCATGTTAGCCCCATTAAGGTTCGTTCTGCTCAGGTCTGTCCCACTCAGGTTCGCCTTGCTCAGGTTCGCCTTATTCAGATTCGCATCGCTCAGGTCCGCACCGTTCAGGTTCGCCTTGCTCAGATCAGCATTGCTCAGGTTCGCCTTGCTCAAGTTCGCATTGCTCAGGTTCGCGCCGCTCAAGTCCCCCTTGCTCAGGTCCGCCTTGCTCAAGTCAGCCTTGCTCAAGTCCGACTTGCTCAGGTTTGCCTTGGTCAGGTCCGCCTTGGTCAGGATCGCCTTGGTCAGGACCGCTCCGCTCAGGTTTGACTTACTCAGGTTCGCCCCGCACAGGTCCTTCTCTTCCAGATTAATTCCGCGCAGGTCCGCGCCGTTCAGGTTCGCATTGCTCAGGTCCGCCCCGCTCAGGTCCGCCCCGCTCAGGTCAGCCCCACTCAGGTCAGCCCCACTCAGGTTCGCTCCGCTCAAGTCAACACTGCTCACGTTTGCGTTGCTTAGGTTCGTTTTGCTCAGGTCCGCTCCGTCCAGATCCTGCCCCTCCAGGTTCATCCCGTTCAGGTCCGCCCCGTTCAGGTCGCATTGGGCGCATTGATTGGTTGCCTTCAATCTATCCAGATCAGCCTGCTCGAAACCGTACACCACACTGCTCATCAGAAGCACACACAGGATGAGCGTCCCCGGAACTACTGCAGTGCTTTTCTTCATTTCCCTATCTCCTCACTTGTCCATACGAAATGTCAAAATTTTCACCGCAGAGGACGCAGAGAAAATCTCTCAAAATTCTCATTTTTATATTTGTTGCCTTCTGATTGTTGAACTTTGTTGAACCTGAATTGTTCATAATTTAATTAGCTTTCTTTATGCTTACTCTGCTTTATACGCATTTCTCTGCGATCTCTGCGGTAAAAAGCTTTCGTTTTTTTCATGCAACTTTTGACCGTACCTGTTTAAATCGGTAAGAATTTCAGGTTAAATCCCCGCTCGATAAGCCAGGTAAAGCCCAGCATGAAAATAGCCAGCGACACGCCGATGGTCACTTTTCTGAATTCGATTTTATTTTTGAGCAGGTGTAAAATCGGCAGCAAAACCAGGAAAATCATCAGCTGCCCGATTTCCACTCCCAGGTTAAAGGAAACCACGGATACGAGCAGATTCGATTTTCCCACAATCAGTTCCTGCAGCACGCTCGCAAAGCCGAACCCGTGGATGAGCCCGAAGCCGAATGTCAACAGCCATCGATAATTGACTTCTTTTTTGAGCAAATTTTCAAGCGCAACATAACAAATGGAAAAAGCAATCACCGATTCCACGATCCGGGAATTCAAACTGACGACCTGCGTTGCCGCAAGGAGCAGGGTAATGCTGTGCGCTACGGTAAACGCTGTAATAATCTTCAAAACTTCCTTGATCGACAATCCGATCACGATAAGCGCAAGAAGAAACGCTATGTGGTCGTATCCGGTCAGAATATGCTCGATGCCGAGCAGAATAAATTGGCCGACATTTGACCAGAAGGATTTTTGCGCGGGTTGCTGCGGGACAACGCGGTTCTGTCCAGATTCGTGGGAGCTTGCGGATGCCATAGGAACCGGTTTCCGCGAAGAGAGCGTTTTTTCTCTGCTCCCGACCGTCGCCGAGACGCGGATGGTTTTAGCGGGCGCGGAGACGGCTGCCGCGGATGTCCCTTCGAAGCCTGTATTCTTTGCTTCCTGAATGTGGTTCGACGCGGCGGCTGCAGGAGGACCTTTAACGGCAACTTCCCATACACAAGCGCCCTGTTCGAACGTGTATTGCCCGTCAGGCGGCGAATAATCCAGGACCTTCTGCAACTTATCCCCAACAGCATCGGTCAAATACAAATAAGCGAGGTTTATATGCGTATTGTTCGTTTCATCGAATAGCAGTTGATAATCTATTTTGACCGGGTTCGTCGGATTAGTAAAATTGACATTGTCGACAGAAAGCCATATCCTGAACAGGCCGTTTTCATTCCTGGTAAGCCTATTTACATTCACGGGGTAAATTTTATTGTTGACCGTCATGGAAAGCTTTTTATTTATATAAGGCTGAATCACATCAGCCGCGATTTTACCGAGTTCCGCTTCTGAACTTGAGTCGATATTGTAATGCCCTTCTTTTATACCTGCTATGTCCGCGAATAAAAACGAGTTCAGCTCGATGAAAGCGGTGATATTGTTTTTACCGATACACCAGCTGGAGCCTCCCAGCGGCATGTTGTGCGCGTAAGCCGGCATGGCTGCTGAAAAAAACAAAATTGCCAGTATGGATAAGTACATTTTCTTGAATAAGGAAATAAGCACTGGACTACCCTCAATTTCGTGTAAATAGGGCGGGTGGACTGAACTGCCCGTCTTTAAACAAGTACAAACCGAGTAAATTAAATATTAGTGGTTTCGTAAAAAGTCGAAAATCGCTGAAGGACCG
>CAVYLT010000056.1:0-141641 GCA_963769335.1 Nitrospirota bacterium | reverse complement strand
GATAATTTCGTAAGAAGTCACGCAGTATAAATTGCTGCAAACCGCATATCCGGAGTATGGAGTCTGATCCACGGCCTGATAGCGGCAGAAACATGTTGTACACGTTCTTTGAAAGCACAAGATAGCATCGAAAGAACGGCTATGAGGGCTGCTTCCCTATCGTTCTCTCGCTTTCGGAACGCCGCTGCTCGGATAATGTTGATACCAGCTGTTTTTAGGTACACAGCGAAGCTTACCGCGGACAGTCCTCGGACGCGAAGGTTTTTGAATCCGGTCAATCGGTCAAGCTGAGACATGGTTCCTTCGATTCCTGCACGGAAGCGGTACTGGTCGCGAAACTCGGGAGTGTCTTCCTGAGTCCGTCGTTGAGCCAGACGGATCACTTTATCGTCATAGCGAAGATAGCGGCCCTTTTTGCCGGGCATCGTCGGACAGGTTTTCTTCCGGGAACAACCGCGACATGTTTTCTTTGAGAACAGCGCGGTGTGATTGTCGTCTTTGCTCCTGGTTTTTAAGGGAGCGCGACCTTCGGGGCAGGAGGTGACTTCGTGATCGCTGTTCATGGTGAATGCCGTGATCGGCACACTGTCCTCGTCGAGTTTGCCCATGACTGGAGAGGTGATCTCTACTCCGATGGCCTTTGCCTTCTCACAGTTATCATCGCTGCCATAGGGGGTATCGGCAACGACCGCTTTTGGTTTCAGGCCCAGCTTCTCCGTTGATTCAATAAGCGGAATCGTAGCATTAAAATCGCTCTTATGGGCAGGTTCCACAATCACGCTGGTGATTAAGTTTAAGGTGTTGGTATCTTCTGAGGTGCTGTAGCTTTCGGCGACCTGCACCTGGTAGCCCTTGCCCTTGTGGCCGTCATAACCGGCTTCGGGATCGGACGGGTTTTGCAGGGAATCGGAAGGCACGTCCTTATTGGCCTTGACCGAGACTTTGGTTGTGTGGATGTCAACACGCTCCACGATGCATTGTTCTTTGAGAAGCCGAGCAAGAAGCTGGTAACTGTTCATGGTGACGACCGGTTCGTTCCCTCTAAACCGTTCCACGAGGGCAAACACATCGTCGGCCAGGGTCGCGAGAGTGTTCATGGATTCCGAGGGCTTGACCATCGAGAAGACGGCCTCACCCTGCTTGGTCATGTGCCGGTCGATCGTGGCCTTGTCTACCACCTCGTAGAGATCCTTGTGGTGACGCTTGAGGTTCATCAGGAACTTCTTGATGGTCTTTACGAACAGGCCGATCCGGCCCAAGTGCCGCATGTTGGAAAAAATATGGACTGAATCGAAGCGCTGTTTGGCGACATCTACCTTGAACACCTCGGCGAGCGTCGTGGCGACCTCCTCGAAGATGGTCGTGTAGATGCCGCGTTCGGTAAGGATGTCGCGCATGTTCCAGAGGGTTTTGGGGCTCACATAGGCGTCGGCATCGGCGGTCGAGGTGATGTTTAAGGCGTAATGCCACTGGACGTTATAGGCAAACTGGTCCACGGCCTCTTCGTCGGTCATATCGTGCATCTGCTGGAGGACCATGAGCCCCAGCATGGAGTAGAGTTCCTTGGTTGGAGCTCCCAGGACCGGGTCGTACTTGGAATACACCTTCTCGACCGGCAGCGTGGTAAGAACGTGCTCCCGGAAGATCTTGGCCCAGGAGGCTTCAATACGCTCCTTGCGCTTGGGTCCCAGGAATGGAAAAGGATCGAACATGTTGGAGGTTTTGTGATCCTTGATGTAGATCATCTCGGCTCCTCGGATGCGATGTGTGATGACGTTATGTATCACAAAACCCCTTGTGCTGCAACGATATTATGATGTTTCATGTAATTTTGTCGGCAAAATAAAGCGAAAAGATTTCTTACGAGATTATCATAGTTGATGCTCGGAAGAATAAGGTTCAACCACGGGCGGGTTTCTTCTTAAGAGGAGGTGAAAATATATGAACATTCTGCTATGGGTTCTTCAAATCTTGCTGGCCGTGTGGAACATGATAGGTGGTATCTACATGGTGAATAATTATCAACAACTCGCCAATAGGTGGGCTTTGAACGCTTTTCCAAAACCTATCTGGATGGCTCTTGGAGTGCTCCAGGTTCTGTTCGCATTAGGTTTAGTCTTGCCTGGTGTGACGGGGGTGTTGCGCATACTAACTCCCATCTCGGCAGCCTGTCTTGCCGCAATATCGCTTTTAGGCATTGCGCTGTACGTCGCATACGCCGGTTTTCCAGGCATTCTCTGGGGCGTGGTTCCCGCCATCTTGGCCGCGTTCGTGGTGTATGGTAGATGGCCCATAAGGAGCTGAGCGACAAGGGCTCGGAGGCGTCCTCGACCATGGAACACGATATCTGGCTTATCCTCTTTGGTTTTCTCGTCGGCGTCTTTGGCACCATGATCGGCGCCGGCGGGGGCTTCATCCTGACACCGGTCCTTTTGCTGTTCTATCCCAACGACAGCACGGACACCGTCACGAGCATATCGCTCGCGGTGACCTTCGCCAACGCTTTTTCCGGCTCCATCGCCTATGCGCGCATGAAGCGCATCAACTATAAGTACGGGCTGATCTTTTCGGCCGCCGCTGCTCCCGGGGCGATGCTGGGCGCAATGGCGACCTACTATGTCCGGCGGAGCGTCTTCGACCCCATTTTCGGCGCCGTGCTGCTGGTTGTCGCGACAGTCATATTCGTCAAGCCGCCCCGGGAGCATGACGGGGACGGGAACGGTCACGTACATCTTTCGCGCCGGAGCCTTCTCCTCGGTATCGCGATCAGCGTCGGCGTGGGCCTCGTCTCGAGCTTCCTGGGGATTGGCGGCGGCATTGTGCATGTCCCGGCACTTTCGGCCATCCTCGGCTTCCCGGTGCACATGGCCACGGCAACGTCGCACTTTATTCTTGCCATCGTGACCGCTGTCGGCGTTCTGGTGCACATCGCGACCGGGACCTTCCATCACGGCGTGGTGCGGACTGCGTTCCTTACTACGGGAGTGCTGCTCGGAGCGCAGCTGGGCGCTCTTATCTCATCGAAGGTGGAAGGAAAGTCCATTATCCGCGTGCTGGCGGTGGCCCTTGCGCTCGTCGGGGTCCGACTGCTTTATCAGGCTGTTGCTGCATAGCAGAACTGGAGGCAGTACATCAGCAATCACAAAGTGAGTGGCGGGCCTTATCGGATCGTGCATTGAAAGCCCTTTACCTGAAACAGGGTAAAGGGCTATTTTGTTTTTGCTGACCTTACTTCTTTGGAAAGGCAACTTCGATTTAAAACAGGGGAATGCCCGTTTTTTAAAAATTCTTTGTCTGCCGGTACAGTGACCCGCTGTTCCATTCCTGAAATAACAGCATATTCTGCTGCAGTAGGTTGCAACATCTTTTCCTCATGAGGCGGGAAAATCCATTTTTTGCTATACTAAAGTAACGTTTTTCCCGATGCCCGAGTTCACGGAAAACTACGGCCTGTCGATGGAACTACGTGGAGGATTGGATGGTGGACAAAAGAATGCAGGAAGGAACAGCGCCGGACCCGGCCGGTCAAGACATTACGGAACGGAAGCGGTCGGAGAAGGTTCAGCGGGAAAGCGAGGAGCGATTCCGCTCCATCTATGACAACATCGGCACCGGCATCTCGGTGATCGGAAAGAATATGGACATCCTTTCCTTGAATCCGCAGATGCAGCGATGGTTTCCCCACATCGACACAAGCCGGCACCCTGTCTGCTATCGCAGCTTCAACATCCCGCCGCGTGACAGTGTATGTGAATATCGCCCGACTATTCTGACGATGCAGGACGGCAACGTTCACAATGCGGTAACGAGCACACCGACCCCGACCGGCGTGCGGCATTACCACATTGTATCGACGCCGCTTTTCGCTTCCGATGGGACCATCGCGTCGGCGATTGAAATGGTCGAGGATATCACCGAGCAGAAACAGGCTGAAGAGGCATTGCGGGCTGCGGAGCAGAAATACCGGAGCCTCATCGAAACGACCGACACGGGTTATGTGATCATTGATCGCAACGGCCGGGTCATTGACGCGAACCGGAAATATGCCGAGCTGTGCGGCTGCAGGGACCGGGAGAATGTCCTTGGCCGCAGCGTCCTGGAGTGGACCGCACCCTACGACCGGGAACGCAATGCCTCGGAGGTCGGCCGCTGCATGTCGCAGGGGTATGTACGCAATCTTGAGATCGATTATCTTACGCCGGCCGGCAAGACAACACCCATTGAGATCAACGCCACCGTGCTGGGGTCCGGCGACTCCTGCTCCATCCTCTCTCTTTGCCGTGATATCTCCGAGCGCAAGAAGACAGGGGGGGATCTGGAACTGTTTAAAAATCTTTTAAACAAATCAAATGAAGCCGTCTTCGTTAATGACCCGCAGACCGGCCGGATCATTGATATGAACGACCGGGCATGCGCCGGTTTGGGATATGAACGCGCCGAGCTGTTGAACATGGAGGTCAGGGACTTTGAAACGAGCTTCCCCGGCGATCTTGCCTGGCAGGACCATGTAACGGAAGTCAGGAAGCATGGCTTTCTCCTGTTGGAAGGCAGAATGAAACGAAAAGACGGCAGCACTTTTCCCGTTGAGACGAGCGTCAGTTTAGTCGTGCTGGGCGCCAGGGAATATATGATGGCGGTTGTGCGCGACATTGCCGAGCGCATCCGGTCCGAAGCGGCACTGCGGGCGCGCGAAAAGCAGCTTGCCGAATCGCAACGCATCGCGCATATCGGCAGTTGGGAGCACAACCTGACGACAAACCGGGCCATCTGGTCCGATGAGTTGTTTCGCCTGCTCGGACTCGATCCGAAAAAGGATAAAGAGGACTTTCCGCTGTTTTTGAGCATGGTCCATCCAGATGACCAGCCTCACTTGAAAAGAGCCATCGAGGAAGTCGCTCAGTTCAACAAGCCCTTTAGCAGTGAGTACCGCTTCATATTGAAGGATGGTACGGTCCGGATAATACACGCGATGGGAGAATTGATCCGTGATGATATCGGCACGCAGAATATCCTGAGCGGGACAGCGCAAGACATCACGGCGCGCAAGCAGGCGGAGACGGCGCTCAAAGAAGCAAATGCAAAACTTCAAGCTCTAATTAGGGCTTTGCCGGACTCGGTTTTTTTCAAGGATACCAACCGACGCTATCTTATGGTCAACAGAGTATTCGAAGAAATAACGGGTGCTGGTCAGGAAGCGTTTATCGGCAAGACGGATGAAGATTTTATGCCCCCCCATCTTGCAGAAGGCTGCAGAGAGAGCGATGAGGCACTGATGAAAAGCGGCAGGAGTGTCAATGTCGAAAATACGATAATCGGCAGAAATGGGGGCAAAATATTTTTTGATAGCGTTAAAGCGCCTATCTACGATTCCCACGGCGTCCTGTTGGGGATTGTAGGAGTGAGTCGCGATGTGACCGAACGGAAATTGGCGGAGGACGAATTAAAACAGAGCGAACAGTTCATCCGAAATATCCTCGACACCGTGGACGAGGGCTTCATCGTTGTCGACCGGAACTTTAGTATTTTGACCGCAAACAAGGCTTACTGCAGCCAAGTCGACTTGCACTGCGACGGGGTGATCGGCAAGCATTGCTATGAGATCTCCCACGGGAAGAACAGGCCCTGCTACGAAGAAGGAGAGGAATGCGCAGTCCGACAGGTCTTCGAGACCGGCGAGCCCCATTCGGCGCTTCACAAGCATTCGCACGATGAAGGGCATGTGCTCTACGTAGAGACGAAAGGGTTTCCGATAAAGGATGCTGCAGGAAACGTCACCTCCGTGATCGAGACAGTCAACAACATCACGGAGAAGCATCTCCTCGAAGAGGAGCGGCTCAAGACGCAGAAGCTCGAATCCATCGGCACGCTTGCAGGCGGGATCGCCCACGATTTCAACAATCTCCTTCAGGGCATTTTCGGTTATATCTCCATGGCAAAGATGAATTTCGGCCAGAAGGAAAAATCTCTTGCCATGCTTGAGCAGGCCGAGAACGCTTTGCAACAGTCGGTGAACCTCACGACCCAGCTCCTGACTTTTTCCAAGGGAGGCAAACCGGTCAAGAAGCTGATCGACCTCCGCCCGGTGATTGAAGATTCGACAAAATTCACCCTGAGCGGTTCCCGCTCCGATTTTTGTATGGACATCCCGGAGGATCTGTGGCAGGCGGAGGCGGATGAAGGGCAAATAGGACAGATGATCCAGAATATCGTGCTGAACGCGGACCAGGCAATGCCGCTGGGCGGTTCGGTGATGGCACGAGCGCGCAATGTAGCCGCAGGCGACTCGTCGCTGCCTTCCCTGCTTGCGAGCGGCAACTACGTCGCGATTGCGATCCAGGACACCGGCGTCGGCATCCCCGAACAGTACATCGGCAAAATCTTTGATCCCTATTTCACGACCAAGGAGAAGGGCAGCGGTCTGGGGCTGGCAACCTCCTATTCGATCGTCAGGAACCACGGCGGCATGATCGATGTGAAGACAAAACCGGGAGAAGGCAGCACATTTATGATCTATCTTCCCGCGATCGCCGGAGAGGGCAGGAAAGCATCTGCGCCCAGGCCGGCAGAGCCGTCCCTGGGGCGCGCGGCACAGGTCCTGGTGATGGACGATGAGGAACTTCTGAGGAATCTCAGCTCCGAGTTGATCGGCACGCTCGGCCATAAGGTGGAAGTGGCAAAACATGGCCGGGAGGCGCTGGCAAAGTATCAGGGGGCGATGGCCGCAGGCAAGCCCTTTGACATTGTTATCCTGGACCTTACGGTGCGGGGCGGCATGGGAGGGGCTGAAACACTCCAGAAGCTCCTGGAGGTCGATCCTGCAGTGAAGGCGATCGTGTCGAGCGGGTATTCCGATGATGCGACAATAGCGAATCACCTGTCGCTCGGATTCAAGGCGTACCTGAAGAAGCCCTATAATATAGGCCAGCTGCGCGCGATCTTGATTTCCCTGTTGTCATGACAGGCCCCCCTGCGGCGTAGGGGAAATAGCGGGAAACGTTTAAAATTGACAACCTCGCAAAAAGTCAAAATTTATCGCGGAGACACAGAGAAAATCTTGCTGATAATAAGAGGCTTTTCTCCTCGCCCTCAGTGACGCTGTGGTAAATCCGATTTTTTACGATTTAATCAAAATTTAATACCTCGACCTTTCGGGGAAAGCGTTGGTGAGGGCGGTCTCATCTTCTGCCATACCGAAAGCCCTTTGCCTGAGACAGGGTAAAGGTTTTCATATTTTTTTTCAGCGCTCCCTTCCCCCTCCTTGCATTTAACCTCCGAATCAGGTACTCTCCCATGCATCGCCATGGAAACCTGGATCGTCCTTTCCCTCATCAGCGCTTTCAGCCTCGCAACGAGCGACGCCCTCACCAAGCGGGTCATCACGCGCGAGAACGAGTATGTCATTGCCTGGTTCCGGGTGGTCCTTGCCCTGCCTGCGCTGGCCGCGGCGGCAGCGCTTTCCGGCCCGCTGCCGAAGATCGACCACGCGTTCGTTGCCGCCTTTTGCACCGCACTTCCCCTGGAGATCGCCGCTATCCTGCTCTATTACAAGGCGCTTCGGATTTCTCCGCTCAGTCTTTCACTGCCCTTTCTTTCGGTAACACCTGTTTTCCTGATCGTCCTGTCTTTCGTGCTCGTGGGACAGGGGGTATCGGTCATCGGCGGTATCGGGATTGCGCTGATCGCGCTCGGCGGATACACGCTGAATCTGTCCGCCTTGCGCTCGGGCTTCCTCGAACCTTTCCGCGCGATCGTGCGCGAGCGCGGGTCGCTGTACATGCTGATCGTCGCGCTCATCTACGGCGTAACGTCGGCGCTGGGAAAGATCGGCGTGGACCACTCTTCCGCGCCCTTCTTCGGGGCCGCCTACTTCCTGGCTTTGGCAATCTGCTTGCTCCCGATCATTGCCCGCAGGAGCGGCAAGGGACGCTTCTTCGAACTGCTCAGGGGGAGCTTCCGGATTGCCCTGCTTCCGGCGCTGTTCGACGTCACGGCGACGGTATCCTACTGCTATGCCGTCAGCATGACGAATGTGGCCTACATGATCTCCGTCAAACGAACCAGCCTGCTTTTCGGCGTGGTCTACGGTTTTCTGCTCTTCGGCGAACGGCAGGTGAAGGACCGTCTGCTCGGGGCCGTACTGATGTTCTGCGGGTTTGTGCTCATCGTGATGAAGGCCTGATGCACGAGCAATACTATCCCTGCACCTTTTTCCGGCGGACCGGCAGCGTGACCCAGTTGCTTCATAATTAAATGTTACCGGAAGATAGTTAGTAGTATGGATTCGGTTTTTACGGTTTGAAGATCTTTTTAAGTTTAACCTCCAGGGCTTTTCTCAGTTCAAAAGGGTTCAGTGTCTTATACTGTTCTTTGAGTTTGTTCTTTGCTTCATCGGAGATATCGGGTGACTCCAAGACTCTCCGGTAAGGAGTTTTGGGCTTATCATAGCGTTTCACGATCTTCGAGGCAACCCGTTTCTTTTCCAGCAACTTCACTGAAGGACAGAAGAAGTTCAGAAACAGCCTCCACTCGGTAGTATAGAGCTCATTCATGAGAGGAACGACATCGGGAGAGTCCAGGCGATCATAGCCAAGCCATTGCCTCACGTGAGTCCAGTTTTTCTGCTCGATATGAGCATTATCGTCTTTTTTATAGGCGCGGCTTCGGGTGAACTTAATTGGCCGTTTCCTCTCGGTCAGATAGCGAAGCAAGTGATGGTTTAAGAACTCACTGCCGTTGTCTGAGTCAAAGCCCAGGATCGGGAACGGAAGGGATTGTTCGATATCCTTGATCTGGTCGATGACACCCTGATAGTTCTTGCCCCAGACTGCGCGCTGTTCTGTCCATCCGGTGGCGATGTCCACGCAGTCGACGGTATTGGCGTATATGCCTTCTGTAGTACTTCCGCAGTGGGCAACGGTATCGGCTTCCAGGAAGCCCGGCCGGGATTCATCCCACTGGTTAGTCTTGACCGGGATATGCCTTCTTAAGAGCGTTCCCGGCTTGGTTGTGACCCTGCCGTGCTTGGTATACTCTGCACGGATCGGGTTTAGTATCCTGTCGATGCTCGACGGAGATATGTTAAACAATGCCACTGCCGTCTTCTGAGAGATAGGGCCGTAGGTTTTGATATATCCCGGTAGCCACTCAGGGATGATGGCCTTGAGGCGCTTTGAGCAGGGCAGATTTGCCGTCAGCCAGATACGCTTTAAGGGTATGAGGAGCCTCTCCGTGTCATACACCGGCTTTCTACCCCTCTTTGCCGGAGTCTTTTGGGTAAATCGGCGAAAGGTCCGCAGAAGCCTGAGGGCATGCTTTCGGTGATACCCGCAGGTTGAACAGAACTCGTTCAGGATCGCTGTCTTTATCTTCCGGGAGGCGGCCCGGTACCGTTTGACGATTGCAGCCAGGTACTCCCGTTTGGATCGTGGACTCATCGGAACTAACCCTCCTTTTGGGTGTATAGTTCCGGTAACATGCATTATGAGTCAACGATACTTTTCAAAATGCGCTTGGGTAACATTTATTGTGAGTCAATTCGGTGACCGGAGCCGATCTTGACAATCCCCTGCGTGCAGTATATGATGAAGCACAATTTCACTTTACCGTATAGAGGCAAGGCGCATGACCGACCATATCAGAATCGTTTACGATTTCAAATTAAGCAGCGGCCAGGAAAAAAAATTTACGATCCTGCTCGACCCAAAGACCCTCGCCCTCGTCCGGGAACAGAACGCTGAACCGCCGGAATGGGCGCGCCTGGACTTCCAGCAGTGTTCAAATTGTCCTTTGAACACCACGCTTACGCACTATTGCCCGATCGCGGTAAATCTCTCCGGGATCGCCCAGGCATTCAAGGACGTTACCGGTCCCGACAAGGCAACGACGACGGTGACGGTGAAAGAACGTGCGTATTTCAAGGCCGGCTCGATACAGGAAGGTTTAAGTCCGCTGCTCGGCATCATCATGACTACCAGCGGCTGCCCCATCATGGAACCTCTCAAACCGATGGTCCGATACCATCTGCCTTTTGCCAGCCTGGAAGAGACCATTTTCAGGATGGTCTCAATGTATCTTATGGCGCAATACATCAGAAGTCAGGCCGGAAAGAAATCTGAATGGACGCTTGACGGGATCTTCAGGATCTACGGAGAAGTAAAAAAATTGAACAAGGACTTCGGGCTTCGGATGAGAGCTGCTGCGGAAAGCGATGCTAATATCCATGCCCTCGTGAAACTCAACGTTTTTGCGGTCATGGTCCCGGTTGAAACGGAAAAAATACTGAAGGAAATTGCGCCCTTATTTTCTTCCTACCTCAAGTAAGCGCCATCGTTCCTACGGTTATGCCGCCGGCGGATGTATTCCCACATTGACACTCTCCTTTTCTTTTGTTACGCTCTATTCAGACGCAACAATACGATCCGTGAAACGGAGAAAGGCAGTGCCGGTGAACACCACATCAAGAGGCATGACGTCCGCAGTTGCAGTCCTTGCCGCCGTGCTTATCGGGATTTCAGCCCTCTCCGGCGCAACAGCGCCCCTTGCGCAGGAACCCGACCCGTTCAGCGTGCTGCCCGCCAGGGGCAAATTCCTCGTTGCCACCCGCAATATCATTGACCCCCGTTTCCAGGAGACGGTCGTCCTGCTGATCGATTACAGCCCCAAGGGTGCAGCAGGCCTCATCATCAACCGTCCCACGAGCGTGCCCCTGCTCGATTTGCTGCCCACGGTACCGGGTTTGAAGAAACAAATAATCGTCCACTATGGCGGCCCCGTTGAAACCTACCGGTTGCTGCTGCTCATCCGGTCCAAGGTAAGACCGGCAGAATCCGCCCCGGTGTTCAAAGACGTATACGTCAGTGCGAGCAAGAATACTCTGGAGCATCTTGCAGGGGCCGACAAAAGCGGACGACGCTTCCGGATCTATTCCGGGTACGCGGGGTGGTCATCGGGACAGCTTGAGCGGGAGATTTCGCGGGGCGACTGGATCGTCGTTCTCGCGGATGCACAATCGGTTTTTGAAAAAAAATCGACCGAGATATGGAATGAACTCTTTCAAAGAGGTCCTGACATCCAGGTGTGGGACCGCCCTGACCCGTATTTTACGTCCGCACTAGCAGAAACGCCTTACTAAAAACCGATCAAAACCTTTTACCGTCATCATTGCCTAAGGTGACGGGAAATTCCCGTTGACGAACAATAACTTTTGGTATAGACTTATATTTAATGTGTATTTTGCGAACGCCTATTCCGGCCGGCTTTTTCAATCAATCGTCCGCGGTAAAAGCTTTTCTTTAAAGTAAGAAGGGGTTCAAGAGGATCGGATAGAAACATGCTTCAATATCTCTTTGATAATACTCCCTATGTTTTCAGCCCGCTTGCCCTGCAGACGCTCGTGGTTGCCCTCGGATTGTTTGCTCTCGGCACGTACGGGCTGATCCGGGAACAGGGCTCTCAAGCGAGCGTGGTTTTCTTTATTTTGGCGCTCAGTTTGGGTGTCTGGCTCTTTGCGTTCTCATGGATGTACAGCGCGATCGACGAACAGCTTGCGATGTGGTGGGCGAAAGCTGCTTATGTCGGCATCGCCTTTATCCCTGCAGCTGTCTATCATTTCACTGCTCTTATCCTGCAGGATTACGAAAAAGTCAGAAAACGCGTACTGGCCGTCTGGGTGATCGGCGCTGTTTTCATCGCGCTCATTCTGACGACAGACATTCAGTTCAGGTCCCTCTACCGGTATAGCTGGGGTTACTACCCTAAATCGAGCATAACGGGCATACCGTTCATCCTTTTTTTCTTTGGTGTTATGATCCTTACGCTGCGCAGCTTCGTGGAGGCGTACCGAGCTGCCCGCAAGGGCTCTGCCCAGTTAATACGAGCAAGGACTTTAGTGATCGCCTTTTCCGCGGGATATCTTGCCTCTACCGATTTCATCGCAGCCTTCGGCATACGGTGGTATCCGGTCGGGTACCTTGCAATATTTTTTTTCATCGTCGTCTCCGCCCGTTCCATATTCCGGTACCGCTTCATGGCAATCACCCCGGCGTTCGCCGCGCGGCAGATCATCGATACCATGAACGATGCCTTGATCGTACTCGACCCCGATGGAATAGTCCGCCTCGTCAACCAGGCGACGTGTACTTTGTTCGACTTTCGCGAAAAGGACATTGTCGGCATGCACCTGACAGCGTGCATGGCTCACACCATCGAGTTCGCCGGGAAGCTGGAAACGGTCATTCGCGGCGAAACCGTCCATAACTATGAGTTGGATTATCAGCCGCCTGACGGCGCACGCCGCGTCATCAGCGTGTCAACATCGATCATCCACAACCCCTCCCGGGAAAAGCTGGCCACCGTATGTGTTGTGAGCGACGTCACTGATCAGAAGCGCGCGGAGGAAGACCGCGAAAAACTTATTTCCCAGCTCCGGGAGGCGAACGAAAAACTTCAGACGATCGACAAAATGAAATCGGATTTCGTCTCCATGGTCTCCCATGAGCTGCGAACGCCGCTCACCACGATTAAGGCCTTCATCGAGATTCTCAACATGAAAAAGGGCATGCCCGAGGACCAGAAGGCGAAGCTCATGAGCACGATCATGGCCGAAACCGACCGGCTTACGTTCCTTATATCGGACCTGCTTGATCTCGCCAGGATAGAGGCCGGCTCCATGAAGTGGCGGATCGAAGCTGTTTCCGTTGAGGACATCATTCAGAGTGCCGCATCGAGTATGAGGCTGCTTTTTGAAAATAAAAATCTCAACGTGACAACTGAGTTCAGTATGCGGCTCTCTCCCGTCGCCGGAGACCGCGACCGTCTCCTCCAGGTCGTTACCAATGTGATGTCCAATGCCGTAAAGTTCACACCCGCCGGAGGTTCAATCCATATAGCAGCCCATGAAGCAGCGGACCCTGTCGCGCAAATAGTGGTCGAGATCTCCGATACGGGCATGGGGATACGGCCAGAAGACCTTGAGCCGATTTTCGAGAAGTTTCACCGGTCGGAAGACCCGCGCGCAAGCACGATTGACGGAACAGGACTCGGACTCTCCATTGCACGCCAGATTGTCGAATACCACGGCGGCAGGATATGGGCGCAGAGCTCCCCCGGAAAGGGGAGCACCTTTACGTTCACTCTCCCCCTCAACGGAGCTGTCCGGACTACTCACGGAATCCTCCGCTCATAGAGAACTCACTGGAATCCACCACCCCATCAATCATTTCGCGAACAACTAATAAACCGGGACGGGAGGAATCATCGTTCGAACCGCCTGTTCCCGAACCTCATAGCAAAACAAGCCCTTGACTTTGCCCGTTATTTCGCATTGACTCGCGCCGGACCTTCAGATACACTTTTACTAGTCTCGAATCTCTTGAGCCAGTCACCTATCGGGCTTCGTTGATGACCCCGTCTGAATCCCTCTACTTGCAGTCCCCCCGGCTCCTGCCGGAGGGGCTCCACTGGGGAAACATATGTACCTATGAAGAAAATGATCGCCTACTGCGGTTTAGTCTGCCAAACGTGCCCTATCCATCTGGCGACCAGGGAAAAGAACATAGAGCAACAGCAGAGAATGAGAGCTCATATCGCCCACGTTTGCAACGAGAAGTACGGGACGCTGTACGAACCGGAAAACATCACAGACTGCGATGGATGCCGGGCTGAACAAGGAAGGCTCTTCAGTGCTTCTCAGGCCTGTAAAATCAGAGCATGCGCCCGGCAGAAGGGTCTTGAGAATTGTGGGCATTGTCCCGACTATATCTGTGACAAACTTGAGGTTTTTTTTGTTGCAGAACCGGATGCAAAGACCCGGCTCGACGAGATACGACGCAGCCTTTCGGATTTCCGGCTGCAGCGGAGGTCGAAGAAGTGAGCACGGAGAAAAAGGATAAACGGTACATACTCGTCGTGGACACCGATGCCGATGACCGTTTTTTTACGTGCATGCTTCTCCAACGGTTCGGCAATGACATTTTCAATGTTTGTTCAGCGGAGAAAGCGATTGAATACATGACCGTGGCCCCGCCGTCCACGGTTGTGTCGGACGTGGACAGGAATGGCCCGACCCTCCTTTCGTGGCTCACCCAGGACCCACGCTTTCTCGACACCCCCCTGATTCTCGGTTCCTGGTGGCCTCATCCGGAACTGGAAGTACGCGCCGCAAACGGCGAATTCGTCGCCTACCTCAGAAAGCCGATAGACGTTCTGGAACTCTACCGGACCATTCAGACCGCCCTGGAGAAAAGCCCCAGACGGAACCTCAGGATTGTAACTCACCTGAGGTCCAGACTCGAAGACGGTCAACTCGGAAGCGACGGTTATGCTACGGTAATTTCCGAATACGGGATGTTTTTCCGGACCCTCAATCCCCGGCCGGTGAATGCGCGTATGCCGCTCGTTGTTGAAATTAACGACCGCCTGATCAAAACAGAGGCTGTCGTGCTGTACGCCCGGACATTCGAAGAAGGGCCGTTTTCCGAACCGGGCATGGGCATGAAGTTCGTGGACATGAGCCGCGCCGACAGGGAGTTTATCGCTGCCTTCATTCTCGAACGGATCAATGAGGGAATAACGCAGACGTGCCCGGGGGACTGCGACAACGGGACCGCGTAGCTTATGGTTTTTAACACAAAGACGGAGTGTGAGATGCAGCGTTTCAAACTCCCCTGAAAATACCCCGCTAAAATTAAAACTTTACGTTGATATTTTTTTTAAAAAATGATTAAGTGAAATGTCTTACTTCCGCGCTTTGGAGCTCCGGATGGCGCCGCCCAGCGGCCTTGTACGAACTCTGTTGAAGGGTCGTTATCTCATATTCTTTTTTTGTGAGGAGAAATTAGCATGTCGCTGCAAGTTTTTGAATTGAAAAAATACAATTATTTTAGAAATCTGTCCCATGATTCACTCGAAATTCTTTCCCAAAAATTCAACGTGATGACCCTTCCCAAAGGTACGGAAATATCAAAGGAGGGCCATCTGGCTGATTCATTCTATTTTGTGAAACAGGGCCGGCTCGAAGTGACCAAGAATACGCAATACGGACTGGCTAAGCTGTCGATCATCACCAGCGGCCAGGGGTTCGGCGAAGTCGCTCTCCTCACCAGTTCCATACACTCAGCCTCGGTCCGGGCACTTACCGAAGTCACCCTCTATCGGCTTTCAAAGCCGGATTTCGAGGGCATCCTGCATCACGAAAGCGCGTTCAAGAACATTCTCCTCAAGAGGGCCGGGGAAATATCGCAGTACGACAAGATAAAGACCCTCCAGCCTTTTGTGCTCCTGGAGCCGGACAGGATGTATGCGCTGCTGGCCAGGATGGTTGAAAAAACCTACGCCCTCGGCGAAGACATCATTGTTCAGGGCGAGAAGGGAGACTACTACTACATCATCAAGTCGGGCCGCGTTTCCGTTTTAAAAAGGAACAAGGGACAACAGGAAGAAAAACAAGTTGCCGTCCTGGTTGAGGGGAACGGGTTCGGAGAGGAAGCGCTGATCCGCGACGACCCCCGCAATGCGACCTGCCGGGCGCTTGAGGAAACAACGGTGTATGCCCTTGACAAAATCGATTTTGACCAGATCCTGAAATCGGCCTTTCTCGACAACATGTTTTCCGAAGACATCTCCATTCAGACCTACCGGGACAAATACGTGATCATAGATGCCCGGGTCCCGCTCGAATATGAACAGGAGCACATTGAAGGCGCTCTGAGCATTCCGGTGGAAACCCTTCGCCAAAAATACGCAGAGCTCGATCCCCAAAAAACTTATCTCACTTACTGCACCAACGATTCACGCGGCATGGTTGCCGCATTTCTGTTAAAGAACCGGGGCCTTGACGCAAAGTGTCTCCGCGGCGGCCTCAGCGGCTGGGAGGGGCCCGTGGCAAAAGGCCCTGAGAAAATTGTTGAGCGAAGAGGCATGAAAGACAGGAGGTCGGGAGGAGACCGCAGAAAATCAATATGAATTCTGATACACTGTTGCCGGTATTTCCCACCAATCTCAGTACTCGTTATCATCCTTGCGGGCATCGTGCTCCCCGATAGTGACCCGTCTTCCCCGATTGTCGGTTTTTATGTACTGAAGGCTGATATGCCGAACTCAGAACTCTGAAATGCTGAATCGCCTTTGTCGTTTTGAATTGACTCCCTTCCGCTATTTAGATACACTTCATTCAGAGAGGATATTTCCTCCTGTTCGGGGGAATTGCTATCGAAAACTGCAAGCCCGGCGTTCGTGTCAGAAGGGGCGAGCAGCCGCGGGTGAGCCGTTTTATTTTTTTGCCGGCACTGTGCCGGTCAGACTGCGAAATAGGGCGTGAATTGTGCGCGCTTGAAAGGTGACCGCGAGGGCTTATGGGGAAAAAAGAACCCAGGTTGGAAAACAACCGAAGGTCCGGTGAAGACCGGAGAAAAAGCAGCGATCCAAACTACAAGGGCCGTGAACGGAGAACGGGAAAAGACAGGCGAAACAGGTGGGAACGCAGATCTTCGTGATGTCGCAAATGCCCCCGTCGTCCCGACAAAACAGCAGATCAGCGCCGTTGCGAGGTGGATGCCTGCGGCACGTACGGGGAAAATGGTCCTGTCCGCAGAAAGGGAACAAGTTCAATGAGTGTGTTAATCGGGAAAGAAATCAAGAAGGCTTTAAAAAATAAATCGATCATAATCGAGCCCCTCGATCAAGCACAGATCGGGCCCGGTTCAATCGATCTTACGCTCGGCAATGATTTCAAAATTTTTAAAAAACATTCTAAAATATACCATGTAAAAAATGATTCTCCTTCCCAGGCGATCAGCAGGAATGTCAATGTTAAAGACGGCGGCTATATCGTCATTCGACCGGGAGAGATGATCCTCGGGATCACGAAAGAAAAGATCACTCTTGCCGACAACATGTCCGGCCGCCTTGAAGGGAGAAGCAGGTTTGCGCGGTATGGCCTTGCCGTTCATGTCACCGCCGGTTTTATGCACCCGGGCATTTCCAATCATCAGGTCCTGGAAATAGTAAATCTGGGACATGGGCCGCTGGCCCTCTATCCCGGCACCAAGATCTGCCAGTTTATCTTTGAAAAATGCGACGGTCACGCCACCTATGACGGAAGATTTGTAGAACAGGTCAAACCATAATGTCCCTTAAACGAAGTACGGCGCAATGATGCAATACTATATGCGCCGTGAGGATTTCTTCCCGAACCGCCGGATTTTTCTATTCTTCGCATCAGGTAAAGCTGCATCGGTACCTGTCGGCATCTATCCATAAAATTTCTTCAACCTCGTTGACAGAGTGGCGAGTCGGGCGTATCAGCATTCATAGAGGAAAACCTGCAGCAGCCGGTATGGTGTCCTTTATTTTTCAATCTCAACTTGGACAAAAATCATGAGAGGAATGCGTCATGACCGTTACCCGATCGGGGAGGGAAACCGTTTTTTGGCGGCAATCCGTTTCTGCACTCCTAAAAGAGCTGAACGCGTCCGTTTCCGGCCTCTCGGGCAGTGAGGCAGCTGACCGGCTGAAGCAAGTCGGCCCCAACATGCTCCGTCCGCCGAGGAAACGCGCACTCGTCCTTCAATTCCTCGCCAGGTTCAAAAACCCCCTCGTTCTTATCCTTCTCATTGCCAGCGCCGTGGCCGCCTTTACCGGCGACGTGACCAGCTTTCTGATCATCAGCGCTATTGTGGTCATGAGCGTGACCCTGGATTTCATCCAGGAACACCGGGCAGGCAAGGCCGCGGAAGAGCTGCGTCAGTCGGTGGCGATCCGCGTTCAGACGCTCCGTGACGGTGGAAAAATTGAAATCTCCGTGTCAACGCTTGTGCCGGGGGACATTGTTCTTCTTGCCGCAGGCGATCTCATACCCGGGGACGGCCGCGTGCTTGAAGCAAAGGATTTTTTCGTGAAGCAGGCGCTGTTGACCGGAGAATCCTATCCTGTCGAGAAGTTCGCGCGCGAGCTGCCCGATGCGGGGCTGGACATGGCTGAAGCCGTCAATTCCGTGTTCATGGGCACTTCGGTGGTGAGCGGTTCAGCTGCGATGCTCATTTGCCGCACGGGTCCGACTACCGCTTTGGGAGAGATATCCGATACGCTCGCCGCAAAGGCGCCGCCTACTTCTTTTGAACAGGGCACCCAGCGCTTCGGGCTTCTTATCATGCGCTTCACGGTCCTGCTCGTGCTCTTTGTCGTATTGGTTAATGCTTTTTTCCACCGGCCGTGGCTCGAATCGTTCCTTTTTGCCGTCGCGCTTGCGGTGGGGCTCACGCCGGAACTCCTTCCCATGGTCGTATCCGTCACCCTGGCGCGGGGCGCCATGCGCATGGCAAAAAAGAAGGTGATCGTAAAACGTCTCGAGTCGATCCATAACCTCGGCAGCATGGACGTGCTCTGCACGGACAAGACCGGCACGCTCACCGAGGCGCGCATCCGGCTCGAGCGTCATGTGGACAGCCTCGGTACGGACAGCGCCCGCGTTCTCGAACTGGCTTATTTGAACAGTTTTTTCGAATCAGGGCTGCGGAGCCCGATGGATGACGCGATCCTCGATCACAAGGAGATCGACGCGTCGGCCTGGAAGAAGATCGACGAAGTGCCTTTTGATTTTGAGCGGCGTCGCGTTTCCGTCATCGTTGAGAACCGCACAAAAAGGCTCCTCGTGGTCAAGGGCGCTCCCGAAGACATTCTCCGTCTTTCTACTCGTTATGAAGAAAACGGTGAAGAGGCGTTGAAAGAACTGGACGAAGCCGGCCTGTCGAGGATCCGGGCGCTCTCCGAAACGTTTGCGCGCGACGGCTTCCGGGTGCTCGGCGTTGCCTGGAAGAAAGTCGAACAAACCGAGCATCATGCCCTGGTCGATGACGAGACCGAGCTGGTCTTTGCCGGCTTTGCCGCTTTTCTCGATCCTCCGAAGAAAAGCGCCCAGGAGGCATTGGCCAGGCTCACGAAGGCGGGCGTGGGGGTCAAGGTCGTGACCGGCGACAATGAACTGGTCACCCGGCATATCTGCGAGAAACTCAGCCTGCCGATCACCGGAATATTGACCGGCATGGAAATGCAGGCAATGGACGATCAGGCACTCGCAGCGTGTGTTGAGAATGTGAACCTGTTCTGCAGGGTCAACCCCGCGCAAAAAAACCGGGTCATTCTCGCATTAAAGCAGCGGGGCCGGGTCGTCGGGTACCTGGGAGACGGGATCAATGACGCGCCCTCTCTCCATTCCGCCGATATCGGCATTTCCGTAGACAGCGCCGTGGATGTTGCAAAGAGCGCAGCCGAGATGATCCTCCTGGAGCAGGACCTGAACGTGCTGTACGATGGCGTTGTTGAAGGCAGGCGCACCTTCGGCAATATCATGAAGTACATCATGATGGGAACGAGCTCCAATTTCGGCAACATGTTCAGCATGGCCGGCGCAACGCTTTTCCTTCCTTTTCTCCCCATGCTCCCGGTCCAGATCCTTTTGAACAATCTCCTGTACGACGTTTCCGAGATCCCGATCCCGCTCGACAGTGTAGATGAAGAATATCTCACCCAGCCGCGGCACTGGAATATGACCTTCATCCGAAACTTCATGCTGTCCGTGGGGCCGGTAAGCTCGATCTTCGACTTCCTGACCTTTTACCTCATGCTGCGCGTATTCCATGCGGATGAACAGCTTTTTCACACCGGCTGGTTCGTGGAGTCCATGGCAACACAGGTGCTCGTCATCTTCATCATCCGCACGCGCCGGCGTCCGTTCAGGAGCCGTCCCAATGTCTGGCTTACTTTATGTTCCCTCGCGGTCGTAGCGCTGGCCGTGCTCGTTCCGTACACTCCGCTCGGCAGGTACTTCGGCTTTGTGCCGTTGCCGATGCTTTTCTATGCGATCCTTGCCGGTCTCGTGTTGTTCTACCTCTTTGCCGTAGAAGGGATCAAGCAGTGGTTCTTCCGCAGATTTGCTGACCGATGAGCCAGTGTAACGCGCCGCGTTCTTTCTATCACAAATCACCGCACCTAACCTCCCCTTAGCAAGGGGAGGTACCCTCAATAGCCCCTCCTTGCCAAGGAGGGGTTGGGGAGGTGGTTTCAATCTATGGAAGCGCCCACCGAAAACGCTACACTGTATTGCTTTATGAAACCCACATTTTGTGCTATAGTCCTCGCTGAAGATTTGGCGTGGAAGCGGATACATTTAAGAACGAAAACTCGGAGGAAATAGCCATGAAGCGATGGAAAAAGGTCCTGTTCTGGCTGATCGGTGCCGTCCTTCTGATTGTGCTCGCCATATTCGCTGTGGTCTTCCAGAGCATGCGTCCCACCACGGGACCGCGAATCGGGACCTATCAGTCTCCCCGCACGGCGGTGCTCATCATCGATATTCAGGAAGACTTCACGGGTCCGCAGGCAAAGAAGCGGTACCACGACGGTGACCGGATCGTGGCCGCCTCCAACGCGCTGCTTGCCCAGGCCCAGGCCAAAGGCGCCGTTGTCGTGTACATCGAAAACGTATTTAGTAATACGATCATGTCGGCCCTTACCAACGGAATCAACGCCCCCGGTTCCCCGGGTGTGGAAATGGACCGGCGCCTCTTGAAAGTCCCCGGGGCCGGGACCTTTACCAAGACCCGATCAGACGCCTTTTCCACACCCGAGTTTGACGCCTTTCTCCGGGAAAACCAGGTCGATCACGTGCTGATTATGGGCCTGGACGGCGCCTATTGCGTGAATGCCACGGCGCGGGGTGCTCTGAACCGGGGCTACAAAGTGACGCTCTTTCCCCAGGGCATCGCTACCGAGAGCGGTAAAAGTGTTGACGAGTTGGCCAAAGGCTGGCGTGATGCCGGAGCAGAGGTGAAGGCAGGAACAGAGATGTAAGTTTGACCGGCCACGTCTGCCGAACTTGAAGGCGATTCTAAATCTGATTGTTTTGATTCTAACCGTGTTTATCCGTGACTATAATTGTCACTTTCAGGAGGGGGAAGTATGGCAAAATTTTTCAGCAGCTTCAAGTTCAGGGCAACCCTGGTTGCGATCGCGGTTTGCATCCTTACGGTATTATACAGTTACTTCGTCGCTGACACCATCCAGACAAAAATAACGGACGCCCAGATGACAAAGGTGGACGGAAGATTCATGATCGCAACCGAGGACCAGCCGTTCGTGAACGAAGACGTCTGGTACCGGTGCAAATTCAATTCCGGTACGGTTCAGAACGACGCGATCCGGTTGAAGGGGAAGCCGGTCAAAATCAAGAAATACGGTTGGAGAATACCGGTCCTTTCGAAATACGAGAATGTGGTGAAGATCGAAGAGGTGAAATAAAACGCCTTGGTGCTGATCGACAGGTCTTTTCGTGCCGTTTGCGCGGGCACAGAATAAAGGTGACGTGCAATAATCTTATGCACGCCGCACTCAAAGCAGTATTCTCTTGTCCCTTCCGTAAAACCCGGCCGACCCTCCGTTTTTCACGGTATAATTAATTTAACCAAAGGAGGGGGGATCCTATGAGAACGCCTGCATGGATGGCGCCCGCAGGACTGGCTATGGTGATGTGGGGCGTCTGGGGATTATTTCAAAAACTCGCCACGAACCAGATGCCGCCGCGGACTGTATACTTCATATCCTCACTCGGTGCGATTTCGGTCGTCCTCACCATACTTGCGACGAGCACCTTCCCCATTCCCATAAACTTCGAGGGGACCCTCTTCGGCTTGCTCGCCGGGGTCTGCAGTTCCCTCGGGGGCCTGCTGTTCCTCCAGGCCATGAGCAAAGGCGAGGCCGCGATCGTTATCACTTTCACCGCGCTCTATCCGGCGGTCTCGATCATTCTCTCCTTCCTCCTGCTGCACGAGGCGATCACGCTGAAGCAGGGCATCGGCATCGTGCTGGCGCTGTTTTCGCTGGTTCTGCTGGTTTAGCAAATCGACCCTATACGTTGAGAGGTGCGTCGCGGCTCAACACAAAGTATGACTTGGCCCGGCGGCCCAACTCTGCAGGACTGGGCTTCTCCCCGAAAGCGTTGACAGTCTTTTGAGGCGGTGCTAAGCTCTAAAAAGAGGACACTTGAGGTCCTGAAACACGATCTCGGTGACCGTTGTTAGACATATAAAGTGAGAGGATAGTGTCAAAACTTTTATGAAAATGAGAGTAGCCCTATGAAATGAACGCGAGGGTAAGGCTAATGAGGGAGTATAGATTATCTAACGGCAGATCAACGGTTGGAATGGGGCGGGACGGACAACAGAAGTCCATTAACGACGGATCGTTCTTTGAGATATAGCAAACGGAAAGTTTAGGCAGCGAGAGAAAGAATCTTCGCCCACTTGCCCTGGAGCGTGGTAATGGTAGCAAGCTCTGGCAAATGAACCGGTGGCTTGTAGTTCAGAGACATGTGAGGGCGAAGGAAGTTGTAATGTGTCACGAAGAGCGTTGTCAGGACCACGGACCCGTTGTCACTGTTGAAACCAGCAGCAGGCCTCACGTGATACTTGTACGTCCTGTTCAAACGTTCGATGAGCTGCTTGAAAGCTCTCCACTCGGTTGATTCGGCATCGAGGTTTTGGAGGCCGATGACCTTATGGTGCTGGATATTGGGATCATCGCCTTCCTGAGCATTCAGGAAATGGATGCCGGCTGGGTAGGAAGGATTGCCATCGGTAACGAGGATGATCTCCTGACCAGGAGCTGCGGTACGGATCGCTTCGTTCATGGCGATGATCGCTGGTTGCGTTCCCCGGTTATCGGCAACATGGTAGGCGGTGATTTTCAGGCTCTTGGATGAGATGAAGAAAAAGACGTACTGATGCTTCCCCAGGACCCTGATATACGTTTCATCGCCGGCCTGAATAGAATCGATCGGGCCTTTATGCTGGAGATTGTAGCTGTGGCAGTAAAACGCCGCGGCTGCCGCATAGTTCAAGACCGTCTGATAAGAGACTTTGATATTGAAGACGGACTTCAAAATAGCCGCGGTTTTCCTGGCTGGAACGGCGAAGGAGACGTAAAAGGCAAGGATCAGACCGAGAACATTCTCGGAGTTATGGATCTTCGTAAGCTCGACGATCGGCTTTTCGGGCCCGGAGTGAATAAGTTCGTGGGGTTTGTAATGATACTCCCGGTACTGATAGCAGAGCTTGAACTGCGAGCTTCGTTTCTTCTGTAATGCCCGTTCAGCGGGGTTGAGTTTCGCAAGGGCCTGGACGCGGTGCTGACAGTCATCATTCGGGCATTTGTAGAGCGTAACCTCTTTCCGCATTTTCCACCGAAAGAGAGCGTGGTTGCAGTAGGGGCAGAAGTATTTTGACTTATTGTTTTTATGGAATCGCTGATCGGCTTGGAACAAGTGGCCGCAGACCTTGCACCTGATCTGAGATTTTTTCTTGCCGTCGTTGTAGTAGAGATAGTCGTGCGGAGCATTGCAGACGGGACAGAGAACCAGCTTTGGAACTGCATGAGACTTGGCCCAGCGTCTGACAGGATCAAGTGGCTTTCCATGAAGCGCTTCGTACTGAGCTAAGAGCTGCTTGTAGTCTTTCGTTTCTTGTGTTTTTTTTGAAGGGGTGGTTCGGTGAGTGGCGGTTTCGGATCTACCGCGAACTGCCGGTAGTTTGGATGCTTCTCTTTAAAATCGTCTTTCGGTTTCACTTCCGGATTGCGATTTTGGAGGACATCCTGTAACCCGGCGGCGATCTGTTCAATTTCAACGCGAGTGAACTTGGAACAGATCCAGATGATAAAACGAGCAACACGCGACGTGTTCGACATCAGCAAGTTCTCCCTTGAGGACGTTTTCAACACTACTTTTAGCTCATTTTCAGGGGGGAGACAAGAAAATTATTAAGAACATCTTGAAAAGCAAAAGCAATCAGAAGATTCAATCGAAGTATTTTGACATTTCGAGTGAGAGAAGAAGGAGGTCGGCAATGAAATACATGATTGAGTCGCCTCACACTGAACAGGAGTGCCTGAGGGCGCTGGATGAAGAGCTGGCCAAGGGGCCGGAAATTTTGAAGCAGTTCAACTATGGATGCATGGCAGGGGACCACACGGCATATGCGCTTGTGGATGCCAAAAATGTGGGTGAGGCGCGCAACCTTGTTCCCGCGTTCCTTATTAACAAAGCGCGGATCGTCGAGGTGGGCACATTTACCCCTGAAGTGATCAGGTCGTTCCATGCAAAAGAAAAAGCGGCATAGACACGCGCGACGTGAAACACGATTCGACTACAGCCCGGACGGGATATTCCCCTTGTCCGGACTTTTTTTGATACTTCAGTTTATTCCTTCGGCCGTCGGCTCCACCCAACAACGTCCAGCCCCGGTGCCGGTTCTTTCCTCGTGCAGGCCCCCTTTGTTGACATGTTCCCTGAGCGGTGTTACGCTTTAAAAAAGAATGGAAATTTTCCTGATATGTAAGCTGCCGTGTCGGGTAAAAGTGCGGACGAACACCAGGTGATTCTTGAAATAAAAAGATCAAGTCATTATTTATTTTGAGAAGCGTCCTGTCCTGCTTCAACGTTTGGATATGAGGAGACGGTGATGGAACTGCCAAACAGAGAAGAAAAGAAAATAGCAAGGCCCTCTGCGGATCCCCCGTCCGGAAGCCGTTTCGTTTCCGTCGGCGGATACCGGATCCACTATGTGGAAACCGGTGTGGGCGACCCGGTGCTTTTTATTCATGGGAACCCCACTTCATCCTATCTGTGGAGAAACGTTTTCCCGAGGGTAGCGCGCGACCTGGGCATGAGGGGAATTGCGATTGATCTGCTGGGCTTTGGCAAATCGGACAAACGGAATGAAGTGAACTACACTATTCGACTTCATGCAGACATTGTCGAGGCGTTCATCGAGAAGCTCGATCTTAAAAAAGTCCTTCTCGTACTGCATGACTGGGGAGGTCCGATCGGGGTCTCCTATGCGGTAAATCATCCGGAGAATGTCCAGGGACTTGCCCTCATGGAAACCTTTGTCTGGCCTCTTGCCTGGAAGGACTTCGGCAGGTTTACTGTAGTGTTCCGGCTGCTTCGGTCTCCGCTGGGGTATGTTGCGGCCCAGGTGATGAATGTCTTTGTGAACAAGATCCTTCCCAATTCGGTAATGCGGAAAGAAAATATGACAAAGGAGGTCATGCGCCACTACCGGGAACCGTTTCCGACCGTGAGTTCCCGAAGGGCCATTGGGGCTTTCCCGAAACTGCTGCCGATCGCGGGCAGGCCGCAGGAAAGCGACTTGTTTATTGAAGACGTGCAGAAGAAGCTGCAGGGTGTCAAGTTCCCGGTCCTGTGGATCAAAGCAACGCCGGGTGCCATTATATCAAAGGACACGGAGTACCATCTGGATATCCTCCAGAAGACGCTTCCCCAACTCATTATCAGGGATTTCGGACCAGGCATGCATTATCTCCCGGAAGATGGTCCGGACAGGCTTGTCGCTCTGATCACAGACTGGGTGCGTCAATACCGGGCGGGCGCCGCTTCCTCGGCACCCCTTCCGGCGGATGTCAAAGATGCCGCATAATTTTGATTTCCGGCGGCGTTTGCCGCCGTCTTATTTTACGAAAAAACGAGTCTTACCATTGTGTGACGGAAAGGAGTGCTGACATGACAGCAGATATATTGATAACCGGAGCAACCGGCAATACGGGCCTTCCTTTGGTGAAACTTCTTGCGGCAGCCGGCGTTCCCGTTCGGGCGCTGATTCATACTCCGGCAAAGAAGTCTCTCGTGGAGCACAAGAACGTGGAGGCCATCGAGGGCGACTTTGCCATAGCCGGCTTGATCGAACGGGCGCTCGAGGGTATTTCGCGGGTCTATCTCGTTTCGCCGGCGTCCCCCGACCTGGTAAAGTACCAGACCAATTTTGTGAATTCAGCGAAGATCATGGGTGTCAAATACATTGTGAAGCTTTCCGCCCTGGGGGCGGCCCCGGATTCGCCCGTGAACCTGCTCCGATGGCATGCGGAAATAGAAGAGTCCATCAGGAAGTCGGGAATTGATTATACTTTCCTGCATCCTCATCTGTTCATGGAAAACCTTCTTGCTTTTGCCGGATCAGTGAAGAAAGAGGGAACGATTTCCTCACCTCTGGGAGAAACGAAGATCAGCACTATATCGGTCCTCGATATTGCGGCCGCCGCAGCGGCGATCTTTATCAACGGCGGGCACACCGGAAGAACGTATACTCTGACCGGGCCGGAGGCTTTAAGTTACGCCGAGATCGCAGGGACCCTGGGCGACGTAGTAGGCAAAACGGTCAATTACGTGCATACTCCCTACGGCAGGGCGAAAGCCGACATGCTCAAAGCGGGAATGCCCGTATGGCTTGCCGACGACATGATCATGCTCATGCAGTCCTGGCGGGACGGGAAAGGGAGCATCGTAAGCAATTACGTGGAAAAATTGACGGGAAAGAAACCGATGTCCGTCCGAGAGTTCTTCCTCCATAATAGAAGTCTTTTCCTCGCCGCGGCATGAAACGGTCTGGTCTTTCGGGCCGCTGTCTCCCGCAAGGAAGGCATAAGCCCGGAGGCGCCCTTCTTCTTTATTTGCGGGAAGGACGCCTCGCCGCCTGCCGTGCGTGCAGGACAAATCGATCTTTCAGCCCAAAAACGGCATTTGACACGGAAAAAGCGGATAAAAATCTGATAACAGCGGATGTTACTTTAATTATCAATTCACCCAAAAGGCGAAAGCTTTGATTTAGGATTAATCCGTTTTTATCGTTTGTTAATCCGGTTCTTCAGTGTCCAACTGCTCTTTTAAGGTTCAGCCGTTAAGACGCCCGATGCGTTCCTATTTGCGGTCGTGCGATGATTCATCTCCTCCGGGAGTCAATATCGCTCTTTCGACGTCCGGATCCAGTCTGATGTACGCCCTGACCCTGCCATCCCGCAGAGAGTAGGAGATGAGCATGACATCGGGCTCTCCGAATTCAAGGGGAAAGTACAATGGCCGTAACTCATAGCCGATGGTCCCGCCGCTCCCGTCAGGGATCCTGAGAAGTTGCGTCTGCCAAATGCGGTGCGTAGTGCACCGCAGGAAGCAGTCCGCCTCTTTAATCGCCTGTGGCCCCGTGACGCCCCTGATCGTCTTGTACGAGGTATCGATATCATAAATCTCGAAAGGATATTTGCTCGAGTCGCTCACGAGGAAGGCGACGTTCGCCGGACTATCGGGATAGTGGCACCCGTAGAGCAGCAGGGTGTAGGTCCCCGTTACCGAAGCCGGTTCTGCCGGCGAGGGGGTGAGTTGTGCGCTTGCCATGCAACCTGCAAGTGCTGCAGAAAGGAGCAGGAATGCCGCATCACGGAATATTTGTTGTCCCTTTTTCATATACGCTTTCTCCTTTTTCCCATTCCGATCTGAACGGTGTCTCAGCATATTATATATTATCCTAAAAAAAGCATTTGACACAGCTAAAAGCTGATAAGAGGCCGATAAGGGCTGATAATTCAAAAAAAGGAGCTTCACCCTTTTGGTGAGGCTTTAAGTTCGATCTTTATCTGCATTTATCCGAAGTTAATCCGTTTTTTCAGTGTCAAATGCTCTTTCTAGGATTATAAATCCCTTTTAAACATCGTGGGTGGTCCGGGAACGCCCGTGGGAGGCGTGGTCGCAGGCGCTGTGGGCCGGGCTCCCATAAAAGAGCGCCATACCAGTTGACTTTGGGCATCATTTGGGTATGATTGTAGATAATCGCTTCACGGGAAGATCCTCCGCGGCAGTTCAGGTCCGCGGTGGAACAAAATTACGGGAAGAAGTATTCAGGAGAGTATGATACCATGGGCGAATAAGCGGGTCCTCGTTGTCGACGACTCGCAGACGATGAGGATGCTGCTGCTGTTCCATGTGATAAAGATGATGCCCGGGATCAAGATCGTCGAGGCCGTGAACGGCGCCAACGCACTAGAGAAATTGAAAAACCAGGAGGTTGACCTCATCCTCACGGACATGAACATGCCGGAGTTGGACGGCGCCGGGTTGATACGGGCCGTTCGGCAGGTGCTGAAACTCGATACCCCGATCATCATCATTACGACGAAAGGCCAGCAGCGGGACCGGGAACGCGGGAGGGAGTTGGGGGCAAACGGTTACATTACCAAGCCTATTGATGTCCGGCAATTCAGGGACACGGTCCGGAAATTTATTTTCTGAGCCAATCGGGCAGGAAGACGCACAGCGAGGGCGGGAGGAGAATGCAGAGGTTCCCCTCATTCGCCTTGAGGGTTTTAAAAGTGATGTTATTTCTCAGGACAGTGACGTTTTTGCGGTTCCTTTCGGGCAACCGCAAACCTGTGTTTTTTTCTCCCTGCGAACGCATAGAGATGATAGGCGCAGTCCGGCCCCACCAGCTTCCTGGCCGCATCGAAGGAAATGTTCACTTTTCCTTCGATGATCAGCCGCCGGTAAAGATACCGCAGCCGGATTTCCTCAGACTGCATCGTCATCATGGAGCGTCCTTTCATCCGTGCCAAAAGGGCTGATCTTATTGTAAAACAGCATACGGAGGTCCGCAAGAAAAAACAGTGTGTACATTTTCCGACACCCTGAAAATACCCGGCCAAGAGTATTTACATTTTGGGGAATTCCTGTATTATGTGCATTAGTTCGGGCATGACAAAACCGTTCACCGGTTATATACAAGAGAATACCGTGCCGTGAAAAAAAGTAAATTTATCATTATCTTTGGTCTGGCGCTCGTAAGCGTATCTATGCTTCTTATTGCCGCAGGCCTGGTGACGGTTGCAAACGACGGCTCCAAGGCGCACAAGACGGTTGCCCTTCTCCTGCTCCTTCTCTCTTTATTTCCCCCTGCCGTCACCTTCATTGTGCTCAAACGCCTCAATACCTTTGCCGCGCAGGCGAAGCAGTTTGCGACGCGCGACCCCTTGACGTTCTTGTACAACCAGAAAACCTTCTGGGACCATCTCGGCTATGAAATCGAACGGGCTAGGAGGCATAAATACAGCTTCTCGATCATGCTCGTCGATCTTGACAATTTCAAGAATATCAACGAACTTCACGGCCACGAGGCGGGGGATTCCTATCTTTGCGAGTTCTCGACGCTGTTGAAAGCAGCCATCCGCAAGGGCGATATCGCAGCCCGGTACGGCGGCGATAATTTTGCCGCAGTCCTTCCGGTCTGCGACGAGTCCCAAGCATACGTCGTGGCCAAGCGGCTCCACGAGAGCGTCAGGGATTATGCGTTCCGCCTTCCCAGCGGCGTTCTGGCCGTCAACACGCTGTCAATCGGCCTCGCGGTCTATCCGGACCATGCGCTGGACGCGCCGACCCTCTTTCAAGTTGCAGACTCCATGCTGCGCCAGGCCAAGTTCTCCGGGAAAGACCGGATCGGCCTCCCCAGCGATGATCTGAGCATCGATGTACTCAAGAGTGCGGGCCAAAAGAGCATATTCATCATGGAGTCGATCAGACTGAAGCGCATTGTTCCCTTCTTCCAGCCCATTGTCGGCGTCGAGACCAAAACGGTCATGGCCTATGAGGTCTTGACCAGGATTGTCATGCCCGATCGGATCGTTTCCGCGGCCGATTTCATAGAAGAAGCCGAAGGGATGGGGGCCATCGGGAAAATCGACTATCTTCTCATCGAATAGGCCTTGGATGCGGTGAAGCGGCACGGGTATCAAGGCAAGCTTTTCTTCAACCTGTCGCCGAAGGCGCTGGTAATGAACGAATTCATGCCCACGATGCGCGGTTTCATGAACTATTACCGCATCGAACCGCAGCAGCTCGTCTTTGAAATCACGGAACGGGACACGGTAAAAAAAATGAGCCGCGTGGAAAAGATCGTCCACGGCCTTAAGGACGACGGCTTTCAGCTTGCCATCGATGATTTCGGGGCCGGCTACTCATCCTTCCAGTACATTAAAACGTTCAAAGTCGACTACCTCAAAGTGGACGGGGAATTCATCAAAAGCATGAGCGGCGAGAACAGTGTGATGGAAAAGGCCATCGTGTCGAACATAGCCAGCCTTGCGGGAGAACTCGGGATAAAAACGATCGCTGAAAGCGTTGAATCCCAGTTGATCCTGGACCAGGTCCGGGCTGCGGGCATCGACTTCGCACAGGGATATTTCATCCGCCATCCCCTGCCTGACCTGAATTTGTAAGCCAGCCCTCCGCGCTCTGCTTCCCTGCAGTTTTCTTCCTCAACATTTTCCGCAAGTTCCTCTGCAGGCATGCCCCGTAAATAGTGCTACAATATATTATACCTTCACGAACAAACACCATCGCCGGACGGTCAACCACGGCGTATTGAATAGCGAAAGGCAGGAGTCCACGGAATGACAGCTTCCGCAAAAACGTCATCCCTCCCGGTGAACGTGTTCGGGGGAGAAGGCAGGCATGCAGACCGCAATATACTCCGCACCGCCGGTTTCCGGTGTGCTGTATTGCACCCATTCTCCTGAGCGGCAAATAACGGCCTCGTTTTCGCGGACGTCAAGTGCTCTCTGCTTCGTATTCACGCGAAGCATGCCCCGGAGCACAATCGAGTACTCATCGAAATCCGGGGTCTGGCCCGGCTCGCTCCATCCCGTGGGGCTGTTCATGCGTGCAATGCTCAGGACCTGCGTTTCCGAATTCGCTCGGCCGATAAACTCTTCGATTATCTTGGTCTTGTTTCCTGCGGCAGCTATACGGGCCGGGGCTTTGATATGAATCGGCATCAGCTCCTCCTTGTGCGTGCGGCGTGAATGAGCCGCAGGTCGGTTATAATCAACAAGCCGGCAAATGTCAAATTCTTTTTTCGGCCGGGTTGCTGAATTGCCGGGAAGGGGTTATAATTATTTTTTATTCCCGATACCATGCAAATCACGGGGAGGCGTCTATGCCGAGGGTTGTCGTTATTCTTGCAGACGGGTTTGAGGAAGTGGAGGCCGTTGCCGTTATCGATGTGCTGCGGCGGGCAGAGATCGACACGGTCGTGGCCGGCCTGCACAGCGGTCCCATTGCCAGCGCTCGTAAGGTGAGGGTCGTCCCTGATACGGTCATCGACACCATCAAGGCCGATGCCTTCGACATGATCGTCCTTCCCGGCGGCCAGCCGGGCTCGGACAACCTGAACGCAGATCCCCGGGTGAAAGCTTTGATCAAAAGTTTTTCGGAGAAAGGCAAACTCACCGGCGCCATTCTGCGCAGCCCCCTACGTTCTCGCGAATGCCGGCGTGCTTGCGGGAAAACGAGCGACCTCCTACCCGTCGTACAGGGACAAGCTGGGCGACGCGCGGTATGAAGAAAAGTCGGTTGTCGTTGACGGCAATGTGCTGACCAGCAGGGGCGCAGGCACGGCGCTTACCTTCGGTCTCGCCATAGTTGAAAGACTGATCAACAGGGAAAAGGCACAAAAGATCAAGGAATCAATGCTGGTCACTTACGAATAACGGCATCACGTCAGCCGGGGAAACTTCCTGCCGCCCTTGACTTTAGTGCGGGTGATGCTTTAATTACTCTATAATCAATTCAGCACTAGCACACACACCTGATCGCAAATCACGGGCATTCTCGCAAAAGAGCAGCCGGATTCGGCATGACGTTCTGAGATGATGCAGCTCAAAACGTTTCGTTGTTCGTTGAACAACGGGTCCTCGATCACACAATCCGGACGTCCACGACGTTTCATGACTTGACTACCCCCAAGGAGGAATAGGTATGAGATACGCCGCCGCCCTATCAACTGCAGTCATCGCCACACTGGTAATCGCTTCGTTCTCCTTCGCGCAGAGGGACAGGATGATGGAGCAAAAAGGCCCGACGGCTGTCGATCATCTGATGGGCGATATGTCGTCCCAGATGAACGACCTGTCGGGCATGATAACGCAAATTGCGGGGATGATGAAAGACAGGAACCCCGAAAAAATGAAGAAGATGTCGGTCCTGATGAAAGATCTGTCGAATGAAATGATGAACATGTCCAACATGATGGGCCGTGGCATGACTGACAGAGAAATGGAGAAGATGCATGTCAGAATGCTGAAGGTCCAGAAAGCGCTGACGGAGATGGAGATGAAAAAGTAACGTCGTTGAAGCTTGCACGGCGGTGCGCCGGTCGCCGTGGGAAGCACCCGCCCGTCGCTGTCTCCGCAATCCCGAACTGTTTTGCGGGGAATGGCAAGCCATGATGGGTGAAGGGGAGTAACAATGGCGAAGATAGCATTCGAGACTGCTGAATCCTGCTTCACGATCCTGAATCCTCAGAATGATTTTACCGAGGACACCCACAAAGTGGAGGTGCGCAAGGACCCGCTCCTGGGGGACACGAGCGCCTATAACCCTTTTCTCCGGGACAAAGCAAAGGCGTTCTTCGGAGACAATGACCCGGAGCTGGTCCGCAGCCTCGTCGAGGAGAGCGCTAAAACCTGCATTTTTTGTCCTGACCGGATCGAGAAAATTACGCCGAAGTACCCACCCGCGCTCGTCCCGGAAGGACGCATCCGACGGGGCGAAGCGCTCTTGTTTCCCAACCTCTTTGCGATCGGGAAGTACCATGCCGTCGCGGCGTTGTGTGCGGCCCATTTTTTGAAACTGTCGGAGTTCACGCCGGAGATCGTCGGAAACGGATTTACGGCAGGACGCGATTTTTTAAAAGCCGTGTACCGCAGCGATCAATCAGTGCAGTTCTCGACAATCAACGCAAATTATCTTTTCCCCGGCGGCGCCAGCCTGGTCCATCCGCATTTGCAGATCCTGGTAACGCCGGCGGCCTATTCCTACCAGGCCCGGATGATCGAGGCCTGCAGGTCCTACCACAAACGAAACGATGCGGTCTATCATGCCGATCTGATCGAAGAAGAGAAGAAACGCGGCGTGCGCTTTGTCGCGCAAGAGGGGAACTGGCATTGGATGACCGCTTTTTCTCCCCTCGGAAGTAACGAGGTGATCGCCGTGCATGGGACCGAGAGCGATCCGGCGATCCTTTCCGATGCGGATATCCAATCCCTCGCAACGGGGATCTCGAAGGTCCTGGCGTTCTACGAAAGCCTTGGGTACTTGAGCTTCAATTACTCGCTCTACGGTGTCCGGCAGCCGCAGTCAGGCGAGGGACTTCGCTGCGTTTTCAAAATAATCAACCGGCAGAACCTCTACCCCAATTACCGGAACGACGACTATTTTCTTCAGAAGATGCTTCAGACAGAACTGATCATCAACCCGCCCGAGGATCTCGCCGTGAAGCTGCGGGCGTTTTTCTGACCCGGGAAAAGCATTCGACCGTGGATGAACAGGGACAACCCGGATTATCCTAGAAAGAGCATTTGGACACTGAAAAATCGGATTAACGTCGGATAAATGCAGATAAAGATCGAACTTGAAGCCTCGCCAAAAAAGAAAAGCTTCTTTTTTTGAATTATCAGCTCTGATCCGCTTCTTATCAGCTTTTATCAGGATCAAATGCTTTTTTTAGGATTATCTATTAACAGGGAAATCTGAGTGCTCCAGGTCGAATGTGAGCTTACGATTATTCAAGCAAGGAGAAAATATGGAGCGCCAGATGGTCATCATCGGCGGCGGTTTTGGCGGTCTCGAGGCGGCATTCTCGCTGCGGGAACTTTTAGGGTCTTCCTGCACGATAACGCTCGTAGACAGGAACGACTATCACTTCTTCATACCTTCTATCCACGAGATCGTTTCCGGGAAAACCACGGCCGAAAGCATCCGCATCCCCTTTGCCGCCATGCTCGGACCCGCAGGAATCCGGTTTGAGCAAAGCGACGTCCTTTCGTTCAACAGGGAAAATAATGAGGTCCTCTGCCGCGACAGGACGCTCAAGTACGACTACCTGGTCCTCGGTATTGGTGCTGAAAACAACTTTTTCGGGATCCCGGGTGCGGAAGAGTTCTCCTTCTGTTTTCGCCGGCCCGATGATGCCGCCCGCATTAAGACGGAGGTCGAACGACTGCTCGAAGATCCTCTCCTTCCCTGCCGCATCGTTCTGGCCGGCGGTGGCACGGAAGGCGTTGAAGCTGCGGGAGAGCTGCTCGACCTGATCAGAGGGCAGGGCAGGGAAAGCGATTTGAAGACGGGAACGGTTTCGATCGACCTTATTGAAGGGAGGGAACGTCTGCTTACGGGCTTCCCGTCACAAGCGCAGGAGCTAGCCGAACAGTACCTGCGAACGAAGGGAGTGAACATTACGACGGGTCACACTATTGTCGATGTCCGAAAAGACGGCGTGGTGCTCGACAACGGAGAGCAACGGGAAGTTTCGGTCCTTGTCTGGACCGGCGGCATCCAACCGCCGAAAATGCTGAGCGAGGTCCGCTTGCAGAAGGACGCGCGGGGATGGCTCACGGTCACGGACCGCCTTTATTCGCCCGACGATGACCGGATTTACGGCGTCGGGGACGCGGTCAGCATCTTCAACGCAGACGGGACCGTGCTGCCGTTGCAGAGGCTTGCCTCCCATGCGCAGGACCAGGCGAAGGTAGCCGCGTTGAATATAGCAAACAGTATCAGCGGCCGGGCCCCTGTCCGGTATACGCCGAAAAGCAGGCCGCAGCTCATCTCGCTGGGCGGGGACAGGGGGATCTATTCACAAGGGGACAGGGTCTTTTCCGGCTCATGGGTCGTTGCACTGAAAAAAGCAGTCGAGCGCAGATATATCATGGGTTGCCTTACGAGACCACTTGCCTCTGCGATCCTGTCCCGGTTGCCGGGGTCCGGGATGATCCGAAGATTGAGTATGCGGTTGCCGATGAGAAGTTGAGAATGCTTTCGCCATGCGGGAGTGCAGAGCCCGCCGAAAACGCGGCTGTGGGGGCCTGTCGTTTGCCGGAGACTCCCGGGAAAGCCATGCCTGATCAGCTGTCCAGCGTTTCCCGCACTCTCATCAGGAAGTTCGTCGGGGAAATGGGTTTTGCAACGAGGTTCAGGTTCTGCTCGGGAATGTTTTTTTTCTCAAAAATGTCTGCCGCATATCCGCTCATGAAAAGCACCTTCACATCAGGGCGGAACGTCCGGATTTCCTCAAAAGCGTCCTTCCCGTTCATCTTCGGCATGATCACATCGAAAATGAGCAGATGGATCCGGTCTTCATTTTCAAAAAATATTTCCAGCGCCTCCCGGCCGTCGGACGCGCACAGGACCGTGTACCCCGCGTCCGTAAGGAGAGTCTTGGCAAAGTTTCTGACCGACTCGTTATCCTCGGCCACGAGCACCGTTTCCTTGCCGCCGAGGGCTTCCACCGGTTTCGCTGCTTCGGCCTCTTTCACCGATGATTGCACCAGGGGCAGATAGATTTCGAAGGTCGTGCCCATGCCCGGCTCGCTGTACACGGTGATATATCCATCATGCTGTTTGACGATCCCGTAGGCCATCGACAGGCCGAGCCCCGTGCCTTTTCCCATTTCCTTGGTCGTAAAAAAGGGCTCGAAGATCCTCGCCTGGGTCATTCCGTCCATGCCGGCCCCGGAGTCCGCAACGGTAAGGAGGGCGAACTTCCCCACGCTTCCGAAGCCGTGATTCGTGATGAACTTCTGGTCAAGCTCGACCCGCTCCGTTTTAATGGTCAGCGTGCCGCCTTCGCTCATGGCGTCCCGTGCGTTGGTGGCGAGGTTCATGAGGACCTGCTCAAGCTGCCCCGTATCCGCCAGGACCATCAAATCCCGTCCTTCGAGGTCCATCTTGAGCTCGATATCTTCTCCGATGAGCCGGACGAGAAGTTTGCCGACGCCGACAATGATCTCGTTGATGTTCACCGGCTGGGGATTGATGATCTGTTTCCTGCTGAAGGCGAGGAGGCTGTGGGTGAGACTGGCGGCGCGTTCCGACGCGGAAAGGATCTGATCGACATAGTTGTGTACCGGATCGTCGGCACCGAGCTTCATTTTCACGAGGTTTCCGTAGCCGATGATCGCGGTGAGGATGTTGTTGAAGTCATGGGCCACGCCCCCGGCCAGCAGTCCGACCGCTTCCATTTTATGGGACTGCCGGAACTGCTCTTCGAGTTTCTTGCGTTCCGTTATGTCGTAGGCGGTCCCGAGCGCCGCGGGCCGTCCGTCGAATTCGATGGGCCCCGAGGTGAAGTCCACCCAGCGCTCCTCGTGGGTCTTCGTCACGATCTTGAACTCATACCGGGAGGAGAGTTTATCAGACCGCCGCGCGGCGCGGCGCGCGCTTACCAGGTGATGATATGCCGGGTGGACGATGTTCATAATATTCATGCCAAGCAGTTCGTCACGGGTGTAGCCGGTCATTTTTTCCGTCGTAGCATTGAAGTAGCGTAATGATGCGCCCTGGTATATGAAAATAGCCGCTGCTGCGGTTTCGGCCAGCATTCTGAACTTTTTTTCTCCCTCGCGCAGCGACGCTTCCACACGCCGCTGCGCGGCCAGGAGTTGGGCATTTTCTATGGCCACTGCCGCGCCAGCGGCCAGACCCTCGAGTATTTCCACATGCTGCTCGGTGAAGGGTTGCCGGTCCGCCATGTCGTGAATAATGAAACAACCGAGGAGCTTTCCGTTCCGGGTGAAAATCGGGGCGCCGGCGAAGTTGTAAAATCCCAGTTTCTCCCGGATCTCGGGGGTCACGACGGCATCGTGCTCTGCATCATTCGAAATATAGGATTTCCCCGACTGCATGATCCAGCCGGGAACGCCCTCGCCGGGTTTGTACGTGTACTCGAAGGGGACGATCTCGCCCCGCTGGTTATATTCCTTAAAGACCATTTTGCCGTTCATCATCATGCCTGCCAATCCCGACGTCGCACCCGTCAGGGAGAGGGCCGTATTCACCAGGGTGCGGAGAACCACCGGGATTTCGAGGACCGTATTGATCTGCCGGTTGCTGTTTAACAGCAGTTCAAGCTCGCGGCTCCGCCGGGCAAGCATATCATCTTTTTTCCGGTGTTCGCTCACATCGCGCACGATCGCCAGGAACCGGCCGTCTTTCAGCATCTTCCCGCTGATCTCGACCGGGAAGAGCGCCCCGTCCTTGCGCCGAAGCCGCCGATCGCTCAAAATGGACTTGCCGGCACGCATCTCTTCAAATCGAAGGGGCTTTGCAAGAATATCCTCGGGTGGGAAAGCTTCCCTGATATTCAGGTTCAAGAGTTCCGTTTCCGTATAACCGAGCATTTCGCATCCCCGTGTATTCACGGTCAGGAAGTTCCCCTCCAGGTCAAATATAAAGATGCCTTCTGATGCCTGTTCCAGCAGTGCTTTATACTGGTGTTCGCTGGCAAGATGCGTTTGCTCGAAGCGCCGGACCAAGAGGAAGAGGATGTATGCAGTAACACCCACGTAGACCCATCCCTTTACTATGGCGATATGAGTGATGGTTGTCGGGTCATGCACGAATGCATTGACAAGAGAATCGGAAAAGAATATCCAGGTACCGCCGAGCAAGGTGTAGACCAGTGCTATCTTCAGCGGCGTGAGCTCGAGAAAGGATGTGGCCTGCGTTTTTCGGCGATGAGATGCTTTCGGCATTATGGCCTTCGCGCTTTCATGGGGAAACATGATTTGAAAAAAAAGAGACCTTTGTATGACAAGAGCATTCCTCAGTACGTTCGTTCTGTTGCACATTATACCTCAAAAACGAAAGAATAAAAGGAAATAGCCGGGCAAAGATCTGCAATGAACATGGTTCAGGGGAGGAGAGCAAAAAGTGCAATTTGCAGCCCGGCATCAGTATCACGATGCGCATGGAATACCTGCGACAGGATGACTGTCTTACCGCTCCTGTAATACGGCTTCCACGACAGATTCCTTTTCACCTCGCCTAAAGGTGATCGGGATCCTGTCTCCTGGTTGTGAGGTTTTCAGAATGTCGGATAGATCCCTCAGGTTCTCGACAGGCGACCCTTTCATCTGTACGATCACGTCGCCTTCCTTCAGGCCGGCAGCTTCTGCCGGAGAATCCTTCATCACACCCGAAAGTCTCAGCCCTTTCCCATTGTAGCCAAAGTCCGGGATAACACCGAGAGTCACCGTGCGGCCGGTTGTGGAAGTCGGAACGGTACTTATTGCGGGCTTCGTAGTTGCGGTCAACGGCAGTTCCCGTGAAGCAAGATATGCGACTGCTTCTTTTGCCACTGCCGCCACCTTCGAAAGGCCTGCGCTGTCGATTTTATCGGCACTATCGCTGGACCGGTGGTAATCGAGGTGAGGGCCGGAGAAAAGCTGGACCGCGGGCACCCCCGCGTCCTGAAAGCTTTTCTGGTCGCCCGAATCGAGCTCCCCGGCCGCTGTCTCGATGCCGACGCCGGTAACGAATCCCGCTCCCCGGAAAATATTCACCCATTCTTTTGCCGAGTCTGTCCCGAGAACGAGCAATTTGCGTTTTCCGAGCCTGCCTACCATGTCGAGGTTGACCATGCCGATGCAGCCTGACATCGGCCAGCGTTTCTCGTTCGCAACATAATAGGTCGATCCGCGCCTCCCTGCTTCCTCCCCGGTAAAGGCGATGAACACGATCGTCCGGTCCGGCTTCGTTTGCTTTGCAAACAGACGAGCGAGTTCGAGCATCACCGCGACGCCGCTTGCGTTATCGTCGGCTCCGGGGTGAATGTTCCCCTTGACCTTGTCCCTCGTTTCCGGCCAGCCCCGTCCCAGGTGGTCGTAATGCGCCCCGATGACAACGCTTTGTTCTTTGAGCGCCGGCTTTCTCCCCGGGATGATGCCGATAACGTTCTTCATGATCGCCTTTTGCAAAGGATCGCCCCCGTTGTCTTCCCAGGTCTGGAACCAGCTGCCTTCCCTATCGCCCCCCGGCACAAGACCCGCTTCCTTGAATTTTTGCGCAATGAAGTCCGCGGCCTGGTCGAGCCCGGGAGAGCCGAAGCCGCGGCCCTCAAGCTCATCGCTCGACAGGAAGCGAATGGCGCTCATCATCCCTTCTGTGGAGAATACCGGTGCAAGGGCGGCGAGCGGCTCGCGCGGGGCAAGCCTGGCCATTCCGATTTTGTCCCTTTTCCCTTTGGCGTTGGGAAGGAAAACGGTCAGAGGAGAATTGCCGACCGGCCATGTGCCTTTGAGGGTGTTCTCGGGCCCTTTCCCCTTAAAAACGAGGTAGCTGTATTTGTGATAGTGGGGCAGTTTCCGGGCCAGGCCCGGCAAGGCTTCGGGCAGATCGGAGGCGATGAAGAGAAGCGAAAAATCACTGTCTTGCGCGGTCCGCGCGGAGAGCACGATCGCATGGTTTTTTCTCCGGGCTGATTCCTTCCCGATCCTGATGGTGTCCCGGCTGACGGCCACGCCGTAACGGGACAGAAGACCGGCCACGCTGTTCGCAAAGCGGTTCTCCCAGCCGATGACCGCAACTGCGCGGTCCCGCGGAAGGTCTAGGACGTCCGAGTCGAGTTTTATGACAGCCTCATCGGGACCGGAGCCCGCAAGGGCCTTTGCAAAGGCTCGATAGTCGCTCAAAAGATCGGTATCGATCGTATCGGGAATGATGATAAGCATTCTTCGCGCGCCCAGGGCCTGGGAGATGGACGGCGGCGTTTCCAGCCGGTCGAGTCTGCGGAAGACGTCGAATTCCGGGTCCACATCGACCCGGCGCGGCCGCGCATCTACCGTGATCGTGAGCGCTGACCGCATGCCCTTCATCTCGATGACGGTCTGATATGCCCGCTCCTGTCCGTCCAGCGTCACGGCAACGAGTACGCGCAGACGGTAGGCGTCCCCGGGTTGGGTCTGCTCCAGCTGCAGGGTCAAAATAAACTTTTTGCCTTCAGACGAAACCTTCGTCGAGCCGATCTTCAACCGGGGTGCGCCGGTGCGGAACACCCATTGATCGAATTCCTGCTTCAGGTCCTGCCCGGACTCGGCCTCTAAACTGGTGCGGAGGTTGCTGAAGGTTGCGTACTGGAATTGGTAGTCTTTATAGAATTCCCGAAGGCCCTGCTTGAACGCAGCGTCGCCGAGCTCCTGCCGCAGCATGTGAAAGAACATGAGCCCTTTGCCGTAGCCGACGGCTTCCGTTGACGGGCTGTGGCGCGACCGGAACTGCGAGAGCGGGAAGTCCTTGCCCCCGAGCACGTAATCGGCATACTTCTGGAGTGTGGTCATGCGGTATTCTTTGCCTTCGCCCTGCTGTTCCTTCATGAGATGGTCCGCGAGATAAGCGGTCAGTCCCTCCGACCAGTTGCCCTCTTCATAGTCGGGATAGACGCTGTTGCCCCACCAGTTGTGCAGGATTTCGTGAGGATAGGACGTGTTGATGATGAAGGGAAGGCGTATGACCGTGGGCCCCAGGAGAGTGAACGACGGCATGCCGTAGCCCGTCTCCCAGAAATTTTCGACCAGGGCGAATTTCTGGTACGGGTAGGGGCCGATGAGCCTGCTGTACAGGTCGAGATACCGCGCCGTGGCATCAAGATACTTCTCCGCGAGCGCCTGATCGGGCGTGCGCAGGAACGCCATGGCGAGAACCCGGCCCGCAGGCTTGGAGTACTCGTAGAACCGGTTGGCCACGAGATAAATATCTTCCTGCGGTTCCGGCGATTGCCAGTGGACAAAGTCCATGTTTCCGCCCTGGTCGTGGCGAGTGCGCTCTCCCTGGCTGACCGCGTCCCAGCCGGGAGGCATTTGGACTTCCATGGTGAAGGTCACCAGACCCGGACCGAGATCGGGATACCACGATGAGGACCGGGAAAGAAAAACGCCGTTTTCAAAGACGATGCCCGAGGTTTCCCCGAACCCGCGCGCCTGTCCCTTGCCGCTGCTCTCAGGCGATTCATAAATGCTCCCTGCATAGGCGACCGTGAAGGTGCGAAGGCCGGCAGGAAGGATGACTTTGAACGATTCAAGCGGGACCGCGCCGTCCTTTTCTCCCAGTCTCTCGATTTGCACGATGGGCGAGGTTGATGACGGATGAAGCCCGCTGTGGAGGAGGAAGGTAAACTCCTGCGAAAAGTTTTTCGGCACGGTGATCGTGTCGATAACGGTCAAATGCCGCTCGTTCGGGGCCAGCGTGACATTGAGGTCGTGGTTCGTGAAGCCTTCCTGGGCCAGGAGGGGAAGGGGGAGAAGAACAACAACAAGAAACATGAACAGGGCATAAGCGGTTTTTCTCATGATTGAATTCCTCTCCTGGCGTCGCAGGTCGCGTTTTAGCGCCGATCAGCCTACTCTTCCCAATCAACGATGAAGATGTCCGTCTCCTGCGTGCTCCGGTTTGAGACCCAGGCCAGTTTCCTACGATCGGGACCGCCCTGTTCTTCATTGCTTTTTAACCTCCCGGGGAAGGATGAACAAATTATAATAGCATCAAAGGGATCTGTAAAGACAGGAAATCGATTTGTGTGATACAATGAAGTAATATTTTTCGGAGCACGATATTCTGAAGGGGCCCGCTCTCTTTTTCTTTGTGCTCCTGATTCCGACCATGTCAAAAACCAGCGCAGGCATACTGCTCTATAGAAGAGAGAACAATATTCTCCATGTTTTTCTCATCCATCCCGGCGGTCCCTTCTTTGCCAAGAAGGACGCGGGCATCTGGTCCATTCCCAAGGGCGAGATCGACGCGGGCGAGGACCCCCTTGATGCCGCACTCAGAGAATTCGAAGAGGAGACCGGATGCAGACCTGCCGGCGATTTTATTCCGCTCACCCCCGTGACACAGAAGGGCGGCAAGACCGTCATAGCCTGGGCAGCAAAGGGAGGCTGCAACGCGGAAACGATCAGAAGCAACACTTTCTCGCTTGAATGGCCGCCCCGGTCGGGCACCACGCAGGAGTTTCCGGAAGTGGACCGGGCAGGATGGTTCGGGATTGACGAGGCGAAAGAGAAGCTGCATCCCGCACAGGTTGCACTGGTCGATGAATTGATGAGCAAATTGACTTCCTGATCGGGAAGACCGGAACTCGGGTTTACGGGATCCTTTTCGCACCCCGCTGTCTCCCCTTTTTTCGAGACAGTGCAGGGTGAGACAAAACGCTGGGAGCGGCTCATTTCTCCGGGAGCGGAGAGGAAGCGTTCAGGACCATCCCGGTCATCTTATTGATGAGAACCACGGAAAGGAGAAAGTTCACTCCCTCCTCCCTGACCTTATGATAGAAGTCACATTTCTCGCAATTCCGATACTTCTGGGCGAACGTGCCTTGCGGCTCCCCGCCGCACATGGTGCCGGCAACGATCCAGCACGCCCGTCCAGCGTGGGTGCCGCCGTGCGTCTTATGCAGTTCTTTCGTCATGGCGGCAGGGCAGGGTTTGAGGGCCTTGTTATGCCCTCCCATCTCGCGTCCGCATCGTTTGAATTCCCAGCAGTTCATTTTATTCATTCAACCGTATCTCCTTCATGCGCGTATTTTTTCACGCAGCGTTATCGTACCCGGTATTCTTGAAGTAAAATAGAGCGGTGGCGCCTCTTCTCAATACTCATGAGAGGATGGGCTTTTTCACGCAGTTTGCCGGAAGCGGTGAATTTGATAAATGGGAAAAACGTGAAAATAAAATGCGGTTTTTGCCGTTCGTTGTTGAAGTCTAAATCAGAAGTCACAAGCAGAACGCCCCATTCAAAATTCTGTTAGACTTATCGGAAATCTGGTTCTGAAACTTTAAAAAAAACCGAGGCAACTGAAAATATTTTTTTTACGAGTCCTGTAAAACTACATTGACATGCTGTTTTTTCGATGATAATGTTCTTTTATGCATCTCCCGGTATCTTTGCCATTCTTACCCTTTTTATTACCCTCATTTTCTTTCCGAACAAGCCGCTCGCGTGTATTTCAACCATCGACACGGTCAGTCGCGTTTGGGGACGGTGATATCGTCGAACCGGAACGCCTGAGTTCTTTACCGTCCCATAGCGGGGGACGGGCCGGAACCTTTCTGTTGATGTCTAAGAATATTTGACGTAGTGCCGGGATTTTTGGCATAATATCCCTATACAAGAGTTTTGCACATGAGGAGGGTATGTGACGTCCATGAAAAAAATTGTAATCGGCAATGGGGTTAAATCATTGCTGGGCAAAGAAGAGGGCATTCTGCGAAGGTCGGACGTGAAGGTTTTTAGCGCTGCCACGAATGAAGAAATCCTGGCCATCCACCAGGCAGAGAACGTCAATCTCATCATTGCACAGCTCAACACTACTGGAATGAGCAGCGAACAGTTGTGCTCTGCGATCAGGAAAGATGAACGTTTGCGCCGGGTCTCCCTCCTCCTGCTGTGCGGAGACAGCGCGGCAGACCGCGAGCAGGTATCGCGTTGCAGTCCGAACGCCGTACTGACGCCCCCCTTTGATGCGCGGCAACTCATGGAAAAGGCTCAGCAGCTCATGGACATTTCCTGGCGGGGCGCCTTTCGGGTCCTCCTGAGCGTGAACATCGAGGGGAACAGCAGGGACAAGGCCTTTTTCTGCCGATCAGAGAACATCAGTACCTCGGGCCTGCTGCTCGAAACGGAGCGGACTTTTGCAAAAGGCGATCGTTTGGCATGTTCGTTCTTCCTTCCCGACTCCAGGCAGCTCGTGGCGCACGGCGAAGTGGTCAGGGCCCTCAAACAGCCCGCTCAAAAGTCCCTTTACCGGTACGGCATCAAATTTATTGAACTTGCACCCGAGGTCAAAGCGGCAATAGAGACCTTTGTGGAGAAAAAATATCAGCAGACCTTTTGGAAACCATCCTGAGGCGGGTCCGGCCGGGAAAAGGAAAACCCTTTCTGCTCCTTCCTCCCGGTCTTTTGATGGTTCAAAATATGCGGCGAATTCTCTTCGCCCCGCTCTATCCCCCTCCCTCCTTGACAGGATTCAGACCTGGTGATATCCTAAAATAAGACAGGAATTGTCCCGATAAAACCGGATGTCGTGTGATGTGAGGAAACTCCCGGGGGGAAACCGGCATAAAGAACCAGAGAGGGGGAGTGCCCCAGAGCGGCTTTCGTCTCTCATCCGAATGCCGGTTTTGTATTTCCTGCAGGGCATAAAAGCAGCACTCCGGGAAGAAGGAGGCCAGTATGTCAGACCCGCGAAAAACAGGCATATCGAGCATCACTGATAAGATGGTCATTATCCGGCACGCGACCGACACGGACCGGGTCCGGGTAGAAGAATATCTCAACAAACACGGAAAGAATGAAAACCTTGCCGATGTCGACGTCGTGATCGCGGCGGAAGACGAGCGCATCATAGGCTTTGGAATCATGAAAAGAGAACAGGAGGACGGATGCGTCTCCCTCTTCGAAGACAGCAGGCGGAAAGGGATCGGCTCGTCGATCGTGAAACACCTCCTGTCCCACTCGCCGTTGAAAAGGGTATATGCAACGCACTATGCGAGCTATTTCACCAATCCCGGTTTCGCACGGGTAAAGCAGCAGCATGCCTCGCGGTTGCGCAAGAACAACGTCCCCTGCCGCGTACCCTTGATGGAACGATTGACCATTGCGGCGTATGAGAGACCGTAGCCCGACGGGGAGAGTGGGATGAACGACCAGGTGTATGACTGCGTCATTATCGGCGCCGGGCCCGGAGGCCTGCAAGCCGCGATCTATCTCGGCAGGTACAACAGGGACGTGCTGCTGCTTGACCGCAGCGGCGGGAGGACATGGCACGCGCAGAAGATTGAAAATGTTCTTTCGCACCGGGAAATAGCGGGAAGCGAAATCATCGAGCGCGGCATGGAGCAGGCGAGAAGCTTCAAGGTGCGGATCGAACGGAAGCTCGTTGCGACTGTACGGAAAGATGAGACGTTCATCGTCACGACCACGGACGGCGCTTACCGGTCCCGTTATGTCATCGCGGCGTCAGGCGTCTACGATATCCTTCCTCCGATCGAGAATGTCTACCGCTTTCTGGGCATCAGTTACTTTACCTGTATTGATTGCGACGGATACAGGACCACGGGAAAGCGGACCGTCGTGCTGGGAGACCATCTCGGGATCGTGAATATCGCTTTGAGCATGAAGCAGATGTTTACGAAGGACCTTACCGTTGTTCCCTACCGGCTGAGCCTGCCGGATTCTGCCGAGGAAGTGCTGGATGAAGAGGGGATCAAGGTGGCGGCCGCTGATCCTGTGCGGATCATCGGCGAGCGGGAAATGGAAGCCCTTGAACTGAAAAGCGGGGAGCGCGTACCCTGTCAGGCGATCATGGCATCCTTCGGCATCAAATTAAACGATGAGTTTTTGGCGGGCTTGGGGCTGAAAAAAGACGCTCTCGGGTTCAAATACGTCGTCACGACAGCGTATGAATCGTCCCTGCGGGGGCTTTACATCGTGGGGCCGCTCAATACCGGTCAGGACCAGGTCGTGATTGCCGCGGGTGAAGGGGCCGTCGCAGCCATCGACATCAACAGGCGGCTTTTGGAAGAGAATTACGTGAGCGACGCAAAGGCAGCGGAAACAGGAGCGGCGCCATCACGCGAATCAGGAATTTAAATTTTGAGTCAAGTTCCGGGATGCGAGTATGCTTTACACCCGAAGCCGCCTATATACTTATCTGAAGCAGAAAAACCACAAGCGATGCACAGAGGCAGTAAATCCCGAAATAATGCCAGCGACCGTGCTCCAGCCAGTTTGAAAGCCAGCGAAGCGCCGCAAGTCCTGCAACGAAACTCAATACCATGCCCAGAAGGCTCGGATAAAAAAGTCCCGCAGAGCTCGTGATGCTGAGCGCGGACGCATGTTGCGCCTTCAGCAGTCGCAGGACTTCCCGTGCGATCACGGGCGGCGTCAGAACAACGGCGAGTGCGAAGCTGAACTCCTCGGCCCGTGCTTTAGCGACTCCGAGAAGGAGACCCGAGGATATCGTGGCTCCGGAACGCGAGAACCCGCGAAAGGGCAGGCAGATGCCCTGCACGATGCCGATGATCGAGGATTCCTTTACCCCTAAGCCATTCCCCCCGGCAATACCGCGGTTTCTCCAGCCTGCAATGATGATCAATATTCCCACGACGGCAAGGGACACGGAGATCATGGCCAGATTGCCGAAGAGCAGTTCGATCTCAGCATGGGCATGGCCGGCCATGAAGAATTTCTCGATTATGTATTTCAGCGACAAGCCCACAACGCCCGTCAAGCCGGTTGCTATCACGATGAGCTTCGCCGATTCCCAAAAAACCTGTCGTGACGCGAAGAAGCTTCTTTTCCACGATTTCCAAAAGTAGAAGATGACCGCGAACATCGTTCCGGTGTGCAGCATCACCAGGAGGAGCGTCATTTCCGGACTCGTGGGATCGAGGCCCATCAATTTTTCCGCAACGATGACATGGGCGGAACTGGAGACTGGCAGAAGTTCAGCCGCACCCTGGACGACAGCGAGTATCAGGATCTGCAATAACGTCATGAATTTGACCTCGATTCGAGTAAGAATGAAAGCAGGTAACCACGGGTCCCGGTGAATCCGGGACACACGGATGAACACGGCCGAAGCAGTTTTTTAAGGTAGCAGTCGTTCCCTTCTTTACCGTGTGCGCCGCAGGCGCCTGTGGTTATAAAGTTTGTCTGGCTGTTGTCGCCCCTTCTCAGTAGGCAAAGTAGGGGCCCGTTCCCAGGCTTGAGGTTGTTCCCTCAATTCCTACATAAATATTCCGTCCTAAATAAAACGGGAGCCCCCAATCGAACAGGTGCGTTGCGGAGCCGCCGATATTCGAAAACACATGAAGGGAGGGATCTGCCGTAAGGCTGTTGAAATTGCCGATTTGGAAGAAAGCATCAATGCTCGGCGATCCTGAGATGCCTTTATTGGTCGCGGAAAGCGATACTGTGTTTGCGGGACAAAACCATGAGAATTGAGAGGAAGAACTGCAGGTCGGGAGCTGGCCTGACGACGGCGGCGTGAAAAACAGGCCGTTCGAACCGCTGTCAATGATGCTGCTGTAAGCCGTTCCATTGAGAACCGTAATGATTTGCCCGAACCGGTCGGTATTATACCTTGTAACGCCGGTTGCCGTGTTGTTCGTTTGTGTCCCGATGCCGAGCACGAGGATGCCGTTGACCGACGGCGAACCGCTTGTAGGAACGCTCGGTAACTGAACGATGACGCCGTTATTGTCCTGAGGGAGAAGGGCCACGGGATTTGAGACCTGATTTGCAAGGGGGGCTGTAGTCCCGGTGCAGGTTGTTCCGTTGCAGGAATAATAGATCCCATTGTTTGCCTGGTTTGGGTTATTTGGAGCCGGTACACATGCGGAACCGCAATCCTGCGGAAGAACGCCGACTCCTAGAATTCCATTGAATCCGGCAGCGGCCGGATTTGCGTCAGGTGTTCCACATGAAGTCGGGGTTCCGAAGGTGGCATCGATGACCTGGATCGGAACGTTGGCTGCCCGCTCGTTTCCCAGGACAACATCCGCCAATTTTACCGGCCCCCAGTCCGCCGATAAATCGGCAAACTGGGCGCAATTGGCGAGTGTGCCTGAACCGCCGGGTACTGCCGGCAGAGTAACGGTCAAACCGCTCGGCGCCGCATTGGCGAATATCCTTAATCCGTAACTGCCCGTATCCAGGAGGATGTCATCAATCGTCTGACACTCTGTTGTGGAACCGGGCGTGCAGACCGTCACGCTGACGCAGGGTTTGTTAAGATAGCCGGCAGAAGTGTTTGCAGAGCAGAGCGAGCCGTTCACGGTGATGGGAAGTACATTGTCCGCAGCCGTAGTCGGCCCCCCGGTTACGAGCAGGGCGGTCGAACTTGTGACGTTTCCCAGAGCAGCGGTAATTATCGTCGTTCCCGCCGCGATTGAGGTAACTATGCCGATGGAACTCGTGGCATTACTTATTGTCGCTACAGCTGTTGAGGATGAACTCCATGTTGCCGACGATGTTGCATCCTGTACGGAATTGTCCGAGTACGTCCCTGTGGCGGCATATTGCTGAGTTGTGCCCGTCGGTATGCTTACGTTCGCCGGCGTAATCGCAATCGATACAAGTTGCGCGGCCGTTACCGTCAGGGTCGTGAAGGCCGAAACAGAACCTGACGTTGCGGTAATTGTCGTCGTGCCCGGAGATTTGGAAGTAGCCAACCCATTCATGCCCGCCGCATTGTCGATCGTTGCGACAGCGGTATTCGATGAACTCCAGGTGACCGATGCGGTGAGGTTCTGCGGGTTTGCGTTCGAGTACGTCCCCCGTGCGGTAAACTGCACGGTCAACCCAAGGGGAATGCTCGAAGATGCGGGCGTCACCGCAAGTGATGCGAGCGCAGGGGGAGGAGGTGTGCTCGATCCTCCACCGGAACTGCCGCAGCCTGCCAGCAGGACCAGGAGCAGGAGAACGAAGGGCAGTTTATTTGATTTCATCGATGGTCACTCCTGAAGGGATCAAGGCAGGAACGTAAGCACGGCCTTGCAGGTCCCGCATGTGTCCCCAGGTCTCCACGACCACGCGGTTTGTTTTCACTTGCCGGGACCTCCTGCCGCGTTTGCGGGTCGCATGCTGCCGGGCCTGCTCAAATTCGTCTGCATAAGAGCCGAGCAGCTGCGTCAGATCCGGATTGACCAGACCATTCCAGGCGACGGCGAAGACGATGCCGGACGGCGAAATGTATTCCCGGAGAGTGACGGCAGCGGACTCAATTTGCCGGACTGTGTAGTCGGCATGGGTCGTTGTCGCTGCGCTCCGGAGTGCGGAGAGGGCTCTTTGGTCCGCTGCCACCGAATCAGCGGGTTCCCCGAGTACGGCCTGGGCCGGCCGGGCAAGAACAACTGCTACCAGGCTTAAGCCGAAAACCAGGCCAAGGCATGCTTTTTTCATGATCGTAACGCCTCCTCGCGCTTGAGTACGACGCCGGCTTCCCGTTGCAGGATCAGTATTTTTAGAAGACGAATTCATCCGCCCGATTGCTTGCCCCGAATGATACAATTTCTTCTGCCCGAAATTCAAGTGAAAATTACCCGGCAACCTCAAAAAAGCGCGAAAAATGCTACTCCCATCGAAAGATGAACGATCCGACGAGGAGAAAGACCGCGGCCATGATCCCGAGAATGGTGAGCTGCGGGGCAATGGCGGCAAGCCCCGCGCCTTCGGTCATGATTGCGCGGGCCGCATCAACAACGTGCGTAAGGGGCAGGAACCGGGCTATCTTCTGGACGACCGGGTTCGTGCCTTCGAGCGAAAACCAGACGCCCGAGAGCAGCATCATGGGCCAGGTGAGCAGGTTCAGGATGCCCCCTGCCAGCTCTTCGCTCGACATCCGCGCCGAGACGAGGAGCCCCAGCGAGATAAGGCAGACCGCGCCGACGAGGGAAACGAGAAAAAGGTTTACGTAGGAGCCGCGCATCTGGAAATGGATGAAGTAGTTGCAGCCCGCGTACACGAGGATCGTGATGGTCTGGATCAGGATGAGGCGCGAGACCATCTGCGCGGAAAGGAACTCGAAGGGATTGAGCGGCGTCGCCTTGAGGCGCTTCAGAAACCCGTTCTTCCGGTACCGGACGATCACGTACCCTACGCCGAAGAGGCAGGAAAACATCATGTTCACGGCCAGGACCCCCGGCACGACCCAGTCCACGTAGCGGATCCGGCGGCCCTGGACCGTGTGGCGCTCGTAGGCCGGCCCCTTCGATCCCCGGAGCATGCGTTCGAGAATGTATCCGTTGGGCGCGTTCTCATTGATCCAGTAGCGCCTGCCCGGACGTGCGTCCACGAGCATGTCGAGCTGGAAATGCGCGACCTTGTCGAGGGCTTTATCGAGATCATCCTCGGGTATGAACTGGACATACTTGGTGTCGAAAAAGTCCCGCTCCGATTTTGCGAGCCGGGACGTGTCTCCGATGACGCCGACCTTGAACAGCGACTGGTTGTCGCCGGAAAAGACAAAGGCAAAACCCAGGACGAGCAACAGCGGGAACAGGACGTTCCAGCTTAGGGAGGACCTGTCGCGTATGAATTCCATGTTCCTGGCGTGCAGGAGGGCGAAAAATTTTTTCATAAAAACCTCACAACTATGTTAACCACGGATGAACACGGTAAAAATTGAGCAAGTTCATTTGACGTCATTCCTCTATGTTAAAAGTCAAGTCTTCTTTTGGTGGCAGACGGACTCTTTCTGGATTTGTTTTATGGCAGAGCTCAATCTTCAAAACCAATCTTCTATAAGCAGACACTTCTTCGCATGGAGGAAGGCTGCATTTCTTAGATTATGTTTTAAAGGCGTGGGTTCGCAGTCTAGCTAAAGCAGACACGATCCTGAGATCCGCTGCAGGAATGACATAGCGTTACCCACAGATAAACAAGTTATTGAGATTGACCTCCATAAAACAATCCGGCTTTTTATTGTACTACCGCCAGTACGTACTCATGCTGGTTCTTCAAGACGTACCGGATGCGATTTAGAAGCTTTCGCGCTATATGAACGATGGCCTTTGTATTAGTCATATGCTTACTAAGCTTATCGAATGCCATTATCAGCGTCGGGTCTTTACGGGCAGCGACCCAAGCACTTTCAATCAATATGCCCCGTAGCGAAGGATTGCGTCTGTTGGTGATGCCGGTGGTGTTGTTCTTTTCACCGCTGGAGTTCGTGTTGGGGATAAGGCCGACATAGCTCGCCAGCTTATCGAGCGACGAAAAACGACTCATGCTGTTCAGTTCCGTTAGGAGTGTCATGGCAGTCAGCGTGCTGATCCCCGGCACGGTCCTTAACAGCAAGACGTTGACCCGGTAGTCATCAGTGCGGGAAAGGGCCAGAATGTTCCGGTTCAACTCGGCAAGTATCCGGCGGATATGGTTCAGTTCGTCGAGATACGCCTTGAGAGAATAATTCCCGCTGGCCCTCTCCATGCGGATTTCATCGATCCAGTTGATGAATTTTCTGGACCAGCGGCTTTCAGCAAGTTCCTCGGGTATATGAATGCCGTAAAAAGCGAGCAGGGACTTTATCTGGTTTTTGCAACGGGTCTGCTTCTTGACCATACTGCGACGGGTCCTAAGCAAACTGCGGTCCTCGACAGCGGTCCGTGAAGGGACATATATCCCGTCAAGTTGGTTGCTTCTGAGACAATGGGCAAGTTTGCGGCAATCGACCCGGTCGGTTTTGCCTGCTCGCTCCTTGTCCTTCGTGGGGACGTCGGCCGGATTTGTAACGATGCAGTCAACACCCAGTTCACTCAGACGATCATGCGTCCAGAAGCCTGAGAAACCCGCCTCGTAGACAGCATGATACGTCGCGCCAGGGAAATTGCGCTTCAGATAATCGACAAGTATGCCGACATCCGGCGGTTGGGTAAAGGTCTTATGTTCAAACTTATCTGTCAAGATGCAGATGCTCCAACTTTTCTTATGAACGTCCATGCCGATGTAAAGATGTTGACCTGTGAAATCGAGTTTGCTAATGTTGTTCATGGCAAGTCTCCTTTCGGTTTTATTTGTGTCCGTCTAGACTCAAATATACCTTAAGATAGACTTGCCTTTTAATCATAAAGTCTTGCTTGTCCGGAATCCTTTCCTCGAATCTTACGAGGTAAGAATGACTCCCGTCAAGCGGGAGTGACGATCTTAATTTCTTAAAGGTTCGGTTTTTCTTCTAACCGTGTCCATCCGTGGTTACCCAAGCTTTTTTTCGTTTCTCATTGTCTCCGTGGTGAGTGTTTTGATTTACGACCTCAGGTCCTTGCCCGTGAGGGCGATGAACAGGTCTTCGAGGCTCCAGGAGCGCATGTTCATCCGCTTGAGCGACACGCCCCGGGTCATCAGCGTCCTGATGGTGTCATCCACATCGTGGGACTGGATTTCGCACCAGCCGGGCTGCTTCGCCGTACAGAGGCTCAGCCCGCCGAGCTTTCCGTTCACGTCCTCTTCCGGGAACTGCAGAATGACGTTGCCGAAATGTTCCTTTAAAAGTTTTTCCGGTGTGCCTTGCGCGATGATCCTGCCGCGGTCCATGATGGCGATCTCGTCGCAGAGCGTGTAGGCCTCGTCCATGTAATGGGTCGTCAGCACGATGGTCTTGCCTTTGGAGCGGACCAGGGAGATGAGGTCCCAGAAATTCCTGCGCGCCTGGGGGTCGAGGCCGGTCGTCGGCTCGTCGAGAAAGAGCACCTCCGGGTCGTTCACGAGCGCCAGGGCCATGAGCAGCCGCTGGCGCTGGCCCCCGGAAAGTTTGCGCGTATCGCGGTCGAGGAATTCGTCGAGGCTCAAAAGCCGGATGACCTCGTCGAAGGGCATCGTGCGCGGGTAGAGGTTCTTAAAAAGCCGCAGCGTTTCGCGGACCGTCAGGAACTCCTGGAGCGACGTGACCTGGAACTGGATCCCCGCCTCTTTCCGGAACCGGGCGCCGACGGGCGTGCCTTTGTACAGCGTAGCGCCGCCATCCGGCTTCAGGATCCCTTCGACGATCTCGATAAGCGTGGTCTTGCCTGCGCCGTTCGGGCCGAGCAGGCCGAAGCAGATGCCGGGGCGTATGGAGAGGCTCACGTCATCCACGGCCCGTACGCCGGGATAGGTTTTTACCAGGTTTTGTATTTCGATAATAGGCGGCATATCGTGATTACCCTCAGACTCCGGCGGCCACGCGTTCGATACAGTATCATGCGGCCGGGGCACTGTCAATGTCCAAGAGTGCTATAATTTTACCATATGTCCGCAGGGGAACGGCGAGGAGGACACGCTTGTGAACAAAAAAATGCCGGTACTTTTCATCGGCCACGGATCGCCCATGAATATTATTTTCGATAACAGCTACACGAAAAGCCTGGCAACATTGGGCAAGAGCCTTCCGAAGCCCGAAGCGATCATGGTCATCTCGGCCCACTGGCTCACGAAGGGCACGGCCGTCACGTGTACGGAGAAGCCGAAAACCATCCACGATTTTTACGGTTTTCCCGACGAGCTCTACTCCCTGCGCTACCCGAGCCCCGGAGCGCCGCGCGAAGCACGCCTGGTCACGGACATGGTCAAGAGCGTCAAGATCGCCTGCGGAGAATGGGGGCTCGATCACGCGTCCTGGGCGGTGCTCAGGCACCTGTATCCGGCCGCGGACATTCCTGTGTTCGAGATGAGCCTGGCCTATACGTACAATGAATGGCACCCGAAGCCGCTCCAGTACCATTACGATCTTGCGCAGGAGTTGTCCGGGCTGCGGGAGCGTGGCGTGCTGATCATCGGAAGCGGAAACATCGTGCACAATCTCGGAATGCTGGACTTCGAAAATATCGAAGCCCCGGTGTTCGATTGGGCAGGTGAATTTGATGACAATGTGAAAAAACATCTGGTCAACGGAAACCACGAGGCCCTGGTCCGCTATCGCGACCTCGGGCCTGCCTCACCCCTTGCGGTGCCGACGCTCGACCATTATCTTCCGATGATCTACGCCATCGCGCTGCAGGAAAAGAACGAACCTCTCACCTTCACCCACGAAGGCTTTCAGTACGGCTCGGTGTCGATGCGGTGCTTCAAGATCGGCTAACGCAACGTGACGTTGTAACCAGGCAGGTCATCCAGTAGACGTCATTCCGGTATTGTTCTAGCCGGAATCCAGTGTCTTAGATTTTGCATGACCTGAAAAAAACCTGGATTCCCGGCAAGAGCTTTCGGGAATGACGGAAAGTTTTTTTACTGTGTGCGACGAAGTCGCCTGTGGTTAATACGGCAACATTATCTCAGAAATGCCCCCGGTCCCGGCGCTTCTCTCGGGCGGCCCGTCTAAAGCCCGGGCTTCTTCCCCATACGCTCATCTGCCAATTATCGGCCCTGCTCATTTCGGGGATCCAGTTCGGAAGGGCCAATCGGAGCCTCAAGGACAGCGAATAGACGTAGGGTTCGTACATCCGGCGCAGTTCAATGAGACGCTGTTCGGTATCGGCCCCCGCCTGAAGACGCAGCGCCTCTCTACCTATAGATTCGCGCAGGGTTTCGAAGTCCTCCCGGGGGAGGCGGTCTTTCTGCGGCTCCTGCGGGGGCGTATGCAGGACGAGGGCAAGGTCCACGATCGCGTGGCGCGCCATGGCAAAGGTCAGTTGTGCCTGGCGCACGCTCTCCCCCTCGAGGTTCGTGATTACGAAGGCGCAGGTGTCCAGGATCGCCGTGAGCGCGGCGAGCCAGGACTGGTTGTCATGCTGGGAACGGAAGTAGACGAGCACGGGAAAGGACAGGTGGCTTTCGAGCAGTTCCGCGGACCAGCGCTCCCAATCGTGCAGCAGCCCGGTCAGCGCCCCTATTGCGTGGTCCTGGCTGTGGCGCCGGAGGATCTCGAGGGCAGAGGGGGGAGAGCCGGCCCGGGCATCCAGAAGCGATATGTTGATTTCCCTGCGGGCGAAGGACTGGTTGAGTGCCGGCAGGTAACTGATGACGATCGCCAGGAAGGCAAAGCCCATGCCCGCCTGGAGCACGATCAGCACTCTCGCGAATGCCGTGTTCGGGGCGATATCTCCGAGGCCGAGCGTGAAAAACGTCGTGCCGCTGAAATAGAGGCAGGAGCCGAAGGTGATGATGTGCTCCGGGGTCCTGATGGCGTCGCCCGGCGCCCAGTACAGGAACGCATAGCCGAACACGAGGACCACGGCCCAAAAGCAGAGGAGCGCCGGAAGAGACAGCGGACCGTAATAGCTCAAGAAGGTTTCCTGGGCCTTGGGGCTCGAAAACATTCCGGCAAGCCTCGACCAGATCGGCCAGGTCAGCCGGTAGAAAAGGCGCACAAGCCGGACCCGGCGCGTGACGCGGCGCGGGAACACGACGGTCTCGAAAGCGTCCACGAGGACGATCACTATTAGGGCCATGCCCAGGATGTAAGCAAGTAGTGTCATAAAACATTCCCCTGACCATACCATCTTCACTGAACCGTGCAGCTCATGGTTTTTCACAGTGAGGTGCAATCAGGCACCTTTGCACCGTGGATGATTAGATTATATCAAAGAAGGATATTTACCATCCTGATTTGTTCCAGCCTGAGAGGAAGGGTGCTACGATAGTACGAGAGGACAGTTCGGTTTCACTTCACTATCTGAAACAGGTTGTTATAGTCGTCAGTCCAGGCACGAAGCTCCGGCCGCGAGGGTAATTCTTCCGCGGCGTTCTCGATAGCCGGGTCTTCGATGGGCTGCGACGAGATGAGCGCCCACTTGGAACGGAAGAGATTGTGTCGTTCGTCGGAATCCGTCGAGACCAGGAGCGCATGTTTGCCCAGGTCGTCGCTCAGTTTTCGTACAACCGGTTCCAGGTCGAGGTGGGTGTTCGTGATGTGGAGCGCCAGGATGCCGCCCGGCTTCAAATGGCGGAAATACAGCTCCAGCGCCTGCCGGGTGAGCAGGTGCACGGGAATGGCGTCGCCGGAGAACGCATCGACCACGAAGAGGTCGTACTGCCGGCCGTCGGGCTCGCGTTCGAGCGAGAGCCGGCCGTCGCCCAGGACCACGTCAACCGTTCCGCGGCAGTCCGCAAGATAGGTAAATTCGCTCCGCGCGAGCTGTTCCACCAGCGGGTTTATCTCGTAGAACCGGAACACGTCTCCGGGCCGGGCATAGGCGGCGAGGGAGCCGGCGCCGAGCCCGATGACGCCCACGCGCAGGGACGAATGCCGGAGATAGTTTTCGGCGAGCGAGACGCCGGACCCCGGGCCGTAGTAGGATATCGGAGCGTCGCGACGGGCCACGGCCATGTACTGAACGCCGTGTGTGACGGTCCCGTTAACGAGGACCCGGATCTCGCTGCTCGTTCCCTGATGATACCCGATCACGCGAAGACCGCCGTAGAAGTTACGCGCCATCACGAGAACCTGGTTCCCATAAGAATAAATGTAATACGATGACGCGAGAATGACGGCCACGGCCGCTGCCCAACCGAGGGCCGGCACAAGACGTGATTTGCGGTAATCCAGCACCAGGAGCAGGAGGACCGAGCAGAACATGAGCGTGATGGGAAGATCGAAGTATGCCGGCAGGACTTTCGGCGCGATGAGTCCCACGAGCAGGCCGCCCGACACACCGCCAAGGGAGAGCATGAGATAAAATGATGTCAGGTGTTGCGGCGCAGGTTTTCGATTCACGAGTTCGCCGTGAAAGAAGAGGCAGGATATGAAGAGGCCCGCGGAGAAGGTCGCAATGACCAGCTTGATGTTGGTGTGCGAGTTCCAATTCCACAGACCGTACGACATTCCACCGAGGGCGAGGACCAGGAGCCAGAAGAAGATTTTCCGGTTGTAGAGATGTTCGTAGTCAAAAGTCAGGATGAACGTGAGAAGATAGAGGCTGAGCGGCAGCACCCAGAGGAAGGGGATCGACGCCACGTTCTGCGTCAAATGATTGGTCACGGAAAGCAGAAGAGTTGAGGCGCACCCCGCGAGCAGAAGCCAGAGGACCTGCTCGCGCATTTTCGGCGGTGGACAGTCTGCTGCAACGGGGACGGTGTCTGCAGGCGCATTGAGGGCGTCGGGGACCGCGCTTTGCCGGCTCCGATAGGCCGTCGTAATGCCGAGCGCGGCAAAAATCGCAAAAGCTGTCGACCAGCCCAGGGATTGGTGTTTGAGCGTCACGTTCGGTTCGACGAGGACCGGGTAAGCCAGAAGCCCCAGGAGCGAGGCGAGGTTGGAGAGGCCGAAGAGCTTGTAGGGCAGCGCTGCCTTGTGTGTTCGCGCATACCAGGCCTGGATGAGCGGGCTTGTTGTCGAGAGCAGGAAGTAAGGTAATCCGATCGAAACCGTTAAAAGGCCGAGGATGCGCCAGACCGGGTCTTCCGTGCCCTGCGGCTTCCATGCGAGCGACGGCGCCACAGGCAGGACCAGGAGGCTTGCCGCGAGCAGGGTTATGTGCAGCATGGCCTGCGACTTTGGTTTGAGCGTCCGGATGGACCAATGCGCGTAGAGATAGCCGCCGAGCAGAGCAATCTGGAAAAAGAGCATTGCTGTGATCCAGACCGAAGCAGAGCCGCCGAACCAGGGCAGGATCATCTTTGCGATCATGGGCTGGATCTGGAAGAGCAGGAAGGCGCTCAGAAATATGGTAACGGCATAAAGGGACATCACGAGCTGCGATTATACCACAAGGCTTTTCGATAAGCCCGGGAAAAGGACCATTGTTTGCCGGGCGTGAGTCACGTCCGGCTTGACCTTCATCGGACCATTGGAACTCGTCAAAGGGATTCAAAAGAGGGGACCCACCTTGTCATTTCAACTATTTTTTGATACCCTTTAGAAAAGGGTTTATACAACCAACCGCATCCACCGTTCATCTGACCCTTTGCCTGCCGTGCTCTTTTTCATGACCGTGCTCAGGCCGACGGAGATGTTGAGCCGGCCCCAAGAGGGGTAGCATGACCAATGATCTTCTCTATCGCTCCGAGTTTCTGCTCGAACTGCTGAATGCGGTCCCTTCCATGCTGTTGATCGTCGACTCCGATATCAGGATCCACCATATCAATACGGCAGCAGCCCGGGAATTCCACCTTGATCGCGAAGCCGTTTTCATGAGGCGGGGAGGGGAGGTGCTCCGCTGCATACACGCTGCCGAGGTGCCGGGAGGCTGCGGCAGGTCGATGGTTTGCAAGAATTGCATGCTGAGAAATTCCGTCCAAGAAGCAGTGACCAGCCAGCGGGTCGTCCGCGCCTGCGCAAAACTGGAACTCATGACCGGGGACGGCACAGTGGAAGTGCAGCTCCTCATTTCCGCGGCACCCATTGTCTTTGAGGAAAAGTCCTTTGTCCTTCTGACGCTCGAAAACATCACCGAGGTCAAACAGATCGAGGATTCTTTGCGTGCCAGAGAAGTGAAGCTGCGGAACATCACATCGGTCATGGGGGAAGGCGTGTACGTGCTGGACCGCGACCTGCGGCTGACGTTCCTGAATCCCGAAGCAGAGAAGCTGCTCGGCTGGACCGAGAAGGAATTGCTCGGCAAATACGTCCACGATGTGTTTCACACGAGGAAAGCGGACGGAAGCCTGCTGCCGGCATCGGAATGCCCCGAGCTGAAAACGGTCTACACCGGCGCCAGCTATCGCTCTGAAAACGAGGTCTTCGTCAGGAAAGACGGCACCGTCTTTCCCGTTGCGCTCGTATCTACGCCGCTCCGGGAAAAGGGCGTTCTCACGGGTTCCGTGGCCGTGTTCCGGGACATCACGGAAATCGCCTTTACCGCAGCCGAGTTGAAGCGCCTGAATGAGCTCCTCGAACACCGTGCGACGACGGACGCCCTGACGGACATCTGCAACCGGCTTAAATTCAGCGAACTGCTCAACCAGGAGATGCGGGAGTTCCGCCGGTATGGACATCCGCTTTCCCTGATGATGTTCGACATCGACAATTTCAAAAAGATCAACGACGAGGAAGGCCACCAGACGGGAGATTCGGTCCTGCGTGAGCTTGCGCAGCTGGTCAAGAATAACATCAGGGCCGCGGACATTTTCGGACGCTGGGGCGGCGAAGAGTTCATGATCCTGTCTCCGCACACCGGGCTCGGCGAAACGGAGCAGCTTGCAGAGAAGCTGCGGGAACGGGTCGAAGGAAACGACTTCGGCTGCCGGCAGACGGTCACCTGCAGCTTCGGCATAACGCAATGCACGGACCGGGACACGTTCGAGAGCTTCACGAACAGGGCGGACATCGCCATGTACCGCGCAAAAGCAGAGGGGAGGAACAGGGTCGAGGTCGTTGACGCCGAAGCCGAAGCATGACGTGCATTCATGACCGGGTCCTGTTGAGTGTGTGGCTTTCCGCCCGCGTTCTCTCTCCGAGGCCGCATATTTTTTCGTCTTCCACTTCCTTTCCTCGAACTCTCCCAAGTGTGTTATACTCTATGGAATGATTCGGAGGAATGCCGCATGAAAGCCACGAGGTCCGGAAAAGGAGCAAAGGTCATCCACGGCGTGAGCCTGCTCACGGAGCACGACATCTACCTCTTTAAAGAGGGGAACCACTTCGGCCTCTATGAAAAACTCGGTTCGCATGTCCTGACGATCGACGGAGTCGACGGGACGCTCTTCGCGGTATGGGCGCCGAACGCGGAGAAGGTCTCGGTGATAGGCGACTTCAACAGCTGGAACAGGGACAGCCATCCTCTTGCCGTGCGGCACGACGGGTCGGGCATCTGGGAGGGGTTTATACCGGGCCTCGGCGAGGGGACGCTCTATAAGTATCACATCGTTTCCCGCTATAACCGGCACGCCGGCGAGAAAGGCGATCCTTTTGCCTTTTTCTGGGAGGTCCCGCCGAGGACCGCGTCCGTGGTCAGGCAGCTGGACTACGAGTGGAACGACACAACCTGGATGAAGGAGCGGCATGCGCGCAATTCGCTGAACGCGCCGTTCTCCGTCTATGAGCTCCACATCGGTTCCTGGCGCCGGAAGCCGGAAGACAACAACCGGTCGCTCACCTACCGGGAACTTGCGGACTATCTCCCGGAGTATCTCAAGGACACCGGTTTCACGCACGTGGAATTCATGCCGGTGATGGAACACCCCTTTTACGGGTCCTGGGGCTACCAGGTCACGGGATATTTCGCGCCCACGAGCAGGTACGGCACACCGCAGGACTTCATGTTCCTGATAGACCGTCTTCATCAGGAAGGGATCGGCGTGGTCCTCGATTGGGTCCCATCCCATTTTCCCGGGGACGCGCACGGGCTCGTGTATTTCGACGGCACGCACCTCTACGAACACGAGGACCCGAAAAAAGGGTTTCATCCGGAATGGACGAGCCATATCTTCAACCACGGCCGGTACGAGGTCCGGAACTTCCTGATCTCGAGCGCGCTCTTCTGGCTCGACAAGTATCATGCCGACGGGCTCAGGATCGACGCGGTGGCGTCCATGCTGTATCTCGACTACGCGCGCAAGGAAGGGGAGTGGATCCCGAACCAGTACGGCGGCAGGGAAAACATCGATGCGATCGACTTTCTCCGGAGCCTGAACAAAGAAGTGTACCGCGCCTTCCCCGACGTGCAGACGATTGCCGAGGAATCGACCTCATGGCCCATGGTATCGCGGCCCACCCACGTGGGCGGGCTCGGGTTCGGCTTGAAGTGGAACATGGGATGGATGCACGACACGCTCGATTACTTTTCCGCCGACCCGATCTTCCGCAAGTACCATCACAACGATATCACCTTCAGCATCTGGTACGCGTTCTTCGAGAACTTCATGCTGCCCCTCTCGCACGATGAGGTGGTGCACGGCAAGGGCGCCCTCGCCGGCAAAATGCCCGGGAGCGGCCTCCAGAAGATGGCGAATTTGCGGCTTCTTTACGGCTACCTCTACACACATCCCGGAAAGAAGCTTTTATTCATGGGCTGCGAGCTGGGCCAATGGTCCGAGTGGAGCCATGAACAAAGCATCGAATGGCACCTCCTCCAGTTCCAGTCCCATTACGGCTTATGGAAATGGGTCCGCGACCTGAACCACCTGTATCGCAGCGAACCTGCGCTCTACGAAGTCGATTTTGAGAACGCGGGATTCGAGTGGGTCGACTTCAGCGACCAGGAATCGAGCGTCATCAGTTTCCTGAGGAAGGGGCGCTCGGCGCGCGACACGGTCCTTGTCGTGTGCAACTTTACGCCGGTGCCGCGCCTGAATTACCGGGTAGGCGTCCCTGAAGGCGGCTTCTGGAGAGAGCTGCTGAACAGCGACGCCGCTGAATACGGCGGAGAGGGGTTCGGGAACTTCGGCGGACAGGTAGCATTGGCAGAGCCGTACCATCACCGGAGTCATTCGCTTTTGCTCGGGTTGCCGCCGCTCGGGATCGTGGTGCTTAAAAAATGATGGTTTCGTAAAAAGCCTCACGTTTTAGACGTCATGGACGACGATCAGAAAAGACAAGCCTTGCGTTTTATTGAAGGTCAGAAACTCCTCGCCGCGCGCGAGAAAAAACTAAAGGATGGTTGAAATGAATCGCTTAGCGATACTCGTGATTTTTTCTTCGTTGTTCGCTTGCGCTGTCCCTCATTATTGCCCGATCAATCTAACGCGCGCGGGTTCCAAGGTCCCATTGCTTGGTGTCGCTTTAATAACTGATATCCCTGGGCGGCCGCTAGATAAATGTTCTGTCCTGGCTCAGATTACGTTGTATACTGAAGGCGACTCTGCTTGTCGGTATAACAATATTGACTTGAACAACGCATTGCGAAATAGAACCGCGTCAATGATGGGAAACGTTGCTGTCTTTGTTCAAAATGACATTGGCTTTTATTCATCAGGAATAACCTATAGTAGCTCCGTTCAAGGTATGGCTTTATTTTGTTCACGTGAATCGCTCAAATCTTCGGGAATCGCGGATATGGTAGAAGATACAATAAAGTCAGAAGGCGCGGATTCTGGTAGTACTCGCTCTCGTTATAATAGCCAAACTGATGATCAGCCGGAGCGCGTAGATATAAGGAAAAGAGGATATCGCAATCGCTCCAATAGTGAATAGGTACTATGCCGGCGGGTGAGATTTTCACAACCTGCCGCCGCCTTTTTATAAAATCAATTTAACTTTGATAATCTCGTAAGAAATCTTTTCGCTTTATTTTGCCGACAAAATTACATGAAACATCATAATATCGTTGCAGCACAAGGGGTTTTGTGATACATAACGTCATCACACATCGCATCCGAGGAGCCGAGATGATCTACATCAAGGATCACAAAACCTCCAACATGTTCGATCCTTTTCCATTCCTGGGACCCAAGCGCAAGGAGCGTATTGAAGCCTCCTGGGCCAAGATCTTCCGGGAGCACGTTCTTACCACGCTGCCGGTCGAGAAGGTGTATTCCAAGTACGACCCGGTCCTGGGAGCTCCAACCAAGGAACTCTACTCCATGCTGGGGCTCATGGTCCTCCAGCAGATGCACGATATGACCGACGAAGAGGCCGTGGACCAGTTTGCCTATAACGTCCAGTGGCATTACGCCTTAAACATCACCTCGACCGCCGATGCCGACGCCTATGTGAGCCCCAAAACCCTCTGGAACATGCGCGACATCCTTACCGAACGCGGCATCTACACGACCATCTTCGAGGAGGTCGCCACGACGCTCGCCGAGGTGTTCAAGGTAGATGTCGCCAAACAGCGCTTCGATTCAGTCCATATTTTTTCCAACATGCGGCACTTGGGCCGGATCGGCCTGTTCGTAAAGACCATCAAGAAGTTCCTGATGAACCTCAAGCGTCACCACAAGGATCTCTACGAGGTGGTAGACAAGGCCACGATCGACCGGCACATGACCAAGCAGGGTGAGGCCGTCTTCTCGATGGTCAAGCCCTCGGAATCCATGAACACTCTCGCGACCCTGGCCGACGATGTGTTTGCCCTCGTGGAACGGTTTAGAGGGAACGAACCGGTCGTCACCATGAACAGTTACCAGCTTCTTGCTCGGCTTCTCAAAGAACAATGCATCGTGGAGCGTGTTGACATCCACACAACCAAAGTCTCGGTCAAGGCCAATAAGGACGTGCCTTCCGATTCCCTGCAAAACCCGTCCGATCCCGAAGCCGGTTATGACGGCCACAAGGGCAAGGGCTACCAGGTGCAGGTCGCCGAAAGCTACAGCACCTCAGAAGATACCAACACCTTAAACTTAATCACCAGCGTGATTGTGGAACCTGCCCATAAGAGCGATTTTAATGCTACGATTCCGCTTATTGAATCAACGGAGAAGCTGGGCCTGAAACCAAAAGCGGTCGTTGCCGATACCCCCTATGGCAGCGATGATAACTGTGAGAAGGCAAAGGCCATCGGAGTAGAGATCACCTCTCCAGTCATGGGCAAACTCGACGAGGACAGTGTGCCGATCACGGCATTCACCATGAACAGCGATCACGAAGTCACCTCCTGCCCCGAAGGTCGCGCTCCCTTAAAAACCAGGAGCAAAGACGACAATCACACCGCGCTGTTCTCAAAGAAAACATGTCGCGGTTGTTCCCGGAAGAAAACCTGTCCGACGATGCCCGGCAAAAAGGGCCGCTATCTTCGCTATGACGATAAAGTGATCCGTCTGGCTCAACGACGGACTCAGGAAGACACTCCCGAGTTTCGCGACCAGTACCGCTTCCGTGCAGGAATCGAAGGAACCATGTCTCAGCTTGACCGATTGACCGGATTCAAAAACCTTCGCGTCCGAGGACTGTCCGCGGTAAGCTTCGCTGTGTACCTAAAAACAGCTGGTATCAACATTATCCGAGCAGCGGCGTTCCGAAAGCGAGAGAACGATAGGGAAGCAGCCCTCATAGCCGTTCTTTCGATGCTATCTTGTGCTTTCAAAGAACGTGTACAACATGTTTCTGCCGCTATCAGGCCGTGGATCAGACTCCATACTCCGGATATGCGGTTTGCAGCAATTTATACTGCGTGACTTCTTACGAAATTATCAACTTTGATTTTTGCCTTTTTTCTACCCATTGTCAGGCAATCGTATCCCCCCTCAACGTCATTCCGACTTGACATTTCAACAAGTAGGTCTTGTCTTTAACAACTACAGATGATATTCTACCCCAGTGCATGAGGGGGTCGCCTGTGGCTGATCTGCAATCGTTCAAGGACGACGTTCAGTCCTTAATCAAAAAGTTCGAGCGAGACAAGCACCATTACCTTTCCAAGGACTACAACGAGGCCCAGGTCCGCATCGACTTCATCAACCCCCTGTTCGAGGCCCTCGGCTGGGACTTCCAGAACAATGACCGCAAGCCGCCCGATCAGCGCGACGTCGTCCTCGAAGTGCTGCCTGCAAATGAAAAACGCTTCCTCTCCAACCTCCGGCCGGACTACAGCTTCCGCGTAAACGGCAATACAAAGTTCTTCGTAGAGGCCAAGGCCCCCTGGGTCGCGCTCGACGACGTGAACCATATCATCCAGGCGAAGGACTACGCATGGAACACGCAGCAGGTCTCCTTCGTCGTCCTGACGGACTTCGAGGAATTCAAGCTCTTCGACGCGTCCCTCAAGCCGAACCCAAAATATCCGAACGAAGGCCTGCTCTTCGATTTCAAGTACACCGATTATCTCGCCAACCTCGAAAAGCTGTGGGAGCTTTCGCGGGAGCGCGTTGCGCAGGGCTCGCTCGAAGCCCTGCTTCCCCGGGACCCGAAGAGCAAGCGCTTAAGGATACCGCCCGATAAGTCCTTCCTCGAAGACCTGACAGCGTGGCGCACGGAGCTTGCCAAGGACATCAACAAGCGGAATCATACGCTCGACGTCCACGTGCTGAACGACGTGGTCCAGAAGCTGCTCGACCGCGTCATCTTCATCCGCATCGCCGAAGACCGGAAGATCAGGCCAGAGCGCGAGCTGTGGGAAATCGTGGCGCAGTGGAGGGAAGAGGGCAAGCGCAAATCCATGATGCCCGCTCTCATTGACCTCTTCCGCGAGGTGAACGACGACTTAAACGGCGATATCTTCAAACCTCACGCGTGTGAGAGCGTGGATGTTGACTCCGATATACTCGCCGAAATCGTGGACAGCCTTTATTTCCCGAAGAGCCGGTACCGTTTCGACGTGATCGCGGTGGAGCTGTTAGGCAGCATTTACGAGCGCTACCTCGGCAGCACGATCCGCGTCACGCCCCAGCGCGTGAAAGTGGAGGAGAAGCCGGAGGTAAAGAAGGCGGGCGGCGTTTACTATACGCCGAAGTTCATCGTCGATTATATCGTCAAGAACACCGTGGGCAAATTGATCGAGGGCAAGACGCCAAAGCAGATCGAGAAAATAAAGATACTGGACCCCGCCTGCGGCTCGGGCTCGTTCTTGCTCGGCGCGTATCAATATCTCATTGACTACCATCTCCGCTATTACCGTGACCATCCCAAGGACGCCCAGACCTTATTCCTCGATATCTTCGCAAAGGTCAACCCCGAAGACTTCGCCCTGCCGCTCCACGAAAAAGCAAAGATTCTTCGAAATAATATCTTCGGCGTGGACATCGACGCGCAGGCAGTGGAAGTAACCATGATGAGCCTTTACCTCAAGGCCCTCGAAGGAGAGCGCGGCATGCTGCCGCGCAAGCAGCATCTTCTGCCGGCCCTCGGCAACAACATCAAATGCGGCAACAGCCTGATCGGGTACGACATTGTTGACCCCTCATTGTCCCCCCTTACCAAGGGGGGAATTCAAGGGGGGTTGTTCATGGACGATGATGCGAAGAATAGGATCAACCCCTTTGACTGGACATCCAAGACCGCCGGATTCGGCGAGATCATCGAAAACGGCGGTTTCGATGCCGTCATCGGCAATCCGCCGTATGTAAGGCAAGAGCTGCTTGGCGATTTCAAAGACTATTTCAAACAGCATTATGAATCCTATCACGGCACTGCCGATCTCTATGCCTACTTTATCGAGAAAGGTGTATCGCTGCTCAGGAAAGATGGCCTCTTCAGCTACATCGTTGCCAATAAGTGGATACGCGCGAACTACGGAGAACCGCTGCGTCTCTGGATGAAGAAACAGCGGATAGAAGAAATCACCGACTTCGGCGATCTTCCGGTATTCGAGAACGCAACGACTTATCCGTGTATTGTACGGATTAGAAAAGGGAGTGCAGCGGCCAAAATAACCGCAACCGATGTTAAGACACTGGATTTCCCCAACCTCTCGGACTATGTGCAGGAGCATTCATTTGGCGTCAATAAATCTGCTTTGAATGACAGCGGTTGGGCGCTGGTTGACGAAGAGTCGCAGGAATTGCTGAGCAAATTGCAAAAAGTGGGCGTGCCATTAGGAGAGTATGTCAATGAGCGCTTCTACTATGGGATTAAGACGGGTCTTCATGCGGCATTTGTAGTAGATGCCGAAACAAAAAAGAAGTTGATAAAAGCAGATTCAAAAAGCGCCGAGTTAATTAAGCCGTTTCTTATTGGTCGTGACGTTAAACGCTACGCATTGTCAACTAGCGACAATTATCTGATTTTCACGAGACGTGGCGTAGATATCAAGAAGTATCCAGCGATAGAAGCGCATTTGCTGCAATTCAAGAAACAATTGATGCCAAAGCCGTCGGATTGGAAGGGCGGCGAATGGCATGGTCGTAAGCCGGGATCTTATAAGTGGTATGAGATACAGGATACGATCGATTACTATGAAGAGTTTGAAAAGCCGAAGATCATGTGGCCCGAGATCGCCGGTAGTGCGCGTTTTGCCTATGATGATGCGGATTTTTACACGAACAACAAGGTTTTCATCATTCCCGACGGATCGCTTTACTTACTCGGGCTGCTGAATTCTTCCCTTCTTCGTTTCTTCATTGAAAATAACTGTACGGATTTGCAGGGCAATAGCTTTAATTTCTCTGGAATCTTTGTGGCACGTACGCCGATCCGCACTATAGACTTCAATAAACCGTCCGAAAAAGCAGTTCACGACAAGCTTGTCTCTTTTGTTGACCGCATGCTCGACCTCCACAAAAAGAAAGCCGCGCTTCCTCTGTCCGCTGAACGCGAAAAAACCGAACGCGAGATCACGGTGACAGATGAAAAGATTGATGATATTGTATGTGGGTTGTATGGGATAACAGATGAGGAGAGAAAATTAATTTAATAGGCAACTTAAGTCTTTTGAAGAATGGTGGAGGTTGCATGTCTGACAATGTGCTATTAGAAAGTATCGGCGATTTAGATATGAAGGGAAAGAACTTAAGGGAGCAGATTTTGAACTTTCTCGAGAGCTGGCCTATAAATAAAAAAAATGAAAAGGTATATTGGGCGACTACGAGCCCCGATCATAAAAAGGCAGTAAATGATTTAACTATAGAAACACAGCAATGGTTTAATTTAGTCAATTTGAAAATTAGACCGTACACACTATGTCCTGAAGAAAATTTATACTATATGTCACGGCGAGTCGAAGCCGCAATAAAGAAGCATAAGTATAAGCGCCCTTATCCAGAAATTGGCCAGAAAACGGTGGTTGAACGGGATGCAAGGTCGGCTTGGCTGTTCAGTGGAGACAGAAGAGCGGACATTGATATAGAAGTGACGATAGTGGAGGCGAAGGAAGAGGCGATTGCCGGAATGTCTGATGCCTTGTCGTTAATAAAGTCTGTACCATCAGAGACAATATTAATGCGCCCGGATATCCAATCACGATCCAGCAGCAGTAAGCCGAATACTGCATTTATTCTTATGTGGATGGACAAGGCGCACCCTGAGCTGGATGACGTATCTAACGCAATTAAGGAAATTTGCAACCGGTTTGGTATACTGGCGCAGCGCGCCGATGATGTCGAACATTCAGATAAAATCACTGACCTGATTCTCCAGCAGATCTCTAAAGCCGAATTTTTAATTGCAGATCTCACGGGAGAGAGGCCAAATGTCTATTACGAGGTTGGCTATGCTCATGCAATTGGTAAGCGACCCATTCTCTATCGGAAGAAAGATACGCCATTACATTTCGATCTCTCCATACATAATGTCCCCGAGTATAAGAATGTTACGGAATTGAAAGAATTGCTTTTGAGAAGGTTTGAGGCCATTACGGGAAGACAAATAAAGGAGAATCATTGAAGATTAAAAGCTTATAGATATTGAACGGTAGGTCAGTCGCGTAGGTTGGGTTGCACTTCGCTTGCCCAACCTACAGAGCTGTTAAGCAAAATAAAATGCAATAAAGGATTTTTTATGACAGACGAATTTAAGGAGAGATGGCCAACACTCGCAGCATTTGAGGAAAATATAAGAGGGATACGAAATATAATAAAAGCCGCAGATATTTATACACTTCATATTATTGCTGAATATCGCAATATTGAGATTGATAAAAAACAGATAAAGGCAATACTCTCATCTGATGCGGTCAGCATTCTTAATTTCGATGGCAATTTTTATACAAATCATGAAATATCAGAATTGGAAAGAATTGGCCATATAAAGAATGTCGGACAGCAGATTGTTTTGGCGACATATGCCGCTTTAGAATTTTATTTAATCGAGAAGTTTAAAGAATATTACCGATACTTTCTTCGAAATATAGATCCAGAATTAGTAGAAAATTCCCTAAAGAGGTATTCTTTCCGTAGTCTTGATGATATCAAAAAACATTATTTTGAAATGTTAAAAATACATTTGCCCCCTTATGACGTTCGATATTACAGCTCTGCTAAATGCAGCTGGCAACCAAAAGATTCTTGGGAAGGCATTAAGACTTTGGAAGAGGCGCGGCACCAAGTTGCGCACTCAGGAAAAACGGAAAAGTATAAAATTGTGACTCTTATGGACTCATGGTACCCGTTTGAATTTGTATGCAATTGGGTTCGTTCATTTGATGTGGATTTTGACAATATGATTTATAGAAGCAATGAAAGCGCGGCAATAAAGGAATATAAAGCCAGAATGGATAAGCAGTCGCGTGGTTGGGTTGAACACAGTGAAGCCCAACAAATGCCGTTGGGTTGCGCTTCGCTTAACCCAACCTACAGAACTGATCGACGACTCTGCTGACATCTGCCGCGGTAAAATAATCGGGGGCGTGGCACTATGAGCGGTATATCCCAGGTCATTGCAATGATCAATCGGTTAGAGGAAGATGGCGTCATCGAGCGCTATGCCATCGGGGGGGCAGTGGGCGCCACGTTCTACCTTGAACCGGTAGCGACGCTTGATGTGGATATTTTCGTGACATTCCGACCGGTACCGGGGCAGACTCTGCTGAGTCTGCAGCCGATCTTTGATTACCTCACGGCAAGAGGTGGTATGATAGAAGGAGAGTATGTCACTATTGCCGGATGGCCGGTGCAATTTTTGCCTTCTACGGGGCCGCTGGTTGATGAGGCGCTGTCGGAAGCCGTTACGGTGCCGGTGGAGGGAACGCCTGCGCGGGTTTTCACGGCTGAGCACCTTGCCGCTGTGGCGCTTCAGACCGGAAGACCCAAGGACAAGGCGCGCTTGCTTCAGTTTATCGAGTCCGGCGCGATCGACGCCGGGCGTTTCCAGGACATTCTCGACCGGCACGGCCTCAATAATCAATGGAGGGAGTTTGAACGGACCTTCCTATCGGGTGCGAAATGACTTTTGATCTTAAACGAATGCTCGAAAGCAAAAAAGCGCTCCGACGCAAACTCGCCGATCGCCCGGTGACCGAAAAACTCGCCATGCTCGATGCGCTGCGCGAACGAGCGCTCGCGCTCCGCGAGGCAGGCGAGCACATGCCTCGTCCCGCTGTTCACGAGGCCCCGGAAAAGTATCAGACTGGACAAAAGGGGGGAAAACGTCCAAAGCGCTGACGCGTAGTGGTCGAGCTTGACTTGTTTTGTTCATTAGGTCGGGATGAATGAATGGTCTAACGGTCAATAATATCAGGAGGCGTTCGGATGAAACAGATCACCGCTGAAGAAGTGGAAAAGCGTTTGCGGGCTTGGGCGGATGTGACGCTGCTTTCGCTGGAACTGAAACGGGCGGCGTTGAGAAAGAAGTATCCCGCTTTGGACGACCAGGCGATCACGACCTTGATGCGGGAGCGGCATGCTGCTTATGGAGAAGCCGGGGATGAATGATAATCCGCTCTTCCAGGCGCTCCGTGAACTTTGTCTTTTTCTCGACAACGCAGGTCTGCGCTATACGCTTGTCGGCGGTCTTGCCATCGGCAGGAACGCGGGGAGGACGTTGATGCACGCGTTTCGTTGCGAGATGCGAGGCTGAAATTTGGCGGGTTGAGCGAATATTTCTTTATCCTTTGATGTTTCTGCATCTTGACTTGATAGCGCATTGATTGTAAAATAAAAATCAAGTTTGGGAAAATTACATTGGGTATTGTTTGCGGAGGTGGTTTCATTATGAATCTTTCGGCTAAAAAAATATCCGTACACCCGTATGTTACGAGGAAAAAGGGTGTCTGCGGCGGCAGGAGCATCGTGCGCGGCACCAGAATACCGGTATGGTCTCTGATCCAGTGGTATAAACAGGGCATGACCATTGAAGATGTCATGCGTGAATTTCCCCACCTAAAGCCTGCACAGGTGCATGATGCTTTTTCCTATTACTACGACAATCGGAAAGAGATAGAAAAAGATATGACCGAGAACGAGATGGAACCGCACGCTGTCGCAAGCTGATGATGAATCTGAAACTTTTTTTTGACGAGAAATGTTCCCGAAGCGATTGCGGTGGCAGTCCGTTTGCGCGGCTACGATGTAACCACCGTAAGGGATGCTGAGAGAAAAGCTGCCTCCGATCTTGACCAACTCCGCTTTGCTTCATTCCAGAGGCGGGTTTTGTTTACCTTCAATGTCGCCGATTTTGTCAAACTCCACGCTGAGTTTGTGGCCACCGGTCGTCATCATAGCGGCATTCTCCTTTCCAAACAATTGCCCGTCGGAATCGTCGTAAAACGATTATTGAAACTTCTTTCCCGTCTCCATGTGGACGAAATAGAGAACAACATTATCTGGCTAAACGACTGACGAAATGTGTTCCTTTTTAGCGGTCAGAAAATCACCGCGAACAGGAGCTCCGGATAGGTCTCCGAGCAGGACGAGTACACGGTCCTGTCGCAATTCAGGTGGAGCTCCTGCGCCAGACCGGCGCCGAAGTAGGCATTTCTTCCCGTGAGAAAATACGCGCCTGCGCGGGCTCCGATCGTATCATGGTCCCGGTATCCTTGTATAAACGTACGGCGGTAGAACGCACCCGCATAGGGTTGGACAATCCCCTCCCTCGTGAAGACGAGGCGAGCCTGGGGGCTCACCTGTTCAATACGCGGTGAATTTCCCGACCACTCCTCTGCATCAAGACCCACCTCGACACCGTCTGCAACGAAATAACCTCCTCCGATGCCGAAGATCGAGTAATTCCGGTCAAAGGCGGTAGCTCCGCCGAAGAAAATGGACAGCCGCGCATTCCCGGCTGTGAAGGGGGTCGCCGAGAGGCCCGATTCGGCATGCACTGTCGTTGACAGCATGATGAGTGCTATAAAGACGAAGACCGGTTTCCCGGGCCAGGCAGGAGTGTGTCTTGCACTTCCGTTCTCGAAGATCATGGTTGTTTCGTCCCTTCGTTGCACCGTTTTTTTTGACCATCGATCACCCAACGGGGGACCGGTTTCCCCTCGGCCGAGAGTTTTTTTTCGATTCTCTCCAGGACCTGAGAGGAAGGCGCGTACCCTCAGAGGGAAAATTTTTTATGGAAGCCGTACCAGAGGTTGACGGCCGTTGCGCCGTAGAGAACGGCGAGGACAACTGCTAAGATGAATACGAGCGTCATAGTGCCCCCTTTTCTCTCGATGTCGGTGGAATCACGAATCCTTCTTAAAGTACTTTGGATAGAGCTTCTGTGCACAGTCGCTGCATAAGCCGTGGCTGAACGTGGAATCAGTATGTTCGCTGATATACTCTTCCAACTGCCTCCAAGACCCCTTATCGTCCCTTATTTTTTTACAGTTTGAGCAGATCGGCAGGATGCCGTGCAAGGTCTTGATTTCAGCGAGCGCCTTTTGCAGGTCGGCAATCAGCTCTTCCCGTTCCTCCTCGGCGAGCTTGATGTCGCTGATATCCCGGAATGCCGTGACCGAAGCCGCTACCCCGCCTTTTTCCTTCAGGGGAGCGGAAATAACGGACACGGGCAGCGTAGTGCCGTCTTTGCGGATAAACATTTCATCATGGGAGATGAACCGCGTGCCTATCTTTATCACATTATGCATCCGGCAGTCGGCAAAGGGCAGGAGAGTTCCGTCCCGCTGCCGGTTGTGGACCACGTCATGGACGTTCCTGCCCCTGAGTTCCGCTTCGGTCCAACCGAGGAGACGCTCGGCCTCGGGATTCATGAAAAGGACTTCGCCGTTATCATTGAGAACGTAGATGCCTTCGGCCAGTGAAGACGTTATGTCGCGAAGCTTCTGTTCGTTTCTTTCGAGTTCAGTCTTCGCCGCCCTGGCTTGTTCGTCAGCCCGCCGGACGCGTACCTGATTCTGCCGCAGGGAAAAAACCGTGACGAAGACAATTCCAATAAAGACGCCGCCGTAGATCGTTGTATCCTTGCGCCAGTTGGCAAAAATGGCATGTGGGTCGCGCCCCATGGCCACGACAAGCGGCTTGTCCAGATGGCCGCTTATAGGGCGGATCGTTCGAATGGCCATTAACCGTTCTTCACCGGTAGCGTAAACCGTGCCAGACATTATACTCTCGGCTCTGCCGCTGTCCCGGTGGCGGCTGAAGAAGGAGCCGGGCCGGGCCAGATTTTTCCCCGCCTGGCTTTCCCGGTCGGGAACCATCATGAATTGAATGCCGTCCCCGTGGGCGATGGCAACCCACATGTCCGGGGCGTACTGCACGGAAGCGAGCAGCGTTTTGAAGTACTTGGGGTCGAGGTTGGCGACGATAATGCCGTTGAACTGCCCTTTCGGGCCGGCGATCATGCGGGACAGGTTCATCGCGTATACGTTCGGGACCGTCGTATAAGGCGGCGAGAGATACAGCGTGGAGGGATCTTGGTGCCGCCGCACGACTTGGAAGTATTCCCGCTGACTGACGTTCCGGCCGATCAGTTCCTGCCTGCTGGAGGCCCGTGTGATACCCCCGGCGTCGACGATAATCAACGTTCGGACGCCGGGCATGGCCTCTTCTATGGCCTTAAGCGTGAGATTCGCAACAGGTTGGTAGGAGTCTCCGATGCGCCAGTACCGGAGATCGTTCGCTATCTGCTGCATCGACGCGTATGTTGCGACCAGCTGATGACTCAGGTTGTCGTCAACAACTCTGGCCTGGACCAGGAGCCGGTCCTGTTCGACAGACTCGGTGGTGCTGCGTTCGAGAAAGCGTTCATAGGCCAGGGCCGTTCCCAGCAGAACGAGAATGGCGGATGTCAAGATCCATTGTTTGCGGTACTGTTTGTCCCGACTCCAGCTCATTTGCGAATCCCTTCAGCACCGGTTTCCATACGTCGCAAGTCTTGCCTGCACTGCAGCCTCGCACTACTTTGTGACCACCACAATGCCCGACTCGGTAACAATGCAGCCACGCATGCGATCCTCTTCGGGATCGAAGCCGATCTCCATGCCTTCGGGGATGGAGATATTTTCGTCGATGATGGCGTTCCTGATCCGGGCCTTCCTGCCGACGTCCACGTTCTCAAAGAGGATCGATCCTTCGACCAAGGCATAACTGTGCACCCGGCAGGATGGTCCCAGGATTGAGCGGCGGACCGTTGCGCCGCTGGTGATACAGCCGCCGCAGACCAGGGAATCGAGGTTCTGACCGCGCCTGCCCTCGTCGTCGAACACGGATTTGGCCGGGGGGAGGTTCCCCTGATTGGTCAAAATAGGCCAGCTGTAATTGTAGAGATTGAGTTGGGGGCTTACGCTGACAAGGTCCATGTTCGCCTCGTAGTAGGAGTCAATCGTGCCTACGTCTTTCCAGTAGCCCCGCTCGTTCGGTCCCATGCCGGGCACGCAGTTGTCAAAGAAACTATAGGCGAAAACTTTGTCCTTCTGCTCGAGCATCATCGGGATCACGTGCTTCCCGAAATCAAGGTCGTCATATTTTTGTTTGCCTTTTTTCAGGACCTCGATCAGTTTGCCGGTGGAGAAAATGTAATTCCCCATGGAGGAAAAACAGGTGTTGCGGCCGGGGACCCGCGGCGGCTGTTTCGGCTTTTCCTGGAACGCGGTGACCCGCAGGTCCTCATCGACGCTGAGGACGCCGAAACGCTCCGCATCGGCAGGAGAGACGTCGAGCGCGGCGATGGTGATGTCGGCCTTGTTCATGCGGTGGTAGGCCATCATCTGTGCAATGTCCATCTTGTAGATATGGTCGCCGCCGAAGATCAGCACGAAATCTGAGCCCGACGATTCGATGAGCCGGAGGTTGTGATAGATGGCGTCGGCCGTACCGGTATACCACTGCTCGCCGATATGGGTCGTTTCCGGAGACACGGTGTCGTAGAATTCGCCGAGGCCGACCCACCGGCCCCAGGAGTCCTTGATGTGCTTGTTCAGGGAATAGGCATGGTACTGCGTGAGGACGTAGGTCTTCCGGATGCCGGAATTGAAGAGGTTGCTCAGGACGAAATCGATGATCTTGTACTTTCCGCCGAAAGGCACGGCAGGCTTGGGCCTGGCGACCGTGATCGGGCTTAATCGCTCGCCTTTGCCGCCGGCAAGAACCATGGCAATGGTGTTCAGCGTTACGTTGCCGATCGTATACATGGGGCCTCCTCGTTTTTTTCTAGTATAGTGCATTTTTTAAGGTTCTGCAACGCTAGCGGCTGCATACCGCAAACATTTAATTGACAGTGGTCAGCCGGTGTGTTATTCATATATCCTTCCTTGATGCACTCGCTCACGACGGAGAACCATGCCAGCATTGATTTCCCAAAAAACCGTTACCGTACCCATGCCGTCCGATGCCGACCGCCGGGCCCATGACCAGCGGTTGCAGGAAGCGCTCGGCCCCGGGCCGGTGGAGGTCCCCCTTTCGGTCATGAGGCGGCTGCCCGCCCTTGTCAAAGAGGGTGCGTTTTCGTGCATTGTCGGCAGGACCGGCGATCGACAGCGGCTGATCGATATCGGTACGGAACGTTCCTTCGCAATAGCGCTTGACCTCGGGACCACGAACCTCGTGGCGCTGCTGTACGATAACATCGCGCAAAAAGACGTGTTCACGCGAAGCCTGGAGAACCCGCAGATCGCCTTCGGCAGCGATATCCTGACGCGCATGCACCATGCCATGTCAAACCGTGGTGAGGCAGTGTACCGGTCCCTCATCGACGGCATCAACGATCTCATCGCTCTCCTCTGCGGCGAAGCAGGGATCAAAAGCGGCGATATCCACGGCCTGACGGCCGCCGGCAACACGGTGATGACCCACTTTTTTCTCGGCCTCGATATCAGCACGATCCCCGTCGATCCTTTCGTCCCCGTGGTGAGGACGCCGGGATTTTTTATTGCATCAGAGCTGGCTCTCGGCATCAACCCCGAAGCGATCGTATATGCGTTCCCGAACGCGGGGAGCTATGTGGGCGGCGACATAACTGCCGGCATCGTCGCGTCCGGAATGACGCAAACGGACACGACCTCCATCCTTATCGATGTAGGCACCAATGCCGAAGTCGTGATCGGGAACAGGGAATGGCTGATCGTGGGCGCGGGGGCAGCAGGCCCTGCGCTCGAAGAGGGGATCAGCCGCATCGGGAAGCGGGCCAGGAAAGGGATCGTTTACGACGTAGAGATCAGCGAAGGGGCCATCACCTGCAAAACCTTTGACCGGGGAACGCCGGAAGGGATCTGCGGCTCGGGCATGGTGAGCCTGCTCTATGAACTTCACCAAGCCGGAATGATTGACAAAAGCGGCGCCCTCGTGGACGGCAAACATACCGTGATCGTCGACGGCGAAAAGGCATTCTCCATCGATTGCGACTGCAGCGATGCCTTGTATATAACTCAGGCGGAAATCCAGAATTTCATGAAGTCCAAGGCCGCCATGTTCACGCTGCTGCTGGTGTTGACGCGCTCCGTAGGCATTTCCTTCGGCGACATCCGAAACGTTTATGTCTCAGGGGCCCTGGGAACGGGAATCAATCCCGTGAAGGCCGTCGGCATCGGGATGCTGCCGGCATGGTCCGCGGAGATCGTGAAGCCCCTGGGCAACTCGTCGCTGGAAGGCGCGCGCATGCTGCTTGCCGATGCAGGACTGGTGAATACGGTCAACGCCGTAGTGGAAAAGATCACGTACAAGCACATGCACGACGATCCTGAATTCATGAGGGAGTTTCTTGGCGCAGTATTCATCCCTCATACCAATCCGGAAGTGTTGAAGGCCTCGTGAGCTGCCGGGGCATCGTTTTCCGCCGGTTGTTTTTTCAGAAGAGCTGTGGTAGTGTGCAGCACTGCCGGAAACAGAGTGCCCTCTCTCCTTGGAGGACGGCACGTGAGTATTGATCCCTATATGAAGAAAGAAAAAAAGAAAACAACCGGCGGCTTGTCACGGCGGCTGCGCTTTCCTGAAGATGAAAAGAAACTGCCCTGGCTCCCACTCCTGCTCGACGCCTATGCCATTGCCGACACCGGCGTGGCCATTGCCATACGGGATGAAGAAAAGCGCAGGAAGGTAAAGCTTGCGTGCGCGAAAGGCTGCGGCAATTGCTGCGCCCACCAGAAAGACCTGCCCGTCTACCCCCATGAGCTTGTCGGCATCTATTGGTTTGTTTCAGAAAAAACAGACCCGTCCCTGAGAGGCATACTCCGGGGCCGTCTCGACAAACACGCTGCCGGTTCGGCCTGCCCCTTTCTGGTCGACCGTTCCTGCTCCATCCATCCGGTCCGGCCGATCGGGTGCAGGCAGTTCAACGTTTTCGGCTCGGCTTGTTCGGACGGAGAGGACCCGTACTACACGAGACGCGATGACGTTCTGGTCCCGCTCCCGGATTATATTGACCGCGCTTTTGCTGTGGTGCTTCCCTTCTATAATATAAAGAAGGAAGGCGATCCTGCCAAAGCCGTCAGGCTTGTCCGCTCCCAGATCATGAACCTCCAGACCTATGATTGGAAAAAGCTGGTCGTTCTCCTGGATCAGGCGGGCGCAGAAGAAAAGAAGTAGTCCCCCCCGGAAAGATACACAATTCCCCAACTGATAGAAAAACCACCGCTTTTACGCCGGGAATCAGGAATCGCGACTGAGGAGAGGGAACAGGCGATTTTGTAACAATTATTTTTGTTCAATAAAAAAAATACTTGACATTTCCCAAAAAACAGTTTAAAAAACGTGGATAAGCTGCATTCAACATCATGTGGGGTTTAAGGAGGATCGGGGAAATCCCCCCAGATCTTCCTCCTCAATATATCCGCACCAGAATTTGTTTCTCTGATCCATCCAATTTGGCGCGGAAAAAGATTGCCTGCAGTATCAATATCATAATTATCGGCAGAAACAATAAAACCGCATGAAGCGACCGCTCCCGGGGCGTCGCTTTTCGTCGATGTCCCGGTCACGGTGATTACCACATGAAGCGAAAGATCATTCTATCACTGCTCTCCGTTTTTATCATATCCGCCGTGGGCGTGGCCTTTGCCGCCCTGTTCGTCAGAAGCACGACCGCAACGCTCAGTCATCTTATCAACCTGCACCAGATAGAAGATATGAGACAACAGCTCATCATATCGATCCAGACGGTGCAGTCCGATCTCAATTCATCCCACGCGGACCTTGACCGCATAACGAACAATGTCAACGATCTTGGGCAGAGGGCCAAACAGTGCTCCACGTGCCACCACGCGCCGTATATCGAAGGACAGATCGAGGGCCTGCAGGCCAGCATCAGAGATTACCGGCAGATCCTGAACCGCGCACTCCGCTCGGCGGCAAATCCCGGCAGGAGCGGCATACTGAAGCGCTCTGCTGCTGCCATCGGCGACGGCCTTCTCGACCGGGCAAAAACCATGTCCGTGAAAGCGAGCGCGAAGCTCGAGCTCATGACGAAACTGGAAATGAACAAGATCGCACGCGTCTGGGCGATCCTTTCAGCAACGGTCATCGTGACTTTTCTTCTCGGGGCACTCGTTGCCCTGCTCCTGGCGAGGTCCATTACCGGGCCCATCAAAACACTGGTCGCGGCTTCCCGGAAGATCGCGGCCGGCGAGCTCGGTTATCTGATCGACTGCACGGACAGGACAGAGTTCGGAGAGCTTGCGAAGCACTTTAACACGATGAGCAGCTCGCTAAAGGAAGGGTACGGCAAGCTCGAACGGGAAATCCATGATCGAACAGAAACGGAAGCAGCCCTCAAAAAATCCGAGGCGTTTTTAAACACGATTTTCGACAGCATCCGCGACCCTTTCTGCATCATCGACCGCGAATACCGGATTGTGAGGGCCAACGAAGCCTATGCGCAGATAAAGGGGACGGCGCTCGCCGACCTTGTAGGCAGGACCTGCCGCGAGGCGCTGCGGAAAAAGGCCGACACCTGTGACGACAGCATCATAGGGACGACTTTTGCGACCGGCGATCCTTGCGCCAGGGAAAAAGAGGAGCACTCTCCTGAGGGCGTCAGCACGTGGCTGGAAGTCTATACCTATCCGATCCTCGGCGCAGGGGAGAGCATCTCCCATGTCATCGAATACATCCGGGACATCACGGAGCGGAAGAGGGCCGAAAAATCACTGAAGGAAAGCGAAGAACGGTACGCGTTGGCGGCGCGCGGCGCGAACGACGGGCTGTGGGACTGGGACCTCAAGAGCAATAAAATACATTACTCATTCCGCTGGAAAGCGATGCTCGGCTACGATGAACCCGAGATCAGCGAACATCCCCAGGAGTGGTTCAGCCGGGTCAATCCCGATGACCGCGAAAACCTGGAAGCAAAAGTCATGGCCCACATCCACGGGAGGAACCCGCACTTTGAAGCCGAGTACCGCATCATGCACCGCGACGGAACGTACCGCTGGGTGCTGAACCGCGGGCTCGCCGTAAGGAACAGCGACGGTCAGGCCTACCGCATGGCGGGTTCGCAGACGGACATTACGTCAAGGAAAGTGGCGGAGGAACAGCTGGTCCATGACGCCTTTCACGATGCCTTGACAGGACTGCCGAACCGCGCTCTCTGCCTGGACCGTCTGCAACACGCCATATCGGCTTCGAAGCGCCGGCCCCATTCCCTCTATGCCGTTTTGTTTCTCGACGTGGACCGATTCAAAACCATCAACGACAGCCTCGGCCATACCGTCGGGGACGTGTTCCTCATTGCCGTCGCGCGGAGACTCGCTGACTGCGTCCGCCCGGGAGACACGGTCGCACGTCTGGGCGGCGATGAGTTTGCGGTCCTGCTGGAGAATGTCGGGGATCTCGGCGACGCCATTGATGTCGTCGAACGGATCGGGGTAAAAATGGCGACGCCGCTCCATATCAAAGGACACGAAATTTTTACCTCCGTCAGCATCGGGATTGCACTGGGATCGGACCGCTATGAACGGCCGGAGCAGGTCCTGCGTGATGCAGACATCGCCATGTACCAGGCCAAGGAACGGGGAAACGGGCTTTACGAGGTCTTTGATGCAAAGATGCATGCCAACATCCTCGATCGACTCGAACTGGAGTCCGATCTTCACGGAGTGCTGGACCACAAAGAACTGATTGTTTACTATCAACCGATCATCCGCTTGAAAGAACGACAGCTGACCGGTTTCGAAGCGCTCGTGCGGTGGAACCACCCAACGCGGGGCCTTCTCTATCCCCTGGAGTTCATACCCCTGGCCGAGGAAAGCGGACAGATCGGGGCCATTGGGGAATGGATTTTCAAGGAAGCCTGCCGCGGCCTGCTTACGCTTCAACGGCAGTATCCTCTGCAGCCGCCGCTTACCATGAGCATCAATATTTCCGCCAAGCAGTTCGTGCAGCCGGACATGGCCGATCGGGTGGCCGCGATTGTGAGGGAAACCGGAGTCGATCCGCGCTCCCTGGTTCTCGAGATTACCGAAAGCATGATCATGGTGAACGTGGAAGCGGCGGTGGCGACGATGAATCAACTGCGGGACCTGGGCATCAACATCCATATCGACGATTTCGGGACAGGATATTCTTCGCTCAGTTATCTGCATCGTTTCCCGATCAACGCGCTCAAAATTGACCGATCGTTCATCAGCAAACTTTCAGCGGACGGGGGAAACAAAGAGGTGATTCTTTCGATCATTTCGCTCGCCAACAGCCTGAACTTCGAGGTCATTGCCGAAGGGGTGGAACTGGAGCACCAGTTGAACAACATCAAGGATTTGCAATGCCAGTATGGACAGGGTTATTTGCTTGCCCGGCCCATGGAACCGGTCGAAATTGACGAGTGGCTGAAAACCGAGAAGTTTCTCGCGTGAGCGACAGAGGACGGTCTTCGATGGCAGGCAGCTCAGGTTTTTTGCATCTGTTCCTTCAGTGCTTTCAGAAAATCTTCAGTGCTTTTTTGTGACCGGTAGATGTTCACGATTTCATTTCTCTCCCCGATAAATCGCTCGTATCCTTCCCGTCGCGCTGATTCCAGCGCACCCCAATTATGATGTACGGAAAAGCCCGCGTAAGCCTCTCTGATCTCAGGGTAGAGCACTTTTCGGTATCCCTCCATGAGTGCAATTGACAGCCCGAGAGCACCGCGGTCCCGGCGTTCGATGATCTTCCTGTAGGGGCCATGGTCGGAGGTATCGGCAATGAGGTCTTTTACTGCCCGAAGATAGTGCTCCACCTGCCGGTCCCCTGCCAGGGTGAGAATGTCTTTCCATTCCCCGACTTCTTCCGCTGCTTCCGCGATTTCGTGGAAGAGCAGCACTTCGGCATAGTGTTCGGTCATTTCTTCCAGTCTTTTATAAAACGTTTCATCGATGATCTGCCGGTGCGCAAATCCGTATTGCGTAAAGGCGTCCTCAAGCGAGGTTACCCGCCTCACGTTCAGCTCTGAGTGTTTGTACAGAAGGAGCACCATGAGCGGTTCGAGCCGCAGGAACACGGTTTTTCCCTGGAGCATGGCAGGGGACGTGAATAGATCGCGCACCAATTCTTTTCCTGACGTGTAGACGGTCAGGCCCGAGATCGAACGGACGGAGCGCAATTCCGCCAGGAAGAAGGAAGGCTTCAGGTACATGCCGTAGCCCGCTCCGTAGATGAGCCCTTCGCTGTTCAGGGTTTCGTTTATCTCCGGAACGTCGAAGGGATAATGCGTCGTGTTTCCGATGGTGAGGTTTCTGAACGCCTTCTGCTCCAACTCCGGCCATTGAGTCTCTTTTTGGCCGATCCAGAAAGCGATTTCCTCGCGGTTGATATCAGCCCATGGCTTGAGCCTTTTTTCCGATCGAAAGAGATCGCGGTACCGCATCAAGAGGCCGCAGATAGAGTAGAAGCCCCAGAACCGGGCATCGGAAACATCGCAGTTGAACTTGATGTCTTCGAGAAGAGCTTCTTCCATGCTCCATATTACCATCGGGAAGCGGGTGAAGTCCATTGGTGATCGCAGTAAACCCTGGTCCTGTAACATTTCTCATTCCGGACCCCGTAAGCAGCGGGGCGCTGATCAGTGAAAATATCCAGATTCCGATCTAAAAAATCCTTGCAACTGCTGAAAAAATAAACTATAATTCCCAAATCCCCTCAAGACAGGTTTCCGTTGCCATGCCGAATGACAAATTATCCGATTTGCGAAAGAAGATCGACGAGATCGACGATAAGCTCATCGACTTACTGAACGAGCGCGCCAAGATCGTCATCGAGGTCGGGAACCTCAAAAAAACCGCGAAAATCGATTTCCACGCGCCGTCCCGGGAGCGCGAAATCCTTGAACGTCTAGCTGCGCGGAACAAGGGCCCCTTTCCCCAAAACACCCTGCGGGCCGTGTACCGGGAGATCCTCTCTTCCTCACTGTCGCTCGAGCGGCCGCTCAAGGTCGCCTACCTCGGGCCGCAGGCAACGTTCACGCACATGGCGGGGATGCAGCAGTTTGGTCTTGCCGCCCAGTACGTGCCGGTGGAGAGCATCAAAGACGTGTTCACCGAAGTGGAGCGCGGCCGGGCCGACTACGGCGTCGTGCCGATCGAGAACTCCACCTCGGGAGCGGTAATCTACAGCCATGACATGTTCATCGATTCGGACCTCAAAATCTCGGCGGAAATCGTACTCGAAGTGTCGCAGCACCTCATGAGCAAGTCGGGAAAGCTCGAGGATATCAAGAAAATATACACGATCCCGCCCGCGGCCGCTCAGTGCAGGCAATGGCTTGAGAAAAACCTGCCCGGCGTGCCGGTCCTGGATGCGCCGTCTACGGCCCGGGCCGCTGAAATGGCTGCGGATGATCCCACGGCCGGGGCCATCGCCAGCGAGATGGCGGCCGTCCTGTACGGCCTGCAGATCACCGGGAAAAAAATCGAGGACAATACCAGCAACATTACCCGGTTTCTGGTGATCGCGCAGAAGTCTCCGGGAAAGACGGGCCGTGATAAGACTTCGATCATGTTCTCAATCAAAGACAAGGTCGGCGCGCTCTATACCATGCTCGCCCCCTTTGCCGCGGCAGGCATCAATCTCAACCGTCTCGATGCCCGGCCGTCGGGAAGGAAGGTCTGGGATTATGTTTTCTTCCTCGACATGGAAGGCCACATCGAGGATGAAAAGGTGGCTGCGGCGATCGAGCGTCTGCGACAGGATTGCATGTTCCTGAAGGTGCTCGGGTCCTATCCGAGAAGCGTATGAGAATTGCGGATTTCGGAATGGCCCCTCACCCAACCTCTCCCCCGAGGGAAGAACAGATTTACAATCCATAAACCGAAAAAAAGGAGCTGTAATCATGATCTCGGTTTCGGACAATATCAAAAACATCACGCCCTATGTCCCGGGAAAGCCGATCGAGGAGCTTGAGCGGGAACTGGGCATCAGCGGGAGCATCAAGCTCGCTTCGAACGAGAACCCGCTCGGACCGTCGACCAGGGCGATGGCAGCGATAAAGAAGGCGGTCGAGGGACTGAACCGCTATCCCGACGGCAGCGGGTTCTACCTTTCACAGGCGCTGGCGAAGAAGTGCAAGGTGGAAATTTCCCAGGTCATTCTGGGCAACGGCTCCAATGAACTCATTGAGCTCCTGGTCCGCACCTTTGTACAACCGGGAGACGAGGTCGTTTCCGCTGACCCTTCTTTTGTCGTGTACAAGATGATCACCCAGGCGGCTTCAGGCGTGAACGTCATCGTCCCGTGTAAAGACATGAGGCATGATCTCGATGCCATGGCAGAACGGATCACGCCGAAGACGAAGATCGTATTCATATGCAACCCGAACAATCCGACCGGCACCATGAACACGCAGACCGAGATGGACCGATTCATGGGCCGCGTACCCGACTACGTGATCGTTGCCGTGGATGAGGCATATTTCGAATATGTCACGCATTCCGAGTATCCCGATTCGCTTGACTATCTGAAGGAAAAAAGGAACGTTGTTTCGCTCCGGACCTTCTCGAAGATCTACGGTCTTGCCGGTCTCCGGATCGGCTACGGCATCACGAACCCGGAGATCGCCGAGCTTTTGAACAAGGTGCGGCAGCCGTTTAACACGAATACGCTCGGCCAGACCGGCGCGCTCGCTGCACTTTCCGACCGAAAGCACGTGGACAAGTCCGTTGCCGTTAATATTGAAGGCAAGCAATTTCTGTATCATGCATTTCAGCGGCTCGGCATACCCTACATCCCCACGGAAACCAATTTCATCATGTTCGAGACCCAACGGGACGGCAAGGATTTGTACAACGCGCTTCTTAAAACCGGCGTGATCGTCCGGCCCATGGGCGGTAAAAGACTTCGCGTCACGATCGGGCTCCCTGAGGAGAATGCGCGGTTCGTGGCCGAGCTGGAGAAGATCCTATAAGAGGATATATATTTCCCACTGCAATTGCCGGGAAGCGGGCCACACTGAGACGCAAAGGTTTTCCTTTGCGCACTTTGCGCCCTGGCAAGAGGCCGATTTGAGTTTTCCCCGTTTTTCTGCGTGCTCTGGTTAAGATTTTGTCAGGAAAGGTCATCCATGATCATTGTCGTCAGACCCGATGCGACCGAGGAACAGGTCGAGCACATTATTAAAAAAATCAAGGACCATGGTTTGCAGGCCCACGTTTCCAAGGGCACGGAACGGACGATCATCGGCGCCATCGGCGACGAGGCGATCCTTCAGAACCTGCCGCTTGAAGCCATCCCCGGCGTTGAGAAGGTGCTCCCGATCCTGAAGCCCTTTAAACTGGCGAGCTGGGAGTTCAGAAAAGAAAAAACAGTCATCACCGTCCGTGGTCAGGAGATCGGCGGGAAGCGGATCGCGGTCATGGCAGGTCCCTGCGCCGTGGAAAATAAAACGCTGCTCATCGAGATCGCGAAGGAGGTCAAGAACTCCGGCGCCAATTTCATCCGCGGCGGTGCGTTCAAGCCGCGCACTTCACCCTATGCGTTCCAGGGGCTCGAGGAAGAAGGGCTCAGGTTCCTTGCCGAGGCGCGCGAGCGCACCGGCCTTCCCATCGTGACCGAAGTGATGGACCCCCGGGACATCGACTTGATCGCGAAATACGCCGACATACTCCAGATCGGGGCACGGAACATGCAGAATTTCCGGTTGCTCAAGGAAGTGGGTTTGTGCAAAAAGCCGGTACTTCTGAAGCGCGGCATCTCGGCAACGATCAAGGAGTGGCTCATGTCGGCAGAATATATCATGTCCGGGGGCAATCACAACGTCGTGCTCTGCGAGCGCGGCATCCGCACCTACGAGACGGCAACGCGGAACACGCTCGACCTCTCCGCCATCCCGGTGTTGAAGCAGATGACTCATCTGCCGGTCATTGTAGACCCGAGCCATGCCGTGGGCAAATGGGACCTCGTGGCGCCCATGGCAAAAGCGGCAGTCGCTGCCGGGGCCGACGGCCTCATCATCGAGGTCCATTCAAACCCCGAAGAAGCGCTCTGCGACGGCGAGCAGTCGTTAAAACCCAAGAGCTTCAAAACCCTGATGGAAGAAATGAAGCCGATTGCGGCGGCAATCGGAAGGGAAATATAACAATTGCGGAATGCGGATTTCGGAATGCGGATTGCTGAAGGCTGAACGCACGCCTTACTCCATGCAACTGAAATAATATGCCAATTCATTTTAACAAGGTTACGATAATCGGCGTCGGACTCATTGGCGGCTCCCTTGCCAAAGTCCTGAAGACAGCCGGACTGGCCGGAGAGATCACGGGCTCGGGCAGGAGCAGAGAGACGCTCGAACTGGCCCTCCGTCTCGGCGTGATCGACCATATGGGCCGGGGTCCGATCCATGCTGTTGAGGGTGCCGATCTTATCGTGCTTGCATCGCCGGTCGGGACTTTCGAAACGGTTATGCATGAGATCGGGCCGAACCTCAAGAAAGGCGCGATCCTGACCGATGTGGGGAGCGTCAAGGGAGAGCTGGTGCGAAGGATCGAAGCGCTCCTTCCCGCAGGCGTTCACTTTGTGCCGGGCCATCCTATTGCGGGCAAGGAAAAATTCGGCGTAGCCGAAGCGACGGAGACGCTGTTCCGCGGCGCCAAGTGTATTCTGACGCCTACCGAGAAGACCGGAAGTGCGGCACTCGATGCGCTCCGGGAGGTCTGGACCATTGCAGGCGCGAACGTGCTTATCATGGACCCGGACCTGCACGATACGATTTTTGCCGCCGTGAGCCACATGCCGCATGTTGCGGCTTTTGCCATGATGTGCGCTGTGGCTGATTTGAATACGGGGACGGACAATTATCTCAATTTTTCCGGCGCGGGGTTCAAGGACTTTACGCGCATAGCCGCGAGTTCTCCCGAGATCTGGCGTGATATCTGCCTCATGAACCGGGACAATGTCGTCCAGATGCTCGACCGGTTCCTCTTCTCGCTGAACCGTCTGAAGAGGGACCTGACCGCGAATGATGCCAAAAGGTTCGAAAAGCATCTCAAAATCGCAAGCGATGCAAGGCGAGGTTTGGGTTAGCCGATGACGGACCTCGTCATAAAACCGTCGCCGGGACTTCGCGGTACGATCACCCTGCCGGGCGACAAGTCCCTTTCTCACCGGGCGGTCTTGTTTTCCGCAATAGCGGAAGGCGATACGACAATCAGCGGATTTCTTACCGGTGAAGACACCCAGAATACGGCAAAAGCCGTGCAGGCCTTGGGAATCGACGTGGAAGGCCTTGGGACCGAGCGGCTCGTCGTGCATGGCAAGGGACTGGATGGACTGTCCGAACCTGTTGACGTGCTCGACCTTGGAAATTCGGGCACGGGCATGCGTCTTCTTGCCGGTTTGCTCGCCGGTCAGAATTTTTTTTCCGTTCTCTCCGGCGATCAATATTTGAAAAACAGGCCGATGGCCAGGATCGTGGAGCCGCTCCGGCGTATGGGAGCGGTCACTGACGGCCGTTCCGGAGGCAAGCTTGCCCCGCTCTCGATCCGGGGCGGCGGGAGCGCCGTCAAGCCCATAGACTACATAAGCCCCGTGGCAAGCGCCCAGGTCAAGTCCGCGCTCCTCCTTGCAGGTCTGTATGCACACGGGACAACGTCGGTGCAAGAACCGTCGAAATCGCGGGACCATACCGAGCGCATGTTCAGGTTCTTCGGGCTGGACGTCAAAGAAGAGGGAATGACCGTGGCCGTCCGGGGAAGGCAGCGCCTGCGAGCACCGGGACCGCTCGATATCCCGGCCGATATTTCATCGGCTGCGTTTTTCATCGTTGCAGCATCGATTGTCCCGGGCTCCGATGTGTTGATACGGAACGTCGGGGTGAACCAGACCCGCACCGGCGTCATTGATGTTCTCCTGCAAATGGGAGCGGACATTACGCTGGATAACAGGCGCGAACAGGCAGGCGAGCCGGTGGCCGACATCCGGGTCCGACACCGCAGGCTGAGCGCCGCCCGGATCGAAGGGGACGTGATCCCCCGCGCAATCGATGAAATCCCGGTATTGTCCGTGGCTGCATCCTATGCTGAGGGAAAGACCGTTATTAAAGATGCTGCCGAACTCCGGGTCAAGGAATCGGACCGGATCTCAACCATGGCAGCAGAACTCCGCAGGATGGGCGTTATGGTAACGGAGCTTCCCGACGGCATGGAAATCATCGGCAGGGAAGCGCTTGACGGCGCCCGGTGCGAGAGCCATGGGGACCACCGCATCGCCATGTCCATGGCAGTTGCGGGCCTCGCGGCGCGGGGCGATTCGGTGATACGCGATACCGGATGGATCGACACGTCCTTTCCGGGGTTCGAGCAGACCTTGCGGCAAACAGCATATCCTTCAGCAGAATGAAGAAAGACAAAATCTTTATTACCACGGGTCCCGAAGACGGGACACACGGATGCCTCCTACAGGTAAAATACGTTATGCATGTTCCACTAACGGTGCGTCCCGCGCTTCGCGGGACCTGTGGTTAAAAAATAGAGAGCTTCTGTTTGTTTGGGTTGGGGTACCATGAAAAAAGGTTTGGTAATCGCCCTTGACGGGCCGTCGGGAGCGGGCAAGAGTACCGCAGCCCGCCTCCTGGCCCAGAAACTGGGCTATATTTATATTGATACCGGCGCCATGTACCGGGCAATCGGCTGGAAGGCTAAGCAGGAATACATTGATCCGTCCGATGAACCGAAACTTGCCGAACTCTGTCTCCGGACGGAGGTCACGATTAAGAAGGACAACAGCGACCCCAAGGTGTATGTTGACGGGAGGGACGTGAGCGGAGAGATCCGGACGCCGGAAATGGGCATGATGGCGTCCTCCGTGTCGAAATCAGCGGCGGTACGGGCACGGCTGCTTACGCTGCAGCGGGAACTTGGCAGAAACGGCGGCGTGGTGATGGACGGCAGGGACATCGGAACGGTCGTCTTTCCCGATGCCGATGTGAAATTTTTCCTGGACGCGAGCGCCGAGGAACGGGGCCGCCGTAGGTTTCTTGAACTGAAAGCAAAGGGTATGGACGTAGAGCTGGCGCGGATCACGAAGGAAATCCGGGACCGGGATCAGCAGGACAGCAGCCGCTTGCTGGCCCCGCTCAGGAAGGCCGATGACGCCCTCCTGCTCGATTCGACGGGTATGAGCATCGACGACGTCCTGAACGAGATGCTGTCGCTCGTGAAGAAGGTGCAGTAACGAACCATGGAAATATTTCTTGCAGACAAGGCGGGGTTCTGCTTCGGCGTCAAACGGGCGATCAATACAGCATTCGAAGCAGTCGGTAAAACACACGTGTATTGTCTGGGGCCGCTGATACACAATCCGCAGGAAGTTGAGCGTCTGCGCCGGGCAGGCGTGCAGACCGTCGAAGATTACGGCTCCCTGAAGGCGGGCGATACGCTTATCATTCGCTCGCACGGGGTGCCGCCGCGCGTGCTTTCGCAGGCCCGTGATATGGGGCTCACCATCATCGACCTTACCTGTCCTTTTGTGGGCAAGGCGCAGCGTCTCGCAGAGGCGCTCAATGCGGAAGGATACCAGGTTGTCGTCGTAGGGGAGAAGAAGCACCCCGAGGTGCAGAGCATTCTCGGATACGCCGGTGAGAACGCCGTTGTCGTAGAAACAGCAGAGGACGTGGAAGGTGTGAAGCTCCAGGGGCGGATTGGGGTGGTTGCGCAAACTACGCAATCATATGGTAATTTTTCAGAAATTGTGCTAACATTACTGCGTATTTCCAAAGAATTAAAGGTCTTCAACACTATCTGCAGCTCAACCAAGGAGCGTCAGGACGCTGCCCGTGTTCTTGCGAGGCAGGTTGACCTTATGCTGGTCGTGGGCGGTCGCAACAGTGCAAATACCAGCAGGTTGGTTGACCTGTGCAGGCGGGAAGGGAAACCCACCTATCATATTGAGGTGGCGGACGAGATAAGGGCTGAGTGGCTTAAAGGCGTCACCAAGATAGGGGTCACTGCCGGTGCTTCCACGCCGGACTGGCTCGTAGACGGTGTCATCGAAAAATTGAAGCTCACCGGTCAGTAACGCTATGACGCCCTGCGCTGTTCAGCGAAGCAAAAATAGCATATTTTGTCTGAAGAATTTGATGATTTTGATGAGTTCACTTTCAGGAGGTAAGGACGTTTCATGGGAGATACACGAGAAAATACGGAGCACGAAGACAACACCGCCGCAACCGGGCAGGAAACGGAATTCGAGAAACTGTACAACCAGTCTTTAAAGCGTTTTCAGGCTGGGACGCTGGTCAAGGCGCGGGTGCTGCAGGTCCGGTCGGGTGTCGTGATGCTGGATCTCGGCTACAAGTCCGACGGCATTATCCCCGTGGAACAGTTTTCGGATGAAGAACTGAAAGCGCTGAAGCCGGGAGATGAAATCGAGGTGCTGCTCGAAGCAGCAGAAGATTCCAATGGGAACATCATGCTCTCCCGGGAAAAGGCAAAGAAGCTCCAGGTTTGGGACGATTTGAACCGCGCGTACCAGGCCGGGACTCCGGTCAAGGGCAAGGTGCTCTCGACGATCAAGGGCGGCCTGAGCGTGGACATCGGCGGCGTAGACGCGTTCCTGCCCGGGTCCCAGGTCGACGTGAAGCCGGTCCAGAACCTCGGCCGGCTGGTCGGCCAGAGCCTGGACCTTAAGATTATCAAGATGAACTCGGGCCGCGGTAACATAGTGCTCTCCCGCAGAGTCCTCTTGGAGCACGAGCAAAACCTCAAGAAGGAAGCAACGCTCTCTACGCTCGCCGAGGGACAGGTCGTGAGCGGGGTCATCAAAAATATTACCGATTATGGGGCTTTCGTCGATCTCGGCGGCATCGACGGCCTGATGCATATCACCGATATTTCCTGGGGCAGGATCAGCCATCCTTCGGAGGCGTTCAAGGTCGGCGATCGCATCGAGGTCGTTGTTCTCAAGTACGATCGGGAGAAGCGGAAGGTGTCTCTCGGCATGAAGCAGAAGACGCAGGACCCCTGGCTGTCAACTGCAGAGAAATACCCCGTTGGCAACAGGGTGCGCGGCAAAGTGGTGAGCTTGACCGATTACGGCGCCTTTGTCGAACTGGAGCACGGCGTTGAAGGCCTCGTTCACGTATCCGAAATGTCCTGGGTCCAGAAGGTCAAGCACCCGTCCAAGATCGTTTCGGTCGGCGACATGATTGAAGCGCAGGTGCTGGCTGTAGATCCGAATGCGAAACGCATCTCGCTCGGCATGAAACAGATCGAGCCGAACCCCTGGCAGTCCATCGGCGATCGCTATCCCGTCGGCTCCCGGGTGGAAGGCAGGGTCAAGACCCTCACCGACTTCGGCGCATTCGTAGGCCTTGAGGAAGGGATAGACGGTCTGATCCATATTTCCGATCTGTCCTGGACAAAGCATACCAAACACCCTTCCGAAGTGCTCAAGAAGGGACAGCAGACCGGCGCAATCGTGCTTTCCATCGACCCTGCAAAGGAACGCATCTCGCTGGGTCTCAAGCAGCTGACGCCGGACCCCTGGGACAAAGCCATCCCGGAGCGGTACAAGGTCGGTCAGGATGAAACGGTCAAGGTGACGAAGAAGGCCGATTTCGGCCTGTTTGTGGACCTGGAACAGGGGATCGAAGGCCTTATTCCCACGTCGGAGATCCCTAAGGATGCCGAGGAAATAAAAGAAGGCTCCGAAGTGACGGCACGGGTCATTAAAGTGGACCGGAACGACCGCAAGATCGCGCTCTCGATAAAGGCCCATATCAAAGGCAGAGACCGGTCGACCCTGAAGGACTACATGAACCAGCAGCAAAAGCCCGACACGACGATTGGCGCTTTGTTGAAGGAACGGAGCTGATCAGGTATGAAACGGAATCCCGTCCTGATGGTGGTGGGGACCGCGGCGGCGCTCGGCGTGCTGTTCGTTTTTCTTCTTGCTCTTGCTTCGTATCTTTCCGGGAGTAAGGGAGGCCCCGCTTCCCTTCCGGTTGTCGGCTCAGATAAAGTAGCGCTCGTCAAAATAGAAGGAGTGCTCGTCTCCTCCGAGGACATCGTGGAAGAACTGAATGACTATGCCGAGGACGGCTCCGTCAAGGCCATCGTTCTCCGGATTGACAGCCCCGGCGGCGGCGTGGTCGCTGCCCAGGAAATCTATAACGCAGTAAAGAACGCGCGAAAAGAAGGGAAAAAAGTCATCGCCTCTATGGGATCGGTGGCTGCATCGGGCGGCTATTACATTGCAGCCGGTGCGGATAAGATCGTTGCCAACCCGGGCACGCTCACCGGCAGCATCGGCGTCATCATGGAGTTTGCCAGCGTTGAGAAACTCCTGGAGAAAATCGGCGTGAAAGGGATGGTCGTCAAAGCGGGGCAATACAAGGACGTCGGGTCTCCGTTCCGCGACATGACCGAGCAGGAAAAGAAACTCCTGCAGGGGGTCATTGATGATGTCCACGCCCAGTTCATCGATGCTGTTGCCCATGGACGGAACCTCCCCCTGGACGACGTCAAGGCGATAGCGGACGGCCGCATATTCACGGGACGCCAGGCCCTCAAGCTCAAGCTCGTCGATAAGATGGGAGACCTGACGGACAGCATCAAGCTGGCGGGAACGCTGACGGGAATCAAGGGACAACCCCGGATTGTCGAGAAAAAGAAAAAGATCCCGTTCCTTGACTATTTGAAAGAAGAATCTGCATCATGGATCGGAGATGTCATTACCAGGGGGCTCAGCAGAAATACCGTGTCATTACAGTATCGATAGAGTCTGTTGCACATCTGAGGAGGGGAATGCATGACAAAGGCGGAACTGGTTGACAAGATAGCCGAGAAAAAACCGGGTTTAACCAGGAAACAAGTGGAAGTCGTCGTCAATACTGTGCTCGACGGAATCAAAGAAGCCTTGTCCCGTGAAGACAAAGTCGAGATCCGGGGCTTCGGCAGTTTTCGCATCCGGCATCGTCGGGCAAAAGAGGGCAGAAACCCCAAAACCGGTGAGACCGTCCAGGTGCCGCCCAAGAAAGTGCCTTTTTTTAAAGCCGGCAAAGAGATGCGAGAGATGGTAGACGGCAAAGTGTAGGCCGGCTTTCCCGTGAAGTTTCACCATCGCGTTGTCGCTGCGCGCTAAAAAAATACATGCAGAGCCACGAAGACGTTCGAAACGAAAGAGCGTTCATTTCTTGAATCGCTTATCGCCTCGGGCGGTTTGGTGGCTTTTATTTTTGGGTGCGAACCGACCGTGCCGGCATTGCCGCGGTCCGTGCAAAAGTATCCTATGACGACTGAATATTTCGACGTGCTGGACTGCAGGGGCATAAAGACCGGCGAGACGATCACGCGCGATGAGGCGCACCGGACCGGTGCGTGGCATGGGGCGTTCCATTGCCTTATCATCGGAGAACGCCGCGGCCGCGGCTATGCGCTGTTTCAGCAACGGTCGGCGACGAAGAAAATCGCGCCAAGGAAATTCGACGCGAGCGTCGGCGGGCACTATTCTGCCGGCGAGGACGCAGCGACTGCGGGGCCTCGCGAGATCAAAGAAGAACTCGGCATCGTTGTACAATTTACCGAGCTCCTGTCCGTCGGGCGCAGGGTCTTCGTATACTGCTTCACTCCCGAGGTCAGGGAATGCGAATTCCAGGACATATTTCTTCTCCCCCGCACTATCCGTCCCGAAGAACTTATCCCCCAGCGCGAAGAGCTGGACGGCGTCATCGAAATGGACGTGGAGCAGGGGATAGCGCTTTTTTCAGGCAAGGTCCCGCACCTCGAAGTTTTACTGTACAGGACCAATGGCAAACGGGAAACCGTCAGAATCCGTGCTGACGATTTCGTCCCTTCTCTCGACAACTACTACCTGAAAATGCTCCAGCTTGCAAGAAGATATCTGAACGGCGAGCGCGAAGCGCTTGTTATCTGAGTCTTCCATCTTCTCCTTGCAATTTCATCAAATCTGTACTATTGTTTCTCAATGCCGCTGTCTTTAATGGGAACGACGACCGCATATAGAGCCGCTCCGGAGCAAACTTTCAAAGATCATGCATGATAATGTGATCGAACATTATTTGAACGACCTGTCGGAAGTTCGCGGCACTCGTTCCAACTCACCGGAAACATCTTTCTACCCTGCCTTAGAAAAACTTCTTTCCTCCATCGGAAAAGGCCTCAACCCAAAGGTAAGATGCATCATCAATCTCGCAAATCGAGGCGCAGGCCTGCCGGATGGCGGACTGTTTACCGCTGATCAGTTCGGACGGAAGCGCGCTGTTGAGGACAAAGACAACCCCTTTCTTGCTCAAAATCCTTCGCGCGGCGTGATTGAAGCAAAGCCGCCCAGTGCCGACATCAACGAGGTGGCCGAGTCCGAACAGGTTGGGCGCTACTGGAAGCGGTATGGGATGGTGCTCATCACGAACTTCCGCTCCTTCGCCCTCATCGGGAAAAGCGCTACAGGGCAGCCTGCTGTTCTGGAATCCTTCTCTCTGGCGGAAACTGAACAAGAGTTTTGGCAACTGGCGGCCCACCCTCGAAAGACGGCTCTTGAGCGCGGCGAACGCATGCTGGAATATCTGCGGCGCGTGCTGCTCCACAACGCGCCCCTGGCTGAGCCGAAAGATGTCGCGACGATCCTTGCCTCCTATGCCCACGACGCACGGCTGCGGATCGAACAGGCCGAGCTGCCGGCCCTGGAGAATTTGCGCAAAGCCCTCGAAGAATCCCTCGGCCTCAAATTCGAAGGCGAAAAAGGCGAACACTTCTTCCGCTCCACCCTTGTGCAGACGCTTTTTTACGGGGTTTTCTCGGCATGGGTCCTTTGGGCGCGCAGAAAAGATGCAGGGTCGACAAGGACAACGTTTGCGGATAAAATCCACGAGACAAAAGCGCCCTATGCTGTCACAGGTCCGTTCGACTGGAAGTCAGCTCATTGGCTGCTTCGCGTGCCGATGCTCCGCGCATTGTTCGTACAGGTGGCCGACCCTGCCCGCCTTGGTGCGCTGGGTCTTATCGAGGTCCTTGATTGGTCAGCTGCTGCGCTTAATCGCGTGGACCGCGCGGCCTTCTTCCATTCCTTTGACGAAGGCCACGCTGTGCAGTATTTCTACGAGCCCTTCCTGCATGCCTTCGATCCTGACCTGCGTAAAGAACTCGGCGTCTGGTATACGCCCGAGGAGATTGTGCACTATCAGGTCGAGCGCGTGGATGCTGTTCTCCGGTCAGAGCTTAATTTGCCTGACGGTCTTGCTGATCCAAATGTTGTTGTGCTCGACCCCTGCTGTGGCACTGGCGCGTACCTGCGCGCGGTCCTTCGGCGAATAGCTAAAACCCTCCATGAAAAAGGCGGAGACGCTCTTGTCGCAAATGACCTCAAAAAAGCAGCGATTGAGCGGGTCTTCGGATTTGAGATCCTTCCGGCTCCCTTCGTAATTGCGCATCTGCAACTCGGCCTTGAACTTGAAACCCTCGGCGCGCCTTTGAGCGACGCGGGTGATCCGCCGGAGCGCGCGGGAGTGTATCTTACGAACGCACTCACCGGTTGGGAACCGCCAAAAGAAAAGCCGAAACAGATAGCTTTCCCGGGTTTCGAAGCTGAACGCGACGCCGCCGGCAAGGTGAAGCAGGAAAAACCCATTCTCGTCATCATTGGCAATCCGCCCTATAACGCTTTCGCAGGAGTCAGTCCGGACGAGGAAAACGAGTTAGTAGAACTTTATAAGAAAGGGCTTAATACTGAGTGGGGCATTAGGAAATTCAATCTTGATGATCTCTATGTCCGTTTCTTCCGCCTTGCAGAAAAACGTATTGCAGAAAAGGGTGGTCGTGGCATTGTCTCGTTTATTTCCAATTATTCCTATCTCAGTGATCCATCTTTTGTCGTAATGCGCTCGCGTTATCTTAGTGAATTCGATTCACTCTGGTTGGATTGCATGAATGGTGACAGCCGTGAGACGGGCAAACTGACACCGGATGGCAAGCCAGACCCGTCGGTGTTTTCGACTGAATGGAACCGCGCCGGAATTCGTGTGGGAACTGCAATCGGCACGTTCGTAAAGACCGGCAAGCAGCGAAAAGCAGACACCTTGCCCATAGTGCGCTTCCGGCACTTTTGGGGCGTTAATAAGCGAGCAGAACTTCTTTTCAGCATTGATGCTACGGGGATTGATGTCCCATATAAGGTATCTTCGCCTCGAAAAGAGAACCGTTGGAGTTTCCTGCCTAGCGACGTGGGCGCTGATTATATTGCCTGGCCCACTGTGGCTGATTTAAGCTTAGTTCAGCCTTATAATGGACCAGTGGAGCGCCGCGGTATGGCACTCATATCCATGGATCGAACAGTTCTTGTCGCGCGAATGAGTTCCTATTTTGACAAAACAGTATCGAACCAAGACATCGCGGCTTTACATGAAGCACTGATGATGACTGGAAATCGCATTGTAGGTCCTCAGGCGCGCGCTAAGCTCCTTGCCGAAAGCCATTTCGACGAGTCCCGAATTGTCCGCTATCCTTTTAAGCCTTTCGACGTGCGATGGTGTTATCTAGATAATATCAGACCGTTATTCAGCGAACCAAGCCCACAGCTTCTGCGACATTATACATCTCAATCTAAGTTTTTAGTTGTCCGTGAGTCGAGTGTCAGTGCGCCGAAATCGCCACCAATGCTGTTTTCACGTCTCGTATGTGACTATCATACAATTGCCGTAGAAGCTCGACACATACCATTTTCGTTGGTTAACGATGGGCGAGATCACTCGCTTTTTGCCAACGATGTTGTATCTCACGAGCAGGCTAACTTGTCTTCTGCCGCTCGGACATATTTGGCGTCCATTGGCGTACTCGAATCTGATACAAACCCGACACTTGAAGAAGGTCTTTGGTTACACGTCATAGCAATTGGCTATTCGCCAGCCTATCTAAGTGAACATGCTGACGGCTTGCGCCAGGACTGGCCGCGGATTCCGCTTCCAAAGGAGAAGGCTTCTCTGGTCACCTCCGCTGCTCTTGGGCGGAAAGTCGCGGCGTTGCTGGACACAGAGGCGCAGGTTCCGGGTGTTACTACCGGGAATATTCGTGATGAACTGAAGAGCATTGCAGTCTTTCAGCGCGTGGATGGCAAACCCGCGAACCCTGACACTGCGGATTTGGACTTGACCGCTGGGTGGGGTCATGGCGGGAAGGGTGGTATCACTATGCCAGGCAAAGGGAAACTTATTCGTCGGGCTGGCGGGGCGTATGACATCTACCTTAACGATGATGCATGCTGGCGCAATGTACCCGAGGCGGTATGGGACTACACCATCGGAGGTTATCAGGTCATCAAGAAATGGCTGTCGTACCGCGAAAAGCCGCTTCTTGGTCGGGGGCTGACATCTGAGGAAGTCCGTTATGTGACGGAAATGGCACGGCGAATAACAGCTTTGATTGCCTTGCAGGCAGCTTTGGATGATAACTACCGAAAGGTGATCAAGGCAACTTATTCATCATAAGTCGCACGGAAGTTCCTATGTAAAGATATCAATCACAAATGAAAACTTATTTCATGACATTTCGGGTTGTTCCTACAATTTCCAATAAACATTATGATCTTGTCGAGGGTGCCTCGGCTCATTGTTTGATCTTGGATATTGACCCTCAAAGTGCCTACCTAAAAGCGCGATTTTATGTTTCCAGAGATGATTGGCAAATAGAAAAAATTGAATCTTTACCTATAGAAGTAACTGAAAACAATTTTTTACAAAAAGACATCGGACTGGAACAATATAAAAATGCTCAAAAGAAAGGTGTAGCTATCGTATACGCCGGTTGGTCAAGAGATGGCAAAACAACGGCTGGCCCAATGCCGCTACACGCATCTTATAAGTTTGATTTGGCTGACCACCAGAAAAAACAGAAACAGCTTAAGAACAAAGGGCGATGTTTGCATTATGAACATGGAAAAAAATGCAGAGAAATTGTCAATGCGCATTCAATACAGAAACAAGGCTCTTTGTCCACAATTGCTGACAATGGGAAAGTATACAAACTTTCAACAGGCTTTAACTCATCTAAAACGTCTAAAGGCCAGATGAGATTTGTAAAATCTGGCGTTAATAAAGTGTCTACTTTTCTTGGTTTTTGCAAAGAACACGATAATGCTCTCTTTGAGCCTATAGATAAATACGCTTTAATTCCAACTGATAATCAGGTACTGTTATATGCGTATCGTGCTATTTGCAGAGAGCTGTTTGTCAAAGAAAACGCGTTAGAATTAATGGAAAGCCAATTACGTAGCGGCCCTGATCAAAAGGCGATTAAAGAGCTAACCCTTAATATGAAAACAGGCGTAAATTTCGGTTTAAAAAATCTACGAGGTCATAAGAAAATATATGATAATGCATTAGGCAAAAAATATTGCGGAGATATAAGGTACGTACTCTTTATTTCAAAGCAGAAGCCAATAATTGCATTCTCTGGTTTATTTTATCCTGATTTTGATTTTCTGGGCAGCCAATTACAAGATTTAGGAGATCATGATAGTAATTTAGAATTGATTACTTTTTGTTCTGCACGTATGAACAGTGGCTGGGCCTTCTTGCTTGCCTGGCATAAGTCAAGTTCAAATGTATGCGTTGATTTCATGAGGTCTCTGGCAACAGGTATACATGGTAACGACAAAATAGGGGATTATCTCTTTCGCTTAGTCATATGTAATTGCGAAAATCTTGCGATTTCGCCAAAATGGTGGGAAGGCTTATCAGCGAAACAAAGAGAAGAGGTTTCATCGAAAGCATTTTATGGGGTCGATGTTTTTTCCAGGATAAAACCATCCTACTTGATGGAGGGTTTGGAAGGAATTTGTAACTGGAACTTCGAAAGCGTAATATCGAATATGGATTGAACAACGCAGGGACGTTGATACTCCCTTGCTGCTGGTTCAATCATGCTGATTGGACCGAATAATTAACATGTGGTTCAGGCTGCAAGCCTGAACCAGCGAAAGGGAGGTTTTAAATGGGCATTATAAATATCGATAAGATACCGCTCGCATTCTTTGATATCCAAGCTTATTCTACGTTCATCCAAAAGAATTCAAAAGATGAATGTATCAAAAAAACGGAAGACCTTTTGCAAACGGTAAAAAGAGATGCAGGCTCATTCATTCAAGGATACAAGGTGAATCATTGGATTCTTTCTGATTCAATTATTGTGATTCCCGATTTAGATGAAAGGCCGCTCGATTTATATTCGATTGATTTTCTGTTTCTGATTTGTTCTGACCTGTTATACCGTGGATTAAAAGCGAGCTTGCCATTGCGCGGCGCAATCGGTTCAGGCTATTTTTATAAGAACAACGATGTTATTGTAAGTTCTGCGCTTGTTGATGCTGCTCGACACGAAAAAGAGCAGAATTGGCTTGGCGCTGTTATTACATCATCTGCGTTATCGCTCATGACTGAATTGCGTCCTACATTCATGAATGAGTATGCGTCTCTCTATAATTTTGGAAGAACTATTCGTTACGGGTCAGTTCCGTGGAAGATCAGCAAAAATAATCCGGAATCTAGCCAACATCCTCATGAATTTGATTTCTATATCAAACCAATAAATTCTGTTCCAAATTGGCGCCAATACCTACCAGCACATTTTAGAATTGATGATAAAGTTGCGTCAAGCGATTGCCTTTATGAAGATGCAAGGGTTTACAGCCGGTAGGTCGGGTAGAGCAGAGCGAAACCCGACTTACAGATTAAAAATAGGAGATAATTTTGTGTCCTGGTTATTCCTGCTCGTTATAATATTAGCCCTTGCCTCGGTGAAACATAAGACAGTAAAAGGCTGGCTGGGTGAAAAGATAACATCTGCCAGTATGTGGGCTATGATGGATCAAGATGTTTATCGCAAGATTGATGACGTTATTATCCCCACATCTAACGGGACAACTCAAATAGATCATGTCGTTGTTTCGAAATACGGGATATTTGTTATTGAAACAAAGAATATGCGCGGCTGGATCTTCGGAAACGCAGACAGCGACCGGTGGACTCAGAATATTTATGGCGTTAAACACCAGTTTCAGAATCCTCTCAAGCAGAATTACCGCCATACCCGATGCTTGGCAGATTTTCTTAAGGTTGATCACGATTTAATGAAACCAGTCGTTTTCTTTATCGGTGATTGCAAATTTAAGACTCCAATGTCTCGGAACGTTATAAACAACGGCCTTATCCCGTATATTAAAGAATTTAATCAGGCATGTTTAACAGGCAAACAAGTAGACGATATCGAAAGTAGCCTGCTGAGTTTGAGACAGGACAAATCACTCAATAGGCAAGCTCATCTGGCATCGCTATCCGAACGTCATGAATCCAGTACAACTTGTCCAAAATGCGGAGGGCGACTTATCACGAGAGCTTTAAAGACAGGCAATACGACCGGCAGATCTTTTTTTGGCTGTTCTAATTATCCTCGATGCAAATATACAAAAAACATTTAGGCGAGTAGCGACATTAGGGTTTGAAAATTGCTTGACTTATACTGTTATGGTATAATGCCATGCATACGAGAAAGGAGGCGGCTATGACTGTCAAGGATATCATTAAATTAGAAATGGAAAAGCTTCCGGAGAGCGCTCTCTCTGAAGTCCTGGATTTTATCCAATTCCTCGAACTAAAGCGTGAAAAAGGCCTCCTCGCCAAAGGCATGCAACAGCTCTCAGGGAAATCATTCGACGCGATCTGGAACAATGAAGAGGATGCCGTCTATGATAACTTATGATCGCGGCGACGTAGTTCTCGTTCCGTTTCCGTTCTCAGATCAGACAACAACCTAGAAGCGTCCCGCTGTAGTCGTCAGCTCCTCAATTTTCAACAAACAATCCCCTGATATGGTCATCCTTGCAGTCACCAGTAAAATTAACTCTACTGTCGGGATCGGGGAATGCCTTATCGAAAACTGGCAGGCCGCCGGTCTGCTTAAACCCTCCGCTATCAAATCCGCCATATCAACCGTAGAGCAAACGTTGGTTCTGCGAAAACTGGGGGGTCTTTCCCCGTCAGATATTGCAGCCATGAATGCAGCGCTTCGCACGTGGCTTGGCCTTGCTTAGGAACGACAAGGAGAGTTTACAACTGTAAGCAGGCAGGCTGGGCAAAACGCCTCATCTTACCCAGTAGAATTCAAAGGATGTTGGGCTGAGATGCGTAGACAAACCTACTACTTATCCTTGGGTGAAACAATAGGCAAAGAGCACAAAGTCGTTTGCTGCTGGTTCAATCATGCTGATTGAACCGAATAATTAACATGTGGTTCAGGCTGCAAGCCTGAACCAGCGAAAAATATTATGACCATGAATAGTTTGATTATTGAACTTGCGATGCGCCTATACTGACGAGGAGCCCAGTGGAAATATCCGTGCGTCGGCCAAGGAGCCGGGGGGGTGCTACGGTTGAACCGAATAATTAACATGTGGTTCAGGCTGCAAGCCTGAACCAGCGAAAAGTAGGCTTGGCGAGCAGAGTATACATCATCAGCGGCGCTTGGATTTCTTCAAGCGGGATTCGATTTCACCGTAGGGAACGGATTTTTCTTGGACGACGGAGAGAAAGGCCTTCTTGTCCTCCAGATCCTCAAGAGCGCGGATGAGCTTCTCATATTCTTTGAGGTCCAGGATAACAGCTTTCTTTTTCCCTTGTTCATCGGTTATATATTGAGCGTGAGTTTTCATGCATGAATAGTACAGATTATTGACATTGATGTCAAGGGTCCGTAGGTCGGGTAGCGGTAGGTCGGGTAGAGCAGAGCGAAACCCGATATGCTTCTGTATGTTATAATCAAGGGGCATTATTCGCCTCTTTACAGTGGCATTTGGATATGGTATGTTTTCACAGCTTACAGCATAGCGGGCGCAATTGTATCGTCCGTTCTCAGAAGTCTCAGGAGGGAAAATGGGAACCGCAGTAAAAAAAATCGATCCCGAGGATTTCATTCTTTCGGCGCTGCCGGCAAATGAACGGCTTGAAGCGGCAATGAAGATAGCAGGGGAGGTGTTCAAGAAAACAGCTCTCACGCTTCGCGACGTTGAAGCAGCGGTCAAAACTGTCCGGAGGAAGGCTTACGCGAAAAAAAAGTAAGGTTGTGATCGATACCGGCGTTCTTGTTTCCGCCGTTCCCTGCACGTTCGAGTAGTTCAGGATTCTCCCTTGCCACATTCGTCCTCTCGCTTTACAAAAGAGAAAATTTTTTTAAGCAGTATCATACCTTTGCCGATCTATTCTGATATACTGGATATATAAAATCGCCGCCGTTCGAGGAGGCCGTTCCCGACGTCTTTACGCGGGTTTCCTTCGTTTCCGCTTCATTCGCGTGAGAAAATGATGCGGCTGTCTCTCGTGCAACGGCGGACGGTCCGTTCGCATCACTGATATCGCAGCGAAAATGTCGTATCTGTTACTCCCATCGGGAAATCATTCGAGGCAGAGATCATGAATAAAAAGAGCCGTATACTTGCACTGTGCTGGGCAGTGGCGTTCGTTCTGTGCGGTACGGCCGTCCGGGCCGCGCAGGGACCGGGGGCATGCGTGACCTGCCACACCTTCCTGGGCGGCGAACTTGCCCGGCCGGTTGCGGAGTGGAGCGGCTCGATCCACCAACAGAACGGAATTACCTGCGACCTCTGCCACGGCGGAGATGCAAGCGTCGATGTGGGGAACGTAAAGGACCTTGCCGGGCAGGGATTTGCAGACAGGATGTCGAGCGCCATGTCGAAAGCCAAGGGCTTCATCGGCAAACCTTCCGGAAATTCCCTGTTTCATATGTGCGCCCAATGCCACCGGCAATCCGTGGACCGGTACGCAAAGAGCATCATGGGAAAGGCGTATCTCGACCGGAAGGGTGGGGCCTCCTGCGTTACCTGTCACCAGGCGCACCGGAATTCAATGCCGGAAGTGCCCAAGGTCTGCGAAAGCTGCCACAAAGATACGACGGGGTTCGATCAGATCGATCCGATGGATGTGACCGAATCAACGGTGAACGCGCTGTCCGGCATACGGATAAAAATCGCCCAGGAAAAAATGACCGGCAAGAAACCAACCTTCATTCCCGAGTTCCCCAGCGAACTCGATGCCTTTCAGATCGGCTTTATCGCATTCGGCGCCGTGATCGTCCTGTTCGTCCTCGGCGATATTGTGTATCGTGTACTGGAAAAGAGGAAGTGATATGAGCTTTGAGATCATAGAAGAGAAGAAACCCAGCTATTCGAAGGCAGCCACGCTTGCGGTCCTGCTCTTGTCAATCCTGCTTGTCTCAGCGGGCGTTGCTTTCGCTTATCTCCTGATAACCGGCACGGGCAGTGACTACCTGCTGGGCACGTTGCTCGCCTTTGAGTTTTTGATCGCCGGCATCGAAATCGTAATCTTTGCGCGATACTTCCTTCCGTTCCGGGAAGTATCGGAAGACCGCGAGGAGGAATTGCTATGGTAGACGGGAACTCCGGGAAAGAGGACGAGAGGGAAGGGATCTCCCGGAGAAGATTCACTCTCGGGATGCTTCTTGCTTCCCTTGCTGGAGGCTTCGGGTCTCTGTTTGCCCTGCTGAAAGTGCTTGCTCCCGAAAAGAAGGGAGGGGGGTATGCCACGACGATACAGCCGGGAGACGTGCTCGTGTACGCCCAGGGCGGCAGTGCGGGGACTTCCATCACGGCATCATCGATGAAGGTCGGCGACGCGGTGCTTGCCTATCCTTCGGGTAAATCGTCGAATCCGGCAAACCTGGTCCAACTGATCAGGCTGGACGAACGTGCGTTCAAACCGCCCACCGACCTGTCGCTGACGGACAAGGGTTTCGTGGTCTACAGCGCCATCTGTACCCATCTCGGCTGCACCGTCTCCTGGACCGCAAATGCACAATCGCCTGATGCATCGGTCACCGAATGTCACTGCCACGGCAGCATATTCAATCCTGCTCAGGGGGCGAAGGTCATGGGAGGTCCCGCCCCGATTGCCCTCTCTCAGATCGGGGTGAAGGTGAAACCGGACGGGACACTGGCCTTTACGAGCGATTTTAACGGACCCATCGGACCGCAGGTTTAGGGACGCGCGAGGACATTGCCATGATTTTTAGATGGTTGGATGAAAGGCTGGAGCTCAAAAAGTTCAAGGAGAAATTCCTGAGCAAGACGTTCCCGACTCATGCCACGTTTCTGCTCGGGGAAACGGCGCTCTTCTCCTTCATTACTCTTGTCGTAACGGGCATCTTCCTGGGGTTCCTCTATGAGCCTTCGACCAGAATGGTTTCTCTCTTTGGAGCGATGGTGCCGGCAGCCTATGCGAGCGTGGTCAGGATCGACCTGCTCCCGATGGGCATGATCGTCAGGCGCATCCACCACTGGTCGGCCATGATCATGATAGCCGCCATTCTTGCCCATCTCCTGAGGGTCTATTTCACCTCGGCGTACCGGAAGCCGAGGGAGATCAACTGGCTTGTGGGCTTGAGCCTCTGGGGCCTGGCGATGGTCGCGGCATTTACGGGCTATCTTTTGCCCTATAGTCAATTCTCGGTGACCGCCACTTCGATCGCCTATTACATGGCGAAGTCGATGCCCTGGGTCGGGGACTGGATGTCAAGGCTTCTCTTTGCTGGCGACTTCCCGTCGGATGGGACCGTCCCGCGCTTTTTTTTCATGCATGTCATGCTGATTCCTGCCGCGCTGATCGGGCTCATCAGTACGCATCTGCTCATTCTGGTAAAACAGAAGCATACCGAGCCGCGGTCCAACAAGGACCGGAAGGAAGCCCAGGGCGGCAGGAGGCTCATCGGCATCCCGATCTGGCCTGAACAGGCCGTGATCAGCCTGTCGTATTTCCTGTTCCTGTTGTTTGTGGTCGTGATGATGGCGGCCTCCATTCCGTTGAACCCCATAGAGACCTATGGCCCCCCGTCGCCGGGAACGCCCGTAATGAGGCCTGACTGGTATTTTCTTGTGGTCTACGGATTTCTGAAGCTTGTGCCCGGCGATCTGGTGTTTACCATCCTGGGAGGGAAAATAACGCCCGAGACCATCGGCGGCGTGATCTTCCCGGCATTAAATTTTCTCGCCTATGCCCTGGTCCCCTTTTTCGACAGGGTGAAGGAACCGCAGTACTATATGGAAAACCCGCTCCACCGGCCCTTCATGACCTCGCTCGGCATCGGGGCGATTGTTTTCCTTTGCATGATGGTCGTTGCCGGGTACATCGACGTGCTCCATCTTACCCCGAAGGCAATGACGGCCTATGCGCTCGTGGCGACGGCCGCGGCCTGGAGCGTCAGTTACGTGCTCCTGCGCTGGTACAATGGAAAGAGAGGCAATAATGCCAAAGGTTGATCGCGTCATTCTCTGCACCTTGCTCTTGTGCGGGGCATTCACGTTCGCCCTGCGGGCGAACGCCGCTGACGACGGGAAGACCGGAAATTCCTGCGTCCATTGCCATTCCCGGCTTCCGGGCAACAGTTTTGTAGGAGCAAAGTCCCACAGCTGGACAGGTTCAGTTCACGAGAAACACGGGGTCACCTGCGACAAATGCCATGGAGGCGCCCCTGGTGCGTCTGAACAGAAAGGGGCCCACGAGGGCGTGCTCGGCTCAAGCAATCCCGGGAGCCCGGTGTACTTCACGAAAATCCCGACCACCTGCGGCAAATGCCACGGAGCCGAATTCTATAAATTTACCCAGAGCCGGCATTACAAGGTCCTGCAGTCAGCGGGAAAGGGACCTGAATGCGTGACCTGTCATGGCTCCATGGTCACCAGCGTGCTGACGCCCGACACCATAGCCGCTGTATGCGTGCAGTGCCATAATGAACGGATGGGCACCTTCCCCTATGTGCCGCAAAAAGCGAAGGCAGTCTTGCTTCTCCTTACGGAAAGCTCGGCCCTTCTCGATGCGCAAGAGAAGCTTTATCATCCTGCCGAAGGCACCGAACGTGCCCGCGCAATGCGCGATGCCCGGTCGTCTTTGCATTCCGCGAGGCTGGATTGGCACAAGTTTGATCTGGACACAATCATCGCTGATTTGCAGGATGTGTACGATTCTCTGAAGAAGCTGTCGCCGGCGAGCCCGCATCGCTGAACTCCGCGATTGAAACCTCATTTCATCGAAGCCGTTAATTTTCGCTGTCTGACTTGACTCGTCGCTCGTCTCAGGTAAACTTAATACTATTGCACCTTGCGAGGTTACTGGTTTCCTTCCCCCAATAAGGGGGGGAGAGCGAAAGGCGTTTTCACGTGAGACTATCATGGCTTATCGGCGGCCTGGTCGCCGCGGCTTTTGTTCTTGTCGCCGTCCTGGCATTCATGTATGTCCTGCCGCTGGATCTCCGGGACCGCTCTCCGGTCCAGCCCATCGCCTTCAGTCACAAGATTCATGCGGGTGACAACAGTATCCCCTGCCTGTTCTGCCACCGCTACGCCCCCAAGTCCCCGGTCGCCGGCATTCCCGCGGTGGCAGACTGCCGGGCCTGCCACCTGTTCATTGCCCAGAACGCCCCGGAAATCAAGAAACTGATGGGATACTGGGAGAGAAAAGAGCCGATCCCCTGGACCAGGGTCTACTGGGTGCCGGACTTCGTTTATTTCCCGCACATGATGCATATCCGCGCCGGCCTTGTGTGCAGCACGTGCCACGGGGACGTGGCAAGCATGACGCGTGTCACCCGGACGCGAAAGATAGAAATGGGCTGGTGTCTGGGGTGCCACAAACAGCATAAAGCAAGTATTGACTGCTGGACGTGTCATAAATGATGAAAGAACCTGATGAACCGCATAGGCGCGGAGACATGAAAAAAATGAAATTCTTAAAATCTCAGGATTGCCTTGCGCAAAGTCGCAACGGTCGCAAAGAAAACCAAAAGCCTTGTTGATTATCCTTTCTTTGCGTCTTTGCGCAAAAATGATTTGTATTGATTTTTTTCGATCTAATCTAAGGAGTACGAATGGACCGCAGGACCTTTTTACAACTGAGCGGAATGTCGGTAGCCGGCGCACTGCTCGCCGGCTGCACGTCGGCAAACGAGAAAATCATTCCCTATCTCATCCCGCCTGACGAGGGAGTAACTCCGGGCATAGCGAATTACTATGCCAGCGCCTGCCGGTTCTGTCCCGCGGGATGCGGCGTTCTCGTGCGGGTGTCGGAAGGGCGTGCAAAGAAAATCGAGGGAAACCCGTTCCACCCGGTTAACCGGGGAAAACTCTGTGCTCGGGGCCAGGCCGTGCTGCAGGAGCTTTACCATCCCGACCGCCTGCCGCAGCCACTGAAGCGGAGCGGCCCCCGCGGTTCAGGCCAGTTCACGAAGATTTCCTGGGAAGAGGGTCTGAACCTGCTCGTGGGAAAACTCAAAACGCTCAAACGAGAAAAGGCCTCCGGCCTGGCCTTGCTGACGCCGCAGCTTCAGGGCACGCTCGCAGACATGACAACGCGTTTTATGCGCTCCTTTGGTTCGCCCCGGCATCTTTCCTACGAGATGCTCGGCCCTGACTGGCTGCGCCTGGCAGACCGCCACAGTTTCGGACAGCCGGGCCTCCCCTATTATGACATGGCCGAGACGCGCTATCTCCTCTCCTTCGGCGCCGATTTCGTGGAAAGCCATCTTTCTCCTGTGCACTACGGCAATGCCTTCGGCAGGATGCGCCAGGGCCGCGACACGGTCCGCGGTCACTTTACCTATGTCGGAGGCAGGTTGTCTCTGACCGCTGCCTCGGCTGACCGCTGGATGCCTGCGAAGCCCGGAAGCGAAGGCGTACTTGCCCTTGGCATGGCGCGGCTCATTCTAGCGGAAGCTCTCTTCGACCGGGCCTCTCTTTCGGCGAGCGGCATCAGCGTGGAGTCGCTCCTGCACGAGCTCAAAGCCTACGATCTCCCCAGCGTGGCAAAGGAGACCGGCCTTGCGGAGCAGGCTGTCGCCGAAGTGGCCCGCGAGTTCGCAACGACCCGTCCGGCCCTTGCAATGGCAGGGGAAGCAGTCGCCTTTCAGAGCAACGGCCGGGAATCAGTCCGCGCAATTCAGCTTCTGAACGCGCTGGCCGGGAACCTGAACAAGTCCGGCGGCGTGTTCCCGGAGAGCGCTCCCGGGGGACCGACGACCTCTTTTGAAGAGCTCATCGCATTTGTTCAACAGATGAACGGCAACCAGATCCAGGCCGCCATGATATACGGCGACCCGGTTCACACTGTTCCTCCTGCTACCGGTTTCCAGCCGGCCCTGGCCAAAGTCCCGTTCATCGTCACCTTCTCCTCGTTCCTGGACGACACGGCGCTGCAGGCCGACTTGATTCTTCCCGACCATGCGTCGCTGGAGAGCTGGGGCGACGTGATCCCGCTTGCCGGCACGCGGGAGAGCGCGATCGGGCTGATGCAGCCCGTTGTCGCCGCGATGTACGACACGCGCCAGTTTTCCGAAGTGCTGATGGCGGCAGCGAGCGAACTGGGCGGGGACATGGCGAAACTATTCCCTTACCCGACGTACCTCGATCTGCTCAAGGCTGAGATGAAAAAGCGGGCGGGTTCTGCGGCGGCCAAAGACTTTGAACGAACGTGGGTCGATCTGCTCATGAAGGGGGGGCTGTTCAAGACGGGCGAGCAGGCAAAGGAATTCCGCTGGCAGGCGGGCGTTGCTGTTCCCGCTCCTGCACCGCCGCAGTTTGGCGGAAGTGAAAAGGACTTCCCGTTCCATCTGCAGGTGTACCCCTCAACAGCATTCTACGACGGCAGGGGTGCGTCGCTTCCCTGGCTGCAGCAATTGCCGGACCCCATGACCACGGTAGTTTGGGACAGCTGGGTCGAGATCAATCCCAGGACAGCCGACGAACTGGGGATCAAATCCGGCGACCTTGTGGAAGTGACGTCGTCTCAAGGGTCCCTTCGCGTTCCCGCGGTGATCTATCCCGGCATCAGGCCCGACATGGTTGCCATGCCTCTGGGCCAGGGGCACGTGGACCGGGGACGGTACGCAAAGGGCAGGGGAGCGAACGCGCTTCAGCTTTTAGTGCAGCTCAAGGACGGAACGAAGCCTCTTGCGGCATGGGATGCTACGCGGGTGAAAGTGGTCAGGATCTCGGACAAGGGCGATTTGGTGACAGCCGGAAACGTTCCGGGGAGCTTCCGGAGCGAGTTGATCGAGATTTGACACACAAACATAACCGATCAAGCTAAGGCATTATCCGCAGATTTTGAAAACTTAACCGGGTAAGACTTCATCTGCGAACCCTGCGGACAGAGCCTTGGGCCGCTGCAGAGTGAGGACATAACGAACATGGAAAAACTGACGAGTCCCTATAAATGGGGAATGGTCGTGGACCTCGACCGCTGCACCGGGTGCGGGGCCTGCGTGGTCGCGTGCCAGGCGGAGAACAACGTGGCCATCTGCGGCAAGACGGAGATCGGCGAGGGCCGCAACATGCACTGGCTCCGGATCGAGCGCTTCTGGGTGGGAGAGTACCCGGAAGTGCGCGTGCGCTTCCTGCCGGTGCTCTGCCAGCAATGTCACGACGCGCCCTGCGAGCCCGTCTGCCCGGTCTACGCCAGCTATCACAATCCCGACGGCTTGAACGGCCAGGTCTACAACCGCTGCGTGGGCACCCGGTACTGCGGGAACAACTGTCCTTATGCTGTCCGGGTCTTTAACTTCCATGACCATGAGCACGCCTGGCCCCCGCCGCTCAACAACCAGCTTTCGCCGGACATCACGGTGCGTCCCCGCGGCGTCATGGAGAAATGCTCCTTCTGCATCCAGCGCATCCGGAGAGTAAAGGAAGACGCAAAGGCCGAAGGGCGGCTGATCAAGGACGGAGAAGTGCAGCCTGCCTGCGCCCAGACGTGCCCGGCCGAAGCACTGGTCTTCGGCAACATGGCCGATTCCCAGAGCCGCGTTGCAAGGCTTGCGCGCAGCCCGCGGAGCTTCCGGCTTTTGGAGCACCTGGGCACGCATCCGTCGATCAACTATCTCAAGGGAGGAGGACGCGAGCATGTCTGAGCATGCACTGAGCGAAAAGAGCGCCGGGCAGTTGAACGACGAGCTGCTCTCCTCGATGCGGCCTCCGACCTGGCGCTGGTACGGTCTGGCCGTTTTCCTCGGCGCGATCGTGGCCTGGGGACTTGCCGCATTCACCTACCAGGTGATGAACGACCTCAGCGTGACCGGGCTGGACCGGCCGGTGATGTGGGGGCTTTACATCATTAACTTCGTGTTCTGGGTGGGTCTCTCTCATTCGGGGACCATGGTCTCCGCTATTTTACGTTTGTCCCAAGCCAACTGGCGCAGGCCGATCCTGCGCGCTGCCGAAGCCATGACCGTTTTCAGCATCACCGTTGCCGGCCTCTTCCCGGTCATTCATCTGGGCCGCAACTGGGCGGTCTACTACTTCGTGCCCTATCCCAATCAGCGGGGACTCTGGCCCAACTTCCGCTCAGCGCTTCTGTGGGACATGACGGCGATCACGACTTACATCATCGGGAGCAGCCTCTTCCTTTATCTCGGGATGCTCCCGGACCTCGCCGTGGTGCGCGATCGTGCGACGGGATGGAAGAAAAAAGTCTATGCAGTACTCGCCATGGGCTGGAGGGGAACGGCCCGCGAATGGGTCATCTTCCGCCAGGCCTCGACGCTCATGGCCGCTCTCATCATTCCCGTGGCGGTCTCGGTGCATTCCATCGTGGCGTGGGATTTTGCCGTCACCATAGTCCCCGGCTGGCACAGCACCATCTTCCCTCCGTACTTTGTGATCGGCGCAATCACGTCAGGCGTCGCCGCGGTCATCACACTCATGGCCATCATCCGGAAGGTTTTCCATCTTGAGGAGTACCTCACGCCGCAGCACTTTGACAACATGGGGAAGCTCCTGCTGGTCATCTGCCTGCTCTGGGCCTACGCCTATTTTGTCGAAGTCCAGACCACGTGGTACGGCCATCAACCCATTGAATGGGTGGTCTTCAGCTTCATGGCGAGCAAGTACACGGCGTTGCTCATCCTCATGCTGATCTGCAACGCCATCCTGCCCATAGCGGCGCTTTGTTTCAAGAAGGTCCGGCGTTCGATCGCGGCGATGTTCGTGATCACGCTCCTGGTCAACGTAGGCATGTTCATCGAACGCTTTCTTATCATCGTGCCGGCGCTCTCGCATAAGAACATGCCTTTTCTCTGGGGCACGTACTCTCCCTCGTGGGTTGAGCTTTCCATTACCGCGGCGGCCTTTGCCGGGTTCACGCTCATGTACGTGCTCTTCGCAAAATACTTCCCCATGGTGGCGCTGACCGACGTGCGGGAGCTTGGGGTCCGCCATACCGATGTCAAACTGGGCCGTGCCGAAGTGCATTCGCGTACGGGAGAAGAGTCATAAATCAAGTTCAACATTCAAAGTTCAAAGTTGAAATCAAAGAATTGAAAAAGCAAGTCGATGCCGTAAGGGAGTAAAATAAATGGAAACACTCGGGACGTTCAAAGACCTTGAGACCGCGGCGAGGGCCGTGGAAAGCCTCATCAATGCCGGGTTCCCCGAAGAAACGATGACCTCGCTCACCTCCGCTCCCTATCACGATGGTGTGCTGGTGAAAACCGACCAGCGTACCTGGTTTCGCTGGATGTCCCTGGGAGGCGGGCTTTTCGGGGCCTGTGCTGGTTTTCTCCTGGCGGCAGGCACGGCATATATGTACCCGGTCCAGACCGGTGACAAACCGATCGTTGCATTATTCCCGACCGGAATCATCACCTACGAGCTCACCATGCTCTTTGCCATTCTCGGGGCCATTGTAGGGATGTTTATTGAAATGAAGCTGCCGCCGAGGAAAGAGCGGGTCTATGACCCGTCAATCGGCGAGGGCTCGATCGGGATAAGTGTTTTGACGGCCTCGGGAGGCGAGAGCAGTAAGGCTGAGACGATCATGAAAGAAGCAGGCGCGCTGCGTACAACAGTGGGGGAGAATTCATGAAACGTTTTTCACTTCTGCTCATTCTGATTTTCACGCCTCTTCTCATGGCCGCGATATGGATGGACGATCAGCAATCCTACAAACCGTATAAAGCCCCGGTCCTGGCGCCCCCTGCCGGAGCCGTGCCCATTACCGGCAAGGAAATCGTTTCGCAGGATTCGGAGCTGAAAAACCCCGTACCTGCGAACGCAGCCTCTGTGGCAGCAGGGAAGGCGCTCTTCGAGACGAATTGCCTCATATGCCACGGCAAGACCTCGGCCGAGCGGGGCCCCGTCGGCAAGAAGCTTGTTCCGCCTCCGCCCGGCCTCGGTCATGACATGGTGAAGGGGCTCACCGACTCAACCATCTTCAAGGCAGTCACCTTCGGCTTCGGCCGTATGCCGGTTTTCCAGGACAAACTCACACCGCCGGAGCGATGGAACCTTGTCAACTTCCTCCGAACCCGCACTTGAGAAGGCCGGCTGTATTCCGTCGTTGGGCAGGATAATGCCGCCTGATTTTCCCGTAACACCGGTGAACCTGGAAAGAGCATTTGGACACTGAAAAATCGGATCAACTTCGGATAAATGCAGATAAAGTTCGAACTTGAAGCCTCACCAAAAGGGTGAAGCTCCTTTTTTTGAATTATCAGCTCTGATCCGCTTTTTATCAGCTTTTATCAGTGTCAAATGCTTTTTTTGAGTTGAACAACTCGGGGACCGGACATTTGGCTTGAGGCAAAAGTGATGCGTGCGAGGGGGGGCCGGAGGGGAGTTGAAAGGCACCGGGTATAACCGGTAGCTAGGAAAAAAAGTTTTTTAGTCCTGCTGTATATAATGCATAATCTTGTTGGCGATTTCATTCAGCTTGAACGGTTTGACGATATAGCCCTGGATGCCGAATTGGACGCATGCTCGGATATCATGTGTGTCCGTCATGGAAGTTGCCATGATGATCTTTGTCCCCTTGTCCTTTCTGACGGTTCGGATGTCCTGCAGCACGGAATAACCCGTCATGACCGGCATGATGATGTCTAAAACAACGACGTCCGGGTGCCAGGCCTCGTATACTTTCAGAGCTTCCGCCCCATCAGCGGCAAACCGTTTGTCAAAGACTACGTCTCCCAGGCACTTTTCATACAAGTCCCTGATGCTTTTATCGTCGTCAACCAGCAATATTTTAATTGCGCTCATGCGTCGTCCCCGAAAAATCAGTTTTTATTATCCTAGAAAGAGCATTTGACACTGAAAAAACGGATCAACTTCGGATAAATGCAGATAAAGATCGAACTTAAAGCCTCACCAAAAGGGTGAAGCTCTTTTTTTTGAATTATCAGCTCTTATCGGCCTCTTATCAGCTTTTATCTGTGTCAAATGCTTTTTTTAGGATTATATATCACATCAAGTCAAGGGGCAAGAAATTTATCCGGTGTTTTTATCCATAGATCACTTCAATGCCGTCGAGGTAGTGCACCAGCTCGGCTGTCCATAGGCGCAACTCTTCCTCGTCGCAATTCTTCGCACCTGCCTCGATCTTTTCGCCGATCTCGGTAATGCCGTCGAAGCCATAACCTCCTCCCGAACCTTTCATGCTGTGACCCAAAATGCGCATGGTTTCGAAATCCTTTTCACTTAATGACCGTTGAAGCGTCCTCGCATCTTCACGCCTGTTTTGTAAATATCCCGGTACGAGGTCTTGCAACTCCCTGTCCACCTGCACCGTTATTTTTTTTGCTCCGTGAGAAACGCACGTGGCGTCCACAATCGCCCTCTGCTGCAAGGCAAAGGCGCGGATCATATTGAGGAGCGTTTGTCTCTTGATCGGTTTTGACAGATGGGACGTACATCCTGCATCCTGAATGGCCTGCACTTCCTCCTGCGCGCCAAAGCCGGTCAGCGCGATGACCGGCGTGGAAGGTAATTTTTGCGCGGCCTCCCAGGAACGGAGTGCACGGGTGGCAGTCAACCCGTCCATGACCGGCATCTGCATATCCATGAGTACGAGGTCATAAGCTCCCGCCTGGAATTTTTCGACCGCGGTCCGGCCGTTTTCGCAGAGGTCCAGCGTAAAGGGCAGATTCTTCGAGAAATTTGCTCACGAGCAGCCGGTTTGCCTCATCATCTTCTGCATACAGAATGCGTAAGCGGTCACTGCCGTTGCTGAAGGGCAATGCATTCCCGGATAGAGAGCACTGGTCCAGCACTTCACGCACCCTGGCCGCAAGGACTGCGGGGGTCAGCGGTTTCTGGACAAGGACCAGCTCAGCGTCGTCATCGCCGCGCCGGACGAGCACATCGTCGGCATAACCGGACATGAATAACACTTTGATGCCGGGCCGCTGCTCCCGGAGACTGTCCGCCAGCTGGGCCCCGTTTATTCCCGGCATGACCACGTCCGAGAGCAGGAGATCAACGGCCCCCGGATATGCTGCATTAGTCTTCAAGGCATCTTCTCCTGAAGATGCTTCGAGCAGGTTGTAGCCGAGCGGCCGGAGCGTATTTGCCACCAGTTTCACTATGGTGGGTTCATCGTCCACGACCAGCACGGTTTCCGTACCCCGCACGGGAATGGCCTGTTTGTACTCGACGGTTTGCTCCACCTCGCGGTCGACAAGGGGAAAGTAGAGCTTGAACGCCGTGCCTTGTCCCTGTTCGCTGCGGACGATAACGTGACCGTTATGCTGTTTCACGATCCCGTATGCCGTTGAGAGTCCCAGCCCGGTCCCTTTGCCCCGTCCCTTGGTCGTAAAGAAAGGCTCAAACATGCGCTCCTGCACTTCCGGGCTCATGCCGGTGCCAGTGTCGGTCACCGACAGCACGATGAACGGACCTTTTCCGAATTCCTGTTCATCCGCCTCAGCGGGGCCGGTTTCCTCGGTTTCGATCGTGATATGTCCGCCCGCGGGCATGGCATCCCGTGCGTTCACCAGAAGGTTCATCAGGATTTGTTCAAGCTGGCCCACATCAGCCACGATGTTTCCGAGCGGTTTGCGGAGCCTGAGGTCAAGCACCACCTGCGCCCCGATCAAACGACCGATCATTTTGACCATGTTTTCGATGACGGTGTTGAGATTGACGACTTTCATCTCGAGGACCTGTTTGCGGCTGAACGCAAGGAGCTGTCTCGTGAGTGCCGCGGCCCGCTCGCCCGATTCATTGATGATCCTGAGGTCTTCTGCAACGGGACCGTCTCCCGGCACTTTGCGCAGCGCCAGCGCGCTGAAACCGATGATGGCCGAGAGGATATTATTAAAGTCGTGTGCGATGGCGCCCGCCAGGCGGCCGATGGAATCCATTTTTTGTATCTGGAGCAGCTCGGCCTGCAGCGTGCGCTGCTCTTCCTCGGCCTTCCTGCGGTCCGTGATGTCCCTCACGACGTGCACCGTTCCCAGGAGGCGTCCGAGCCGGTCCGTTCGGGGAAAGGCCTTCGTTTCCAGGTGCCGGTTGAGGTGCGGCTCGAACATTTCCAGTACGACCGACTTGCCGGTCTGTTGAGTCCGACAGGTGCCGCACGCGGCAGAGGGCTTATCCGAACCGTGATATGCTTCATAACATTTTCTCATTTCGACTTCATGCAGGGGAATGTGCAGGAGGTCCTTTGCCGCTTTATTAGCTTGGATAATGTTGAATTTATCGTCATGGATCGTGATCGCATCATTGATGACGTTGAAGGTCTCCTCCCATTCATCACGCGCCTTGCGGATCGAGTCCTGCATCCTTTTAATATCGTTGATGTCCTTGATGATGACAACGGCGCCGGTCAGTTTCCGTTCTGCGTCCAGCAACGGATCAACCGACGCCAGGACCCAGAGGTCCTTATCGGCAAGGTACAATTCGCGCTCCTCATGCTTACGGGACTGCATCATGAGCGACAGCGGATCCATTTGGTATTTCATTTCATCGCAGCGAAAAAACCGGGAGAACGGCATGCCGTTGATTTCAGCAAAGCCGCGGTTCCACAAGACCGTTGCGGCCCTGTTCGTCCTCACGATATGAAAGTCCCGATCGAGCATCATGATTACGTCTTTCGCAGCATCGAATATGACGCGCCATTCGTCGGAGGCTTTCTCCAGCGCTTTTTCTGCGCGCAAGCGGTTTACTATTTCTCTCTGCAGGGTATCGACCGTATCGGTCAATTTTTCGGTTCGTTCGACGATGAGGTCCTCAAGGAGGACTTTATGTCCTTCCAGCTCGAACTTGAGGCCGAGCTCGCAGATGAGCCGTTTAAAGTTGACTGCCCGGAGCACGAGGGAACTCGACAGGAGGGCAAGAAGGAAGGCATTTGCCGTGAAAAACGCGCGGCTGTCAATGATGCGTTCCGTAGCGAGAATGGGGATCACGTATAAACAATACACTGCTGATACATTGATGAGAGCAAACGAGAATCCGGTCGGGACAAAGCTGACTGCCCATATGCCGATGAGGCTCATGCCGACATAGAAGGGCGAAGCGTGGCCGCCGGTCCTTAAGACCATCAACTCGACGGTCACGGAAGCGCCCACGATCCCGGCAAAGACAAGGTACTGATGAAAGCGAACGGGGCGATGCTTGTTTTTGATCATAAGAACATAGATGATCAAGAGAACGCAGGATATCGTAACCCGATACACGAAAAATGTTTTAAAATTTTCCGGAGTGCTTACATAATCCAGGCCGCTTAACAAAAGAAATGTAATTGCGCCGCCCAAGCACAAGAGGGGCGACCAGAATTTGAATAACTCACTGAGGCTGCTTTCTATATAGGAACGTCTGTCCATTTTGGGAATGTCCGGTTGCTGCCGGAAGGTGCGCCGTTCGACGGGAAAAACATGACGGCATTTGCTCTCTTATCGTCAATCGAACGTAAAACTTAAATGAAATCTGCTACAATATTCTCAGAACACAGAACAGGAACAGGGGAATAACATGTCTTCGACGTATGACGTCATAATCATCGGAACCGGCCCTGCAGGTATTTTTGCGGCGCTGGAACTGGTCAAAAAAAATTCTCTTAAGATCCTGATGATCGAGAAAGGCAGCGACCTCGAACACCGGGCCTGCCCCATGATCGAATCGTCCGTACCCTGTGTCCAATGCGGGCTGTGCAGCATTCTCTGCGGCTGGGGCGGCGCAGGCGCTTACAGCGACGGGAAACTGACCCTCACCTCCGATTTCGGCGGATGGCTCAAGGACTATCTTTCCCCGGACGACCTTGCTGCCTTGATCGAGTACGTCGATTCGCTTTACCGGGCCTTCGGGGCCGGCGGCGACGTGCACGGCAGCGACGCCGGCGCGCTGTCGCGTCTTAAGAAAAAGGCGGCAGGGTACAACCTCGAACTCATACCCGCCAGGATCAGGCACATCGGGACGGACATGTGCCGGGAAGTGCTGAGGAGGCTCAAAAATGAGCTGAACACGAAGGTTGATTTTATCTTCGACAGGCCGGTGCAGCAGATCAGGGTGAACAACGGCGCCGCGGCAGGAGTGACGATCGACGGCAATCAAACGATTGAAGCACGGCATGTCATTGTTGCCGCGGGCAGGGAGGGGTCCTCGTGGCTTTCCGGAGAAGCGAAACGGCTCGGTCTCTCGGTCCAGAAAAACCCCGTGGACATCGGCGTTCGGGTCGAACTGCCGTCCGCGATCATGAAAGACATCACCGACGTCGCCTATGAAGGAAAATTCATCTATTATTCAAGACGGTTCCGTGACCGCGTCCGGACGTTCTGCATGAATCCTTTCGGGGAGGTGGTCAAGGAATACAGCGAGGGCATCTGCAGTGTGAACGGCCATAGCTACAAAAACCGGAAAACGGCGAACACGAATTTTGCCCTCCTCGTCAGCACGGACTTTACCGAGCCCTTCGACGACCCCATCTCGTACGGCAAATACATTGCCGGTCTTGCCGATCTGCTCGGCGGCGGAGTGATCGTCCAGCGGCTGGGCGACCTCAAGATGGGCCGGCGGTCGACGCCCGGCAGAATTGCCGAGGCGTCGGTCCGGCCCACGCTGGAAGACGCAACGCCCGGGGACCTCAGCTTCGTACTGCCCTATCGTCACCTGCATAACATCACGGAAATGCTCGAGGCCCTCGACAACATAGCGCCGGGAGCAAATTCAGGGGACACGCTTCTCTACGGGGTGGAGGTGAAGTTTTATTCGATGAAATTGAAACTCACGCCGGGCCTGGAAACGGAAGTGAAAAACCTCTTTGCCGTGGGCGATGGTGCAGGGGTAACCCGTGGATTGATCCAGGCGTCCGTCTCCGGTGTGGTAGCGGCGCGGGAAGTGTTGAAAAGGATCTGACTGTGCCCTGCAGAGGGGGGATGGCAAGGGGCTCTCCCCGGACGTCAGCGGTGCGTTCAACTCAGACCGGTCGTGTACCGAATTGTATATAAAAATCGCATTTCTGGCAACCGCCGATCTCCATTGCATGGCGGCTTTCCACCCTCCCTTTGCAAAAGGTCCCGGCAATCTCCCAGCATGTCTTTCCCGCGTTTTTCGTGAAGGAGGAACAGTTGCTGCGCCGTGCTTCGGGACAGTTGTAATATTCCCAGCAATTCGGCTGAACCATGGGGCGGGACTTTTTTCTCCGGCCCGCTGTGAATTTGGAAAAGAAGGAAAGAAGATTATTCATACCGGTGCCATCTAACCACAGGAGGGGGAGGATTTCAATACCCGAAGCCGGGTATTTTAAGGGTAGAGGGAAGGGATTTTGAAAAAGCAGGCAAAAAGATCAGATGCCCGGAACTATCCGAACCATAATCCGTACACCACGATCAGGACGAGGCCCGGAAGCATGTCGATCGTCTTGATGGTTTTCAGTTTGAGGAGGTTGAGCCCGATGGCGAGCACGATGATGCCGCCGACGCCGTCGATATTGTTCATCATCCGCCCTGTCGCGAGGAAGGTGAGCGAACCGGAGAAGATCGTCAGCATGCCCTGGATGACAAGGACCGTGATCGCCGAGAAGGCGACCGGGAGACCGTACCGCGAGGCGAGAATAAAGGAGGCGAAGCCGTCCATGACCGACTTTGTCTTGATCAGCAGGCCATCATGGTAAAGCCCGTCCTTGAGCGAACCGATGATGGTCATGGACCCGACACAGAAGAGAGTGCTGGCGACGAGAAACCCCTCTATATCGTATTTCCCCGAAAGGTAAGAATCATTCAAACGGTTGAGATTTCCATGCAGCCGGTCCTCGAGCTTCATGGCGCTGCCCGCGAAGGTGCCGAGCACGAGCGCAAAGACCATGGGGATGATGTCGCTCCCCTGCAGGCTCATCCTGATTCCCACGAATGCGGTCACCAGTCCCAGCACGACGAAAACATTTTCTTTCACATCGTCATTGATCTTTTTCCCGGCGAGAAGTCCGAGCGCGCTTCCAACGGCAACGGACAGACTGTTGAACAGATAGCCTTTCATCGGGGCCTATTATAATCATATTTAATGATTAGGGGAACAGAAATGTCGGGCACCGGGAGAGTGTTTTTGTAAATGCAATTTACTGTTACAAAAATCTGCGCAGGGATTACTTAAAATTTCAATTGAGTATTTTTTAAAGTTGTGATATGGTATGCAACTACATGGCAGTTTTTTTAATCAATCTCATGAGGAGGGGAAAAAGAATGAAGAAGCTCGCAGCAGTTTTTGCAGTAGTGGCATTGGTTGTTTCTCTCGTATCCGTGGTTTTTGCGGCCGGTATGAACATGGAGAAGGGCACCATCAAGAGCGTAGACGCTAAGGCCGGCACGGTCGTGTTCTGCGCCGAAGGCACCAACAAGGACATGACCCTGAAGGCAGACAAGGCCGTCGACCTCGGCGCGATCAAAACAGGCGAAAAGGTAGAGGTCTCCATCGAGAACAATATGCTGAAGCACGTGATGGTTGCCCCGGCAGCGAAGCCCAAAGCGCCGGTCGGTTGCTAAACGGACGCATTCATCGGCAAGGGAGTCCCCGAAAGGGCGACTCCCTTTTTCTTTTTCATTTGCACAACCACCCGGCTTCGCTTCTGCGCAAGACGCGCCGGACTGCCTGAAGTGACAGTGCCGCCGCTTGTTTTCCGCACGGCATTCACCCCAATCGTGTTGCCTATCATCCTAGAAAGAGTATTTGGACACTGAAAATCGGATTAACGTCGGATAAATGCAGATAAGGATAGAACTTGAAGCCTCACCAAAAGGGAGAAGCTCCTTTTTTTGAATTATCTGCTCTGATCCGCTTCTTATCAGCTTTTATCCGTGTCAAATGCTTTTTTTAGGATCATGAATTTTGAGAAAGAAAATCAGGAGGAAGACGTGGTGTCGGGCAGAACGAAGAAGAGGGGGGCCGGGTCCACAAAATACCTTGATTTATAGGGGAGTTTGTTTTATTATTGTCATCCGATTGTGTACTCATAGGGTCCGTAAAAACAGAAAGTGCGAGGGAGGCAGCAGTGATCAAAGTGAACCAGGAAGAACTCAAGCAAAAGATCGAGAAACTGAAAAAAGCGGCAGCGGAAAAGACCGCGAAGGCGGAAAGCAAAAAATCCACCCCCGAGGGACGTAAAGCCCGTAAGCAGGTAAAGCGGGCGCAGAGAAAGCTTCGCGCGGCCAAGGCGTACAAGTCCGCCGGTAAGAAGACCGGCGAGGCGAAACCGGCCGAGGAAAAGGCGTCCGCGTAACCGGAAGGCGGCAAGGTGTCGAACGGTTCAGCCCACAGGACGATGTTGTTGTTCAGGGCCGGCGCACTCAGCGCAGTGGTGACGCTGGCCACGGCGTGCGCAAGTATGGTCGGACCGCCTGTGCCGGCAGCTGTTCCGGCGCCTTCAGCGCCCGCTGCATCTGCAGTCACGTCATCGGCGACCGCGACGAGCAGCATCCCGGCCCCCCTCTCAAGGGAAACAGGGACCGCGGCCTGGTACGGCAAAGAGTACCAGGGGAAAAAGACGGCAAGCGGCGAGGTCTTCGACATGAACGGCCTCACGGCCGCCCACCGGACCTTGCCGCTCGGCACGGTCATTCGCGTTACCAATCTCGATAATTCCAGGAGCGTCATTGCCAGGATCAACGACCGCGGCCCTTTTACCCAGGGCAGGCTCGTGGACCTTTCCTACGGGGCGGCCAGAGAACTGGGTTTTGTCGATCAAGGCGTTGCACACGTACAAATAGAAATCGTGGAAGCAGGGCGCGAGCCGGCGCACTATACCGTACAGGCCGCGGCCTATACCGAGGAAGAGAACGCGCGACTGCTGAAGTACCGTCTTTCGAAGAAGTTCGAGGTAGTCACGATCGTACCCTTCGAAACGAATATTGCAAAATTCTATCTCGTCCGCGTCGGGTCCTATGCCACGGAAGGGCGCGCCGAGCAGGTGGCCGCCAAGCTGACACGCGAAGGTCTTGAACCGGTCGTGCTCAGAAAAGATTAATACGTAGTGAAAGAACGTGAACGTCTGCCAGGGAGCATCCTCTCTATGAAGATCAACATCGTTACAGGCAAACTCGAAAAATTCAAAACAAGCGGTGCCGCCGTTCTCCTCTTCGAGGAAGAAAAATTGGGAACAGCCGTGGCGCGGATCGACAAGGCGCTCGGAGGGACCATATCGGAGCTCATGAAGCGCGGCGATTTCAAGCCCAGGCCCGGTGCAGTCCGCCTGTTGTATCCGGCAGGCAGGATCGCTGCCGAGCGGCTGGTCCTGGCCGGACTGGGCAAACGGAGCGAGTTTACCCTGAACCGTCTGCGGCAGGCCGTGGGCAAGGCGGCCCCTTCGCTGCGGTCCGCAGGAGCGCGGGACGTTACGGTCATTATCGAGGGCTTCGGCCGGGACCCGGAAGAGGTGTCCCAGGCGCTGGTCGAAGGCAGCATGCTCGGTCTCTATCGCTTTTTAAAATACAAAACGAATGAAGAGAACGACCGGAACAAAGATATCACGTCGATCACGCTTCTGACCGGGACCCCGGCTTCGGTCAAGGCCCTCCGGACGGGCGCCGGGACCGGAGCGGCGATTGCCGATTCCACTGCCATGGTTCGCGACATGGTGAGTTCTCCGCCTGTCGATATGACGCCGGCGATCATCGCTGCAAAGGCGCGGGAGCTTGCCCGGCAATTCGGGTTCAGGGTGCAGGTGCTTGAACGCGCACAGATGCAGAAGCTCGGCATGGGCGCTCTCCTGGGCGTTGCCTCGGGCAGCGTGCAGCCCCCGAAGTTCATTATTATCGAGTACCGGAAGGGCGGCAAGAAGCCCTTTATCGCACTCGTCGGCAAGACCATCACCTTTGATTCGGGCGGCATATCGATCAAGCCGTCCGAGAACATGGATAAGATGAAGGACGACATGTCCGGCGGGGCGGCGGTGCTCGGAGCGGTCCGCACTGCTGCTGCGCTCAAGCTCCCGCTCAACATCGTCGGTCTGCTTCCGGCCACGGAGAACATGCCGGGCGGCGGCGCGTATAAACCCGGCGACATTCTTCGCACGCTGTCGGGCCAGACCATCGAGATCATGAATACCGACGCGGAAGGCAGGCTCATCCTTTCCGATGCTCTCGCGTACGCTTGCCGATATAAACCGGCGGTGATCGTGGACATCGCGACGCTCACCGGGGCCTGCAGGATTGCCCTGGGCCAGGAAGCCACGGGCATGGTCGGCACGGACGAGAACCTCAAGCAGAAGATCAGCGATGCCGGAGAGAAAACCGGCGAGCGCGTGTGGGAAATGCCGCTCTGGGACGGCTATTACGAACAGATCAAGAGCGACATCGCGGACATGAAGAACACCGGCGGCCGGGACGGCGGCGTGATCACGGCGGCGGCGCTCCTTTCCAAGTTCGTGCAGAAGTATCCCTGGGTGCACCTCGATATCGCGGCAACTGCCTGGACCGAGAAGGAACGGCCGTACACGCCGAAAGGCGCGACCGGCATCGGAATGCGGCTCCTGACGCAGTTTCTGCGGGACTACGAAAAGAAAAGTTAACGAAGGCAATGCCTACGAGGAAAGCAAAACCAAAGGCGTCTCGCGCAAAGCCGCAGAGTGCGCAAAGTTTTAAACCAGGAATTTTGCTTTCCTTTGCGCGCGTGCTGAGGAAGACAGGAACATCATTCTATCTACGCCTCTGTGGCTGAATTTCTCATGGACCTCCACCAGATCGAAATATTCTGCACCCTCATTAAACTCCGCAGTTTCTCAAAAACAGCCGAAGCGCTCTACCTCACCCAGCCCACCGTGAGCGGCCACATTAAGAATCTCGAAGAAGAACTCGGGGTGAAACTGCTCGATCGCCTCGGCAAAAGGCTCATGGCCACCGAGGCGGGCGAAGTGCTCTTCCGGCACGGACAGAAGCTTCTCGCCCTGCGCGACCATGCCCGGCAGGAAATTGCGGGCATCACCGGCCGGGTGAGCGGCCTTCTGAAAATCGGCGGGAGTACCATTCCGGGCGCCTACATTCTCCCCTCCTTCATCGGAGCATTCAAGAAACTGCATCCCTCGGCCATTCTGCAGCTTTATATCGAGGATACCTCGAAAATTACCGATGCTGTGCTGAACGGCGATTTTACGGTCGGCGTTGTCGGTGCACGGGTGGCCGATTCCCAATTGGAGGCCCATCCGTTTCTGCGGGACGAACTTGTCGTCGCCGTGCCTTCGACGCACGCCTGGGCCGCCAAAAAGGCCGTCGCGCTCGGCGCCTTGCAGGGGCAGCCGTTCATCCTTCGCGAACCGGGATCGGGGACGAGGCGCATCATGGAAGAGCGGCTCGGGACAAAAGGCGTCTTCGTCGCGGACCTCAACACCGTTGCGGTCATGGGCAGCAGCGACGCCGTACGCCAGGCGGTGAAAGGCGGGCTCGGCATATCGGTCCTTTCGATCCGCGCTCTTCAGGACGATATTGCCGCGGGCAGGCTTGCCGCCGTACGGATCAAGGGAGTGCCGATCGGGCGGAGCTTTTCAATCATCCTGCGCAAGGGCAAAAGCCGCTCGCCGCTCTGCAGAACATTTCTGGATTTTCTTTTGAAGTCGAACCCGAGCGCCTGACCCTTACCTCGGTATCTTTCCCTTGGTGAACATCTCCTGATAGCGGCTGAATTCCGGTCGTTTGTCGATCCCGTCAAAACGATGATCAGCCAGAATATTCTTGATTTCCTTTTCAAATCAACAAATTAGGCAAGGCTCTGCGTATTCGCATACCCTAAAAATACCCCGATCCAAACCTTTTATTTTAGTTGCAATTTAAAAAACTGTTTGATAAACTCGACCAACTTGCGGTCTTTGGTATGATAGGGAACGTGGCAAACCACGATTAAGGGGAACTAATGGCACCCTTCCTGCAAAGTCAGTCAGTCAGTCAGTCAAAAATTCCCTTGCTTTAAATTACACGAAGAATACGGCCGCGAGAGTATGCGCGTGCCTGAACATGTATTTTGATGAATAATGAACCCATGTGTCCTTTGCGGATACATGGGTTTTTTTGTCTTTAGATTTCCGTGACAGGAGGATTTATGCGCAAATTATTAAAAAGTGAATGGTTGCTGATGAGTGCGTTCTGTTTTCTATTTACAGCTACAATGGTCCTGCTGAATAGCTGCGGCGGAGGTGGGGGAGGCGGTTCCACCTCAAATTCTCCAACAAATTCGAGTAGCTCTTCGGGCGGCTCTGTAATAGGAACGCAAGGTGGCACCGTCACCGTGTCTTCACCATCTAGCCCGATAGCCGGAACGAAAGTGGTCATTCCGGCAGGGGCTCTATCTTCTGACGTAACAATTACAATCAGTGCAGTCACCAATCCGCCAGCGTTTTCGAGCACGACCTCGAACACTATACCAAACAACAAGGTCGTCAATTTTGGTCCTGACGGCACACAATTCAGTCAGCCGGTTTCCATTACGTTACCCTACGACCCGACACTTGTTTCCAATAAAAACAATCTGCGTGTTTATACATATAATGCGCAAGATGACTATTGGGAAGAAGAGCAGCTTGAAAGCAATGACACAACTAACAATCTCATTACCGCAACAGTCAGTCATTTTTCTTTAAGAACTGCACAAGAACAACCGTTGCGTGCATACAATTTCACTTACTATAAAGCAAGTGATGGGAATATTGCTGCCACTGTTACGCTGAAAGTACCCTTTGACCAATTCGGTGGTTACATTCCGTTAAGTACACCGGAAAGGATCCAAAGCGGCGAAAATTACGCTCATGACTTACTCTTTCACAATCTTGGCGCTATTTCATTCAAATATTCAGTGACCTTAATGGAAAAGGGACTCATAGGGTTTTTGGATAGACCATTAGAAACACAATATATTAAATATGACACTAACCAAGCATCCAGCCTTCCAGTTTACGTTGAGGTATCCAAGACGGGTAACGCAAACTGGTTCAGTTCCGGGTTCCCATATGCAGATGTTTTCTATCAGTCAGATTTGGTTAATTGGTATTCAGGCTACGCAACTGCATTTAAGTTTTCCCATCCTCCGGAATTAGGGAAAGAATATTATGCTAAAGTCACGCTGAGTGTGATTGATGTTCGAAACCAGACTACAACGTATGGAGAATCTGATCGAGATAATGCAACATCGCCTTCTACAGCTCTTGCTACCATAGACTCTGATGAAGATGGCATTCTGAATGCCTATGATGCTATATCAACCTATTCGATCTCCGGCACGGTGACATTAGGTGGCGTGGGTCTTTCTGGTGTCACGCTGACAGCGCCCGGTGCAGGTGCGGGATCAGCGACAACAGATTCAAGCGGTAATTATACGATTACTGGCGTAGCGAATGGATCGTATACGGTTACACCGTCGAAATCAGGCTACACATTCGCGCCGACCAGTACCTCAGTGACGGTTAGCGGGGCGAATCAGACAGGGAAAAACTTTACGGCAGCAGCGACAGTTTCAACCTATTCAATCTCCGGTACGGTGACAGCTAGCAGTGTTGGACTATCCGGGGTCACGATGACATTATCCGGTGCAGGCTCAGGGTCGGCGACAACAGATTCAAGCGGAAATTATACGATTACCGGGGTTGCAAATGGATCGTATACGGTTACACCTTCTAAATCAGGCTATACATTCGCGCCGACCAGTACGTCAGTGGCGGTGAGCGGGGCGAACCAGTCAGGAAAGAACTTTACTGCTACAGCGACAGTTTCAACTTATTCAATCTCCGGTACGGTGACATCGAGCAGTGTCGGATTGTCCGGAGTTACGATGACATTATCCGGTGCAGGCTCAGGGTCGGCGACAACAGATTCAAGCGGAAATTATACGATTACCGGGGTTGCAAATGGATCGTATACGGTTACACCTTCTAAATCAGGCTATACATTCGCGCCGACCAGTACGTCAGTGGCGGTGAGCGGGGCGAACCAGTCAGGAAAGAACTTTACTGCTACAGCAACAGTTGCAACCTATTCAATTTCCGGTATGGTGACATCGAGCAGTGCCGGGCTCACCGGTGTCACGATAACACTATCCGGTGCAGGGTCGGGATCGGCGACTACTGATTCAAGCGGGGATTATACGATTACCGGCGTTGCGAACGGCTCGTACACGGTCACGCCGTCCAGGTCCGGCTACACATTCTCGCCAGCCAGCACATCGGTGACAGTGAGTGGGGCGAATCAGACGGGGGAGAACTTTACTGCTACTGCAACATCTGTAGGTGGCGGAACCTGGACCCTGTTGAAACTACCCGATACCGGCCAGACAACCTGTTATGATGCAGCCGGGACTGTGATAGCCTGCGCTGGAACAGGGCAGGACGGCGCTTACACCCTCAATCCGCCATCATACACTGACAACGGTAATGGTACGATCACGGACAATGTAACCGGTTTGATCTGGCAGAAACAGGACGATGCTACAACCAGGACATGGGATGCCGCAGGCACTTATTGCAGCAGCAACTCGGCCGCCTTGTCCGGCACTGGCTGGCGTCTGCCAAGCCTCATGGAATTAGCATCGATTGTTGACAGCTCGAGAACAGACCCAGCCATCAACACGACTTATTTCCTCGGCATGCAATCGTCTTATTACTGGTCGTCTAATACGTACGCAAACTTTGCTGACCGCGCGTGGTGCGTGGACTTCTACGACGGCTACGAGAACCTTTACATGAAAACGGCTTCGTACTATGTTCGGTGTGTTCGCAGTGGACCATAATTGGTGATTTGACCTTTTACCTCTCCCGTGCTTGCGAAATTCGCTGAACATGGGAAAGCGAAGAATGCTTAAACAGTGATGATTCCCCTTGGCTCAATTAAATCATATAAAAGCAAGACGTTTTGTCTCGGACATCCTACTGTTGTGGTAGGGCAGGGTTATTACTGTTCTGGCTCAGAGAGAAGGGCGTTGACGGGAAGAGCAGGCTTGCTTCCCGCTACAGGGATGCGGGTCTGTCGTAATTAAAGAGGAGGAACCAAACATGAAATTAGTACGATTGCTCTTGATTGTTATGGTCTTATCCGCTACGGCTTCTGCATATGCGTCGAATTTTAACGACAATGGTAATGGAACGATATCCGATGCCAATACAGGTTTAGTTTGGCAAAAGGATGATGACGGGACCACGCCCTCATGGACCGCCGCGCTTACCTACTGCGAGGGGTTGTCTCTAGCAGGGCAAACAGATTGGCGTCTGCCGAACAGGATGGAACTGATAAGCATTGTGGATTATACACAAATTAACCCCTCTATAAACACAATGTATTTCCCAAGTTCAAAATCGTCAGGTTACTGGTCGTCTACTTCAAACGCGTTCAATGCGTTCGCCGCATGGTACGTTCTGTTTAGCTACGGAAACGTGGAATTCTACGGTAAGACGAATTCCTACTATGTTCGGTGTGTTCGCGGCGGACAGTGATGATTACGCTTAAAGCGGTTCGAAAACGCTTAAGTTGCTGCGCGACGCGAATATCGCGTAGGCTACAGCACTTTAAAATGCCGACAGGAGAACATGATATGTCTGTAATTCCCGCACGATCAAGTTGGTGTACGCCGTTTCCGAATGACGAGCCTGTTGAGCGGGATGAATTGAAACGGGGACCTCTTGCTGAAGAACTGGCGCGTATTTCGTTATGCTGTGATACGCCAATGGTGATTGGCTTGTACGGCGGCTGGGGCTCCGGAAAAACATCATTGATGAGGATGGTCCATAAGGCTTTATGCCAGACAACAGGTGAAGATAAAGGACGTTTGCAAGACTTTGTCTGCATTCCAAACGGCGACGAACCTTGCAAAAAAGGTTCACCTGCGGCTCCTTTTATTGTTAACTTCAATCCATGGGCGTTTCAATTTGCAGATAATCCAGCTTTGTGTCTTGTGCAGGCGCTTGTTAGTTCTTATGAAGAGAATCTCAGCTGTCCCGAAAAAGCGAAGTTAAAAAATGCCGTATTATCGCTGATAAAGAGTGCAACGGTAAAATTCAAACTTCCTTTGGCCATTGAGGCTGAGCTGGATTTGAATAAATATGCAGAAACAGTTCAAAAAGGCTTGGATGCCCAGGTCAAACAGAGCGAACATTATGCCACCGTAATCAAGAAAATACTCGAGTGCTATGACCGCATCATCTTTTTGATCGATGATGTGGATCGTTGTCTCCCTGAACAAGCGTTGCGACTTCTTGAAGCCATCAAGCTCTATCTTAATCAGCAGGGCTGTGTTTACTTTCTGGCAGTTGACAATAACCAGCTTGAAAAAGGCATTGAACAGCATCTGGGGCGCTCGCTGGTCACGATTAATGGTAGCAGCTATCTGGACAAAATTGTTCAACTTCCGTTCACTCTGCCCGGAATTGACGAAGGGGCAAAGGAAAAATATATAACGAATTATCTAAAATGTATCCCTGATTACAAAAGACTCGTAAAACTCGTTTGTGCAGGCATTGACGATGTCCCTCGTAAGATGAAACGTTTTCTTATCGATCTCCGGATGAACCACCTGATAGGGATGAGGCATAAGGGTTATAATGTTCACATGGCCGCCTTCGTCCTGTTTATCCAATGGCGGGCTGCGGCGCTTTATGAAAAAATATCAAACGATGGTGCTTTACTTTTAAAGATGACCGCCTATACTGAAGAAGGCGTAAACTTGCGTGCTCAGCTTGTTGACAACGATGAGCGGCTGAAAAAAGTCTTTGAAATTGCAATGCATGACGCTGATGTGCCAAGAGACGAAGATGAAGTGAAAAAGTATGTGCGTCTCTCGCGATTTGTTATTGATAAAGATGCGATAACATTAAGAGACGACTTTAAAGAATTTGAAGCGGCGATTGAGCCGCACAGGGAATGGCTTAGCTCGGGTGGACAACGGGGTAAAAAAGCAGACCTCTTGCGGAGGCAATGCCCAGGCTATAACAATCCGGATTATGAGGATAAGGAGCCTAATGATTCCTCGGACAGGAAGAAAAAAATGGAGAGAAGATTATTAAAAATAGACTTGTCGAGAGCGAATCTGTTCGGGATATTTATGGAAGGCGCAGATTTGAGCGGCTGCACATTCTATGAAACAAATATGGAAGAGGCTGCGCTCAGCGCAATTATATTTGCTAAATCCGATCTGACGCGCGTAAATTTGAAAGGAGCCGATTTAAAGGATGCTTGTTTTGAAGATGCAATTCTTGTGGAAGCTCAATTGTGGCTAACTGACTTATCCGGGTCTAATTTGCAGGGCGCGCAACTTACACGTGCCTATCTCTATGATGCGGATCTCGAAGAAGCTAATCTGAGGTTTGCAACGTTGTGCGGAGCCAATTTGACACGAACAAAGTTGCACAAAGCGTCGCTTGACGAGGCAAGTTTCTCGAAGGCAAATCTCTGTATGGCAAATTTAGTAGGTGTCAGAGCCAGAAAGACTTCCTTTGAAGGGGCATACTTAAAAGGCGCATTATTAAGTTCTGATAAAGAGCAAAGCGATTTTCAAAATGCGGATTTCACGAATGCGGTCCTCACAAATGCTGATTTGAGAGGAGTCGATTGTAGAGGGGCAAATATCAAAAACGCTACCCTGGAAGGCGCAGATTTGACAAACGCCGATTTTACAGGTGCGATACACTTGGATGACGTGCAGCTTTCTGCCGCGAAGTTTACACGCATAACTATGCCAGACGGTACGATTAGAACAAAATAGTATCGAAATGCCCGCGCTTCGGATTATCAATATTTCAGAGACTAACCTCAAAGCTGTCAACCACTTTGCCAACCGCACATTCCTCTGGGAATTCTGTGAGCCTAGCAGAGAGATCGCGGCTGATCCGCGATATATGGCTGAGCGGCGTCTCATCTCTTCCCGTTATTGGGCGATGGTGAATAGCAAGGGTAAAATAATCGGTGTCACTGGGATATGCGATGTCGAAGGCGAGGACCCGAAGAACTGTTACCTCGGATTCTTCATTCTCGACAAGTCTTATCGCGGTAAAGGACTTGGGAAGCGCTTTCTTGATTTCACGGAAGAGCAGGCTCGACTTAGCGGCAAGCTGCAAATGCGTGTTCTAACGTCAACCTTCATTCCTTATCGCGGCGGCAGGGCACTTTATCGCAGAAACGGGTACAGAATCATAGCAACAAAAAACAGGAACCTCGTATGGCGTGTGAGAAAATCCGTCATTCTTCCCGAGTCTGTTCGACGGGCGGTTTCGGATCAATACAACTGGTATTTGAGACTCGGATTCACCTCGACTTGTCGAAAGAAAAAAGGCTGGTTATTCCCGCGACCGGTAAATCGTATGCTGATATTTGAGAAGGAGTTGTAAGGCTTCAGGTGATTAGACTGACGGCTGAAGGCCATCACTCATTAAAGATGAGTGGCAGAACCGCAATGCAATGTACGGTGTAATAGCATGCTTCGCACGCTTCCCGCCAAAGTCCTTGACTTAGTCCACCACTTAGTCTAATATTGACACTAGCGGAGGAGAACCAACTATGGCGACGGTAAATATTCACGAGGCAAAAACGCACTTTTCCAAGCTGTTAACACGCGTGGAAAGCGGTGAGGAGATCGTTATCGCAAAGGCGGGAAAGCCAGTGGCAAGGCTTTCGCCCCTGGCGAAAAAAGTAAATAAACGCTCGCCGGGCAGCGCCAAGGGCCGGATCGTTCTGAAAAAAGGGTTTCTGGAGCCTTTGCCCGCATCGGTCTTGGATGAGTTCGAGAAATGAAAGCGCTCCTGGACACCCACGTATTTCTGTGGTGGATCATGGACGCGCCGCAACTTCCTTCGCATGTCCGCGAACTTATAGCGGACGGAGAAAATGAGTTGTATTTGAGCGTTGCGAGCTGCTGGGAGATTGCGATCAAGGCCGGCCTCGGGAAGATAACGCTTCCCGCACGACCGGATGTATATATCGCCGATCAGATGGCCGAGAACGCGGTTCAGGGCCTTCCCATCGAGGCCAGACATGCTTTTCAGGTGTTTCACCTGCCCCCTCATCACCGGGACCCATTCGACAGGTTGCTTATAGCGCAAGCCCAACTGGAAAACCTGCCCATCATTACATCGGACCCATTATTTACCAAGTATAAAGTGAAGACTTTGTGGGATAAAAAGTAATCAGACCCGAAGTTTCAGGTTTTTCTGGGAGCGTCCGGGGCAGTCATCTCATCTTTGCGAAGGATGGCACCGATGAAATCCTCAATATCCAATTTAAAAATCCTGTCACCTTTTATTTGCACCTAAATAGTAGGTAATTTTTTAAACCCCACGTGTGTTCTTCCCTTGAGCGACGCAATTAGTGCCTGATATGCCTTACTGTTTTCTTTGAACCCCGATCTGTCCTGGCCGGGATATTCATAGATAAAGAGACTTTTGACCATGTCGTGAATGTAAGCTGTCCAGGCCGATAACTTCGTACGCTTCGTGGAATTCGGGTGATTTGCTGCCAAGTTCAAGATAGGTGATCATACGCTCCTTGAAATCATTCTATCGGACCAAAAAACCGATCTCTTGTCTTTCGCCTAGCGATTTGATGAATTCAGTGTATGGCTTGCTGTTAAGATCAAAGCCCTTCATCTCCGGTCCCACATATTCCATGACCAGCATATTGCGAACAATTGACGTAACGATATTTGTCGGCACTTTGAGTTTTTTTGCCGAAGCTTCTGTTGCTACTTCAGGCTCACAGGACTGATACCACAAGTTCATTTGTTCGGGCTGATATTCCGGTCTGAGGGCTGGTTGATAGTAAACGATATCAAGCGGCCATCCAGGGAGCTTGCTCACACAGCCCTTGATCGCTTCCTTGCCCTCTTCCTCGATTTCGAAGACCATTCCAATAATCGGCCGACCGGTAATTCGAATCGCGTCTTCTTTCACTTTCTTTTTGAGTTCTTCTATAAGCCGTGTAGCGATACCCTGCCTTCGCACTTCCGGAAGGACGGTGATATAGGTCACAAAACCGATGGCCCTGTTTTTCGTCCCGATGTTTGAAATCAGGTGCCCGTATATAGCGCCGACGACTTTTTCCTCCTGAACCGCAGCGATCATGTGCAAAGTATAGCCATCCTGCACTAATAGCTTCTCTCTATCGGATTTTGGCCCCTCATCCCGGACACGTAGGCGGTTTTTGAGAAACTCCCTCGTCTCAAGAAATTCCGGTGAGATGTCACGGCTAATGACATCATAGGCCGCATCGAATTCCGGGGAGAAATGTTTTAGATTGATAAATTGAGTAGTCGGAAAAGTCATAAATTGTTAAACCCGCGGCCAGCATGGATTCTATCTTTATTAAGTAAAATTATCACGAACACCGCTGAAACGCAATTAGTTTATCCTTCATTCTCCTGTTTTAGCTCAAAGTATTTGCGCGAGCCTTGTTCTCTTCATTGACACGTCCGCTCAAGATGGAGTAATATTTAATCATGACGAAATTCAAGATTGTCTCGGACTTTAAGCCTACCGGCGACCAGCCGCAGGCGATTGATACTTTGACGGAGGGCGTCCTCAAAGGCCTCCCGCACCAGGTGCTCCTGGGCGTGACGGGTTCGGGCAAGACCTTCACCATGGCGAATGTCGTGGAGCGGGTCCAGAGGCCCACGCTTGTGATCGCCCATAACAAGACCCTGGCCGCGCAGTTGTATAACGAGTTCAAGGAACTCTTTCCCGAGAATGCAGTGGAGTACTTCGTCTCCTACTACGACTACTATCAACCTGAAGCGTATCTGCCCACGACCGACACCTATATCGATAAAGATTCCTCCATCAACGAGCAGATCGACCGCATGCGCCACGCGGCGACCAATGCGCTCTTTGAACGGAATGACGTCATCGTCGTGGCTTCGGTCTCGTGCATCTACGGCCTGGGCTCGCCGGAAGCCTACCACGGGATGCTGCTCTTCCTCGAAAAGGGGCAGCACAGCGAGCGGAACGACATCCTCCGGAAACTCGTCGACATCCAGTATACACGGAACGATTTCGATTTTCAGCGGGGCACCTTCCGCGTTCGCGGCGACGTCGTCGAAATCTTTCCTGCGTCCTATGAGAACACGGCCATACGCGTCGAGATGTTCGGCGACGAGATCGATTCTCTCTCGGAGTTCGACCCTTTGCTCGGAACGCCGCTTAAAAAGCTCGAAAAAGTAGCCATCTATCCTGGCAGCCATTACGTGATCCCGGAATCGCGCATGAAGTCCGCTCTGGACGGCATCCACGAAGAGCTCCGGGAGCGCATCCAGGAGTTCCGCAGGATGAACAAGCTGATCGAGGCGCAGCGCATCGAGCAGCGGACCATGTTCGACCTGGAGATGATCCAGGAGATGGGCTACTGCCACGGCATCGAAAATTACTCCCGCCATCTTTCGGGACGCGCCCCCGGCGAGCCGCCGCCGACCCTGCTCGACTACTTCCCCAGGGATTATCTGCTTATTGTCGACGAGTCCCACGCCACGATTCCCCAGATCGGCGGCATGTACAACGGCGACCGGGCGCGCAAACAGACGCTCGTCGAGTATGGTTTCCGCCTGCCCTCTGCGCTCGACAACCGCCCGCTCAATTTTGAAGAATTCGAGGCGCGTGTGCGCCAGACGGTGTATGTTTCCGCGACGCCCGCTGATTTCGAGATTGGTAAATCGGGCAGCCGGATCATCGAACAGGTGATCAGGCCGACCGGGCTTACCGATCCGACCATCGCGATCCGGCCGGTCAAGGGACAGGTGGACGATCTCCTGAATGAGATCAGGAAACGCGCCGAGGCAAAGGAGCGCGTGCTCGTGACCACGCTTACCAAGCGCATGGCAGAGGACCTGACCGAACATTACAAGGAGTTGAACGTGAAGGTGGCCTACCTGCACTCCGATATCGATACGCTCGAGCGCGTCGACATCATACGGGACCTGCGCATGGGCAAGTACGACGCGCTCGTGGGAATCAACCTGCTTCGTGAAGGCCTCGACATTCCCGAGGTCTCGATGGTTGCGATCCTGGACGCCGATAAGGAAGGGTTCCTGCGTTCCACGCGCTCGCTCATCCAGACCATGGGCCGCGCGGCGCGCCACGTGAACGGCGAGGTCGTTCTCTACGCCGACAACATCACGGATTCCATGCGGAACGCGATCAGCGAGACGAACCGCCGGCGCACGGTGCAGCAGGAGTACAACAAGAAACACGACATCACGCCGATGTCCATTAAAAAGAACATCCAGGCGACGCTCCGCACCGTGTACGAGCAGGATTACTTTACCGTGCCGATCGCAGCCGAGGACGCCGGCGAATATGTGCCCACGGTGAACATCCCGCAGTTCATCGCCTCGCTCGAAAAACAGATGCGCGCTGCAGCAAAGGAACTGGACTTTGAAACCGCGGCAGAGCTTCGGGACAAGATCCGGTCCCTCAGGCAGAAGGAGATGGCCGTGGGGGTGAAGGTGGAGTAGGAGCAGGGTCAGAAGAGAAAAGCCGCAACCGATTCCCGCGAATTGAAAAAATTCTCGGCCGAACGGAAAAACCATTCCGCATTTTAGAATTTCCTTGTCGTTTTCTTCAAAATGCAGTATTTTGCTTCAGGTATGGAAACAGCGCGCTTACGCAGCATCTACGAAAAATTAGGCCGGTTCTCGATTGGGCCGCGGGAGCTCTTTCTCATAGTGTCCATCGAAACACAAACGCTTTTTGTCTGCTCGGACGGCGACGTTGTCGAGCGATACGACTGCTCTACTTCCCGCTTCGGCAACGGCAATCGCGAGAACTCGCTTAAAACGCCGCTCGGTGTTCATCGTATCAGGGAAAAGTTCGGGGCTGGCGCGCCCGCGGGCCGAATTTTCAGGGACCGCGAGGATACGGGCGAGGACTGGGACCACAGTCAGACCGGAGATAATCTGATCCTGACCCGCATTCTGCGGCTCGAAGGCCTTGAGGAGGGGATCAACCGGGGCGCGGGCGTGGATTCCTATGAGCGCTACATTTACATCCACGGGACCGGCCGGGAGGACCTGATCGGCGCTCCCCTTTCGCACGGGTGCGTATGCCTGCGCAACCGGGACGTCATTCGTCTGTTTGAAACGGCCAGGGAAGGCACACTCGTGTATATCGATCCCCCGGCCGTCGTTATCAATGAACACCGATGCCGCAGCATCCATTTTACCGGCATTTTCGGCAGCGGCATGAGCGCGCTCGCGCAATACCTGCGTTTTCAGGGGATCACGGTCTCCGGCTCCGATCGCCTGCTGGCGAGCGAGGATACCGTTTTTATCCGGAGGTCGCTGGAAGGGCTCGGGTGCGCCATTGTTCCCCAGGACGGCTCGGGTGTGGGCGTGGGCACCGATGCGGTCTGCGTCTCGACTGCAATAGAGGAATCAAATCCCGACATCGCTGCCGCGCGCGGCCGCGGCATTCCCCTCATCCATCGCTCCGACCTGCTTGCCGCCGTCATCGAGACAAAAAAGACCATTGCCGTGGCGGGCACGAGCGGCAAGTCGACGGTGACCGCAATGATCTTCGAATTCCTGACCGCATGCGGAAAATCGCCTTCTCTCATAAGCGGTGCGGGTTTGCGCAGGCTCGAAAAGCAGGGGCTTATCGGCAATGCCTACAGCGGCGGCTCAGATCTTCTGGTGGTGGAAGCGGACGAGAGCGACGGAACACTCGCTAAATACCGTCCAACGGCCGCGGTCATCCTGAATATTTCCAAGGACCACAAAACGATTGACGAGATAACGCACCTTTTCGAAACGCTGATTTCACGATCGTCCTGGACCGCTTCCAATGCCGACGATCCCGTCCTTCTCTCCCTTCCTGCAACCGTGCGCTTCGGCCGCAACGGTTCATCCTCGTGGAAGCCGGACCAGGAAGAGCTCCTGCCGACCTCGGTCAGGCTTTTTCGGCAGGGCACGGAATACCATTTGCCCCTTCCCGGGGACCACAATCTGGAGAACCTGCGCGCGGCGCTGTGCGTGTGCGAGCATTTCGGATGCGAGCGGGCAGCGCTTGCAGATGCGGTAAAAAATTACGAGGGTGTTGCCCGGCGTTTTTCCGTGACCAGGACAAGGCAGAACGTGCATGTGGTCGATGACTTTGCGCATAATCCGGCAAAGATAGCGGCTGTCGTTCGTGCCAGCCGGGGCCTTTCCGGGCGTATCATCGCCGTATATCAGCCCCACGGATTCGGCCCCACGCGCTTTTTAAAGGATGAATACATGACAACCTTCCGGACCGCCTTTCGCCACAATGACTCGCTCTATCTCCTGCCGATCTACTATGCCGGAGGCACGGCTCAAAAAAATATTTCCTCGGAAGATATCATTCGTGACCTTGGCCCCGTAGCGTTTCATGCAGAAGCGGTAAAGGGCCGCGAAGCGTTGCTGGCCGGATTAAGAAAAGATGCGAAGCCGGAAGACTGCGTTCTTCTCATGGGAGCGCGGGACCCGTCGCTGCCTGCCCTGGCAAAGAAAATCGTGGAAATGTTCGGCGGGGAAAAAGAAACGTCATAACCCGGTCGCCTCTGAGTCTCAAGCAGCTTCAAATGACGTCTTTTCACTACTTTTGTGATACAGATTATCTTCAAACGTCGCTTTTCGATGTGAATTACCGTTCTCAATCTTGACCTCGGGGAAAGCCGGCAGTAATGTTATATATATGACTATATAACAACGGAGGTCGCACCAATGAAGTACAGTTTAACGTGCAGCTGCGGCGACGTAATCACGGTCAGGGGATGGACACGAGAGAAAGCCGTCAGGAGCATGAAAGCCGTGATGAACGAGGCGACGCTGTACGAGCACATGGCGCAGAAACACATCGGAGAAGCAGTACCCGGCATCAAGCAAGTGCACGCGATCATCGAGCAAAGCCTCAAGACAGCTGCCTGAATACATCCACGGCACATTTCAACAGACCCGGCAGACAGGGAACGCGTGTTCCCGGCGAACGATTACCCCCGCATTCTCTTGTTGTCTTCTGTATGCTGAACGCTGTCTTTCCGTCTTGACAAGAGTATGCGTGTGCCTATAATTAATATAAACGAAATAATAGTTGTTACATTCCTGCGGAACCGCCAAGGATTCCAGGTTTTCCTATGGCCGGTTTTATTCTATAATTATCTCCATGATCAGGTATAACGGGTCCTGCGATACAGATACAGATTATTTCCGGGCAGAGTGAGGGCGCATGAAAAGCAAAGGTAAATCCCCGCGTGGGAAAAGCTCCAGACCGGGTAAAGGGCGTACCGGCACTGCCGTTCCAGCTAACCCGCCTGCAGACGCGCAGATAGGGGCCCGTTTTCGCGCTGTTTTCGAAAGTTCGCGGGACGCCATTGGTGTTTCCCTGGCAGGGGCCCATGTTTTCGTGAACCCGGCGTATCGTGAACTGTTCGGATTTCCTCCCGACGCAGATCTCGCCGGAAAGCCGATTCTGGACCTCATCGCGCCGGCCAGTCGTGACCGGATCAGGGAGTACATCCTCCGACGCATGCGCGGAGAGTCGGTTCCATCGGCCTACGAGACGCGGGGCATGCGTATCGACGGGGCCGAGTTCGACATGGAGGTCAATGTTTCCTTATATCAGGAGAACGGTAAAGACCACACCCTCGTGATCCTGAGGGACATCACACGGCGGAAAATGGCAGAGGCGGAGATCTCGGAACGCGGGGCCCTGGTGCAGCAGATCATGGACACCGCCAGCGTGGGGATAGGCCTGGTGGACAAAGGCGGCAGAATCACCCACGCCAACAGGCGGATGGCCGGGATGTTCGGCCGCACGATGGAGGAATTTGTCGGGAGCGAATATGTGGATCACGTTCATCCCGCGGAGCGGGAAGCCAGCCGGAAGAATATGCTGGCCCTGTTGGCAAGCAAGATGCCGTCTGCGGACCTGGAGCGCCTCTATAAGCGCAAAGACGGCACGGAGTTCTGGGGCCATCTCGCGTGCCGTCGTTTCCACGACGCCCGGGGCAATGAACTCGGACTGATCGGCGTAATCGAAGACATCACTGAGCGCAGGCGGACTGAGGATGCGCTCCGTGCTTCCGAGAAAAAATTCTCCGCGATCTTCGGCCTCATCCCCGACCCGACGACCATTACGGACATCGAGACAGGCGTGATCGTCGATCTCAATGACGCGGCCGCGCGATGGTTCGGACGGCCCCGTAAAGAAGCGATCGGGATGACCACGGCAGACGTCCAGGTCTGGGCAGACCCGGCAGACCGGGGCCGGATGCTCGAAAAGATAAGGACCGAAGGTGAGATCAATGACATGGAATGCCGGCTGCGGATGCATACCGGGGAGATCCGGGACGTCCTCTTCTCGTCCCGCGTGATGGAGATCGACGGGAAGCAGTACCTGCTCTCGCGGGCCCATGATATGGCCGACCGCAGGCGATCCGAGCTGGCCATGCAACAGAGCGAAGCGAAATATCGGCGACTCTACAACGAAACGCCGGTCCTGCTCCATTCTGTAGACCGGGATGGCATTCTCGTCGAGGTGAATGATTTCTGGCTGAAGACCCTCGGGTATGATCGAAAGGAAGCTATCGGAAGAAAGTTTACCGATTTCTACACGCAGGCTTCAAAAAAATACGCTGAAGAGATCGTCCAGCCGGCATTCTTCCGGGACGGCATCATCGACCATATTTCGTATCAGTTCGTTAAAAAGAACGGCGATATTGCGGATGTGCTTCTTTCGGCGACTGCAGAGCGGGACGTTTCGGGCAACGTGGTCCGATCCCAGGCGGTGATCCAGGATATTACCGAACGCAAGCGGATGGAAGAGGCGTTGTCGAAGAGCGAGAAGATGCTCCAGACGATCATCGACGCAGAGCCGGAATGCGTCAAGGTCCTGGATGAGAACGCCAACGTCATCATGATGAACCGGGCCGGACTGGACATGATCCAGGCGGATTCCCCGGACCAGGTCAGGGGACAGTGTGTCTGCCCGCTCGTTACCTTCGAATATCAACAGGCATTCATGGACCTGACCAGGCGGGTCTTTCAGGGGAAGTCGGGGACCCTTCTCTTCGAAATGGTCGGTCTGAAGGGACGCCGCTTGTGGCTGGAGACCCACGCCGTTCCTTTGCGCAACGAAAAGAACGAGATTACGGCGCTCCTGGGAGTAACGCGGGACGTCACGGAACGCAAGAGGACGGAGGAGGAACTTCGGGAAAAGGAAAAGAAATATCGGGCGCTTTTTGAATCCGCGAACGACGGAATCTTCATCTATGACGAGAACAGATTAGCGGACTGCAACCAGAAAGGCGCCGATATGTACGGACTCCAGAAGGAGCAGGTCATCGGCCGTTCGCCGACGGAGTTTGCCCCGGAGCGGCAGCCCGACGGACGGCTGTCGTGGGAAGTGGCCCGCGAGAAAACCGAGGCCGCATTTAATGGCATTCCCCAGGTCTTCGAGTGGCAGCCGCTGCGCGCAGACGGCTGCCCCTTCGATGTGGAGATCACCCTGAGCCGGCTCGAGCTGGGCGGCAGGATGTGCCTGCAGGCGATCGTCCGGGACATCAGTGACCGGAAGAAGGCGGAGCACGCAGTGCGGTCTTCGGAGGCACGCTTCCGGTCCATCATCGAGCGTGCCACCGAGGGCATCGTGGTCGCCGACGCGGAAACGAGGCAGATTAGGTATGCGAACCCGGAGTTCTGCCGGATGCTCGGCTACAGTGAGCAGGAACTCCTCGGGCTCGATGCGATCGACATGACCGCGAAGGAGGAGACCGACGCATCCGTTGCTGGGTTCAGAGAGCACGCGAAAGGCCAGGTGCACTCCACGCAGCGGACGTTCAGACGAAAGGACGGCTCTCCCATTCGCTTGAATATCAACAGTGCATCGATGGAGCTCGACGGACGTCCCGCCCTGCTCGGGTTCTTCGCCGATGTGACGGCGCAGCAGCTCCTCGAAGAGGAGCGGCTCAAGACCCAGAAGCTCGAGTCCCTCGGGACGCTTGCCGGAGGCATTGCCCACGACTTCAACAACCTGCTGCAGGGGGTGTTCGGCTACATCTCCATGGCGAAGCTGACTCATGACCAGAAGGAGAAGTCCCTTTCCATGCTCGAGCAGGCCGAGAAGGCGCTGCACCAGTCCGTGAGCCTCACCTCGCAGCTCCTGACGTTCTCGAAGGGCGGGAAGCCGCTGAAGAAGGTGATCTCGCTCCGGCCGGTGATCGAGAATGCGGTGAAGTTCGCCCTGAGCGGGTCCCGCGCGGTCTCGGCGCTGTCCATCGCCGACGACCTGCGACACGTTGAAGCCGATGCGGGCCAGATCGGACAGGTGCTCCAGAACATCGTGCTGAACGCGGACCAGGCCATGCCGCTGGGCGGGAGGATCGAACTGTCTGCGAGGAACGTTCCCGCCGCTTCCGTCGCCAAACTGCCTGAGGGCCTGGAGGGGGAACTGGTGGAGATCACGGTGCGGGACCAGGGCCTGGGAATTCCGCCGGAGCACGTGGCGAGAATCTTCGACCCCTACTTTACGACCAAGGAGAAGGGGAGCGGCCTGGGGCTCGCGACGTCCTATTACATCATCAGGAACCACGGGGGCTCAATCGTTGTGACCTCCGAACTCGGGAAGGGGTCGGCCTTCACCATTTACCTGCCTGCATCTCCGGCGATGCAGGAGCCGGCAATCGACTCCCGTGCCGGCTCTCCGGTGCGGAAGGGCAGGGTCCTGGTCATGGACGACGACGCGGTGGTACGCGACGTGGCCGGGGCTCTTCTGGCCGAGCTGGGACAGGAAGTCGAGCTCGCCGAACGCGGCGAAGAGGCCATCGAAAAATATCTGAAGGCGAAGGAATCGGGCAAGCCCTTCGATATCGCCATCCTGGACCTGACCATCCGGGGCGGCATGGGCGGCGCGGAAACCGTCCGGAAGCTGCTGGAGATCAATCCCGACGTGAAGGCGGTCGTGTCGAGCGGATACTCCGACGATTCGGCCTTTTCTGACTATCGGGAACAAGGCTTCAGGACATTTCTGAAAAAGCCATACGATATTAAGGAGCTTCAGGAGACGTTGAATGCCTTGCTCTCATAAGCGGTGACAAAATACATCAGGACGTCAAAAAGGCGATTCCGCAGGGAGCAATGCCTGTAAACGGCAAAGCGAGAGATGCTTGATGCGGGACCGGGGGAGTTGACATTTATGGAAACGAAAACTATCAGTGCGCTGCTTATCGAAGACAACCCCAATGACGCCCTGCTGATTCAACGATATCTGAACGCATCCGGCAAGGTCCGCTATAATGTCGTCCACGTCGGGAGGCTCGCTGAAGGCCTCGACGCTCTGAAGCGTATACTCTTTGACGTCATTCTGCTGGACCTCGGGCTCCCGGACGGACCGATGGGTTTAGAAACCTTCGAAATCGTATATGCAAAGGCGGACCCTATCCCGATTATTGTCCTGACCGGCAACGACGATGACGAGTTTGCCGTCGAATTTCATCGAACTGCATTTCGACAGTGTGGATGAGAGGGCTCACCCCGCTCCCGCCGGGCGTCAGTTGGATGCGGTGTACGAAAACCTGGATACCCTGATGAAAGAAACCAGGACTGGATAGAGCTTCGGCTTCTGGACGCTGAAGGAGGCCGTCTGATCCGCTTGAGGCGCTCTTCCGCCGTCACAGCTTGTTGCGCCGGGGCGGGATGTGCATACTATCGAGCGGCGGATACGATATCTTGACCGGGACCTCGGCGCCATTCTCCTGAGGGTGGATTTCGCTCCGCAGCTGTCGGAACTGAGGAGAAGACACTGGAAAAACTGATGTCCGTTATGCTGGGAGGATCTTCGTCGTCATAACGGGATCTTTGCGCCGGACCGGCTTGTAAGACGCCCGGTCAATGTGCTGGCCCTGGCCTCCCAGCGGCTTGCCGAAGGCGACTTCGACGCCACCCTTGTCAAAACGGGGAATGACGAACTGGAATCCTGGTGGACAGTTTCGAAGACACGGACAGCCATGCGCGAGATCGATCGACCCGCAAGCGGGCGGAGGAGAATCTGGCCGAGCGGGTGATGCTGGCGGAGCTGTCCGCGGATATTGGATACTCTCTGGCAAAACAGGGTGATCTCCGAAGCATTCTGAATGCATGCGCCGAGGCCCTGGTCCGGCGCCTCGATGTGGCATTTGCCCGTATCTGGATGTTGAATGCCGCCGAAAATGTCCTGGAGTTGCAGGCCAGCGCCGGAATGTACACGAGGATAGACGGTTCCCACAGCCGGGTGCCGGTTGGAAAGTTCAAGATAGGGCTGATCGCCGAAGAACGCAAGCCGCACATTACGAATGCCGTCATAGGAGACCCCCGTGTCCATGATCAGGAATGGGCGAAACGGGAGGGGATGGTGGCATTTGCCGGTCATCCTCTTACCATTGAAGATAGCTCGTCGGCGTTATGGCGATGTTCTCCCGCAACCCGCTCACCGACGTAACCCTTAAGGCGTTGGTCGCCGTTTCCAATGAAATCGCTGTCGGTATCGAACGCAAGCGGTCGGAGCGAGGCACTGCGCGAGAGCGTGAGGTTTCAGAACTCGCTGCTCGATGCGATCCCTATTCCGGTTTTCTAGGACCGCGACGGCCGAGCCGGGCTGCAACAAGGCTTACGAGACATTCCTCGGCGTAACAAGGGATCAAATGATCGGCAAGCCGCATTCGACATCAGTCCGCGGCGAGCTTGCGGAAATCTACCACGCCAAGGATGCTCGAGCTGCTCGAGCGCGGTGGAGTGCAGCAATATGAGTCTCAGGTAAAGGACTCCCATGGCGTATCGCGCGATGTCATCTTCAACAAGGCGGTTTTCGCTGACAGTCAAGGTCCATCAGCGGATTGATCGGGGCCATCCTTGATATCACCGAGCGCAAACAGGCGGAGGACGAGCTGCGGAAATTCAATGAGGAACTCGATCAGCGCGTGAAGCAAAGAACCGCCGAGCTTGAAGAAAAGAACAAGGAACTGGAACGTTTCAATAAGCTTTTTGTCAACAGAGAACTGAGAATGGTGGAATTGAAGGAACGGATAGGGGAGTTGGAGAAGCATAACCGCGAGTCTGACGAAAGGACAGGGACATGAAACGCCTTATCGCCGGCGATAGCTATGTTGCTGGCCGCCTGTGCGGCCTTCGCCGCGCTGAACGAAACGCCGCTGAAACTCGCGTGCTCGCCTATCGTCCCAAGCCGCGACGCTGGCGCAGTGGCGGCCGCTGGCCGCCTATCTGCAGGCAACGCTGAAATGTCAGGTCGAACTTACGGCACTGGACCAGAAGGAACTCGCCGCCGCTGTGG
>CAVYLT010000055.1:0-82662 GCA_963769335.1 Nitrospirota bacterium | reverse complement strand
AAAAGATTGTTACCCAGAGTGGGGAGAAATGGTTTGCGTAAACCATACGTTGACTCAAAAAGGGTGTTACCGAGCCATGAACACCAAAATGAGTCAAATCACCCGTCAGGAAGTCCTGGTTGCCCAGCGTGATCGTTACGCTCGTGCGGGCAAGGAACATAGAACTAAAAAATCGTCAACGAACTGGTCGAACTCTTCGGCTACCACCGTAAGGCGGCCATCCGTGCGCTGCAATTACGGCCCGTGATCGCCACGCCGTTCGTCCGGGGTCGGCCCAAGGAATACGAGCCGGATCAATTGCGCCCGCCGCTCAAAGCCATCTGGCTGGCCGCGTTGCAACCTTGCGGGGTGCGGCTCAAGGCGTGCCTGCCCGACTGGCTGGCCGCTTACGAGGCGGATCATCGCCGCCTGAACGCCGACGTGCGCCAAGCGTTGCTGGCAGCCAGCCGCGCCACGCTGGACCGGCTGCTGATCCCGGCGCGAATCGAACACCGGCGGCGGGCCACCACCCGTCCGGGCACGCTCTTGCGCCATCAGATTCCGATCCGCACCGAGTGGGCGGAGAACCAGGCGGGCTTTCTGGAAATGGACACGGTGGCGTTGTGCGGCGGCACGCTGGATGACCGGCACGGCTGGATGTTCGACGCGGTGGACATTCATACCACCTGGAACGAAATGCGCGCCTTGCCCAACCGCAGCGAAGCCGCGACGTTATTGCAGATTCGGGATGTCGAGGCGAGTCTGCCCTTCCCGTTGTGCGGGCTGGACAGCGACAACGGCGGCGAGTTCATCAACCATCATCTGGTCAAACATCTGCACGGGCGCCAAAAGCCCGTGGCCTTTACCCGCTCGCGACCGTATCGCAAGAACGACCAGGCGCACATCGAACAGAAGAACTACACGCAGGTGCGTTTGTGGTTCGGTTATGAACGCTACGACAACCCGGCGGTGGTGCCGCTGATCAACGCGCTGTGCAAAGGGCAGTTGAACCAGTTGCTCAATTATTTCCTGCCGACGATGAAGCTGGAAAGCAAGGAGCGCGTCGGCAGCAAGGTGGTGCGGAAATATGGTGAAACGATGACGCCCTTGAGCCGGGTGCTGGCCTGCCCGGAAGTCACCGCCGAGACGAAACAACGCCTGCGCGCCCAAAAGCAAACCCTCAATCCGTTCGCTTTGACGCGGGAGGTGGAGCGGCAGATGAAAGTGATTGAACAGAACCGGCGGCGAACGGAAGCTTGACTGGAGCGCCGGAGCGGATAAACAGAAGCCCCCCAAGAAACGGGAACGAGGGACGCCGGACTGCCACCGGGCCCCGGCTTCCTTCGGTTCCATTTTCAAGGGGCTTTGGGTAACACCACTTTTGAGTCAACCGGAGCACTTTCCGGCCTCTCTTTGGGTAACACCCACTTTTGAGTTACGGCGCCGAAACGGCCGGCCGGTGTAAACGGGTCATAAACGGGTCAGTTTACACGACGATGTCCACGTCCGCAAATTTCGCGATCGATTGTTCAAGGATGGTCTTGCCCGTGCCGAACCCGCCGGGAAAGATCGCCGTGCCGCCGCGGGCAAGGGGGAAGAGAAAATCGATGCTGCGCTGGCCCGTAACGATGGGTGCTGCGGGCGGGAATTTTTTTCGGTACGGCCGCGCGATTCGGACCGGCCATTCGTGGCAACCCGGTATGTCACGATTATCCTTGTATTCGCCGAGCGCCTCGTCAAGGCTTATGTCGCCTTCCTTCATCCGGCCGACCGTGCCGCTCACCTCGGGGCTTGCCATGATGTAATGTTTAAACGCGCCTTCATTCACCGTCCCGAGCACGGTGCCGCCCGCAACTTCATCGTTCTCTTTCAACGACGGCGAGAAATCCCAGCGCTTCATGTAATCCAGTGCATAGAGCTCCCGTCCTCCCGTAATGAAGGGGCCCATCTCTTCCTTCAGCCGTTCCAGGGGCCGTTGAAGGCCGTCGAACATCCCGCCGAGAAGCCCGGGCCCCAGCCGGACCGTAAGCGGCATACCCACGCCCTTGACCGGCTCGCCCACGGCAAGGCCGCGCGTGTCTTCGTAGACCTGGATCACGACCTTATCGCGCTCAAGCCGGACCACCTCGCCGGTGAGCATGGAGTGTCCGACATAGACCCGTTCGTAGAGCTTCAGCCCCTTGAGGTCGGCGCTTACCGTCGGTCCCGATATACTCTGTATTTTCCCGCTCCTGTTCGACATGCTTCATCACCCTGAATAACTAAATAATATGCAGCCGCAGGCCTAAGCCTGCCTGTCCTTCGGCAGCGTCATAACTTCAATCTCACGTGATACCCGATGGCGCGCCTGATCAGCCGTGCCGCATAGTCTTCGACCTCTGCCGGCGGTTTTTCAGGGGACGGAAGGACCAGCAGAATGCCCTGCTGCCATGACTGTTCAAGTTCGCGAAGCCGCTCATCCGGCATGCCGGCGAGCAGGCGTTCATCGACGACGGCAAGACCGACATCGGGTTCCGCCATGGTCCGGTGGAGCACCTCTTCCGCATCAACCGCTTCTGCGGTCTTCTGCGGAACGCCGCTCAGGCTGAAGCCATATTCGGCGTCAAAAGGCGTAAGGAACGCTATTTTTTTCATACGATGACCGGCCTTCTCTTCTTGAATCCCGCGTGAAAAAACCCGCCCGCATCTTTACATCACCAGCTCGGCAGCCACGATGTCCCGTTCAAGGTCCTTCCCCTGATAGAGGATACTCAAGTTCATCGCCTCGATCGAACAGCGCCAGAGGTAATCAAGGACCGGTCCCGCGCCGAAGGGTTCCCGTCCTTCCCTGTGCAGCCATCGCGTCATCCCTTTATAGAGAGCAAGCTCGACCATCGTCGGCTCCGGCCGCTCGATCTTTATTCCCGTCAATGCACGGACCATCGGTCCTACTGCGACAATGTCGCCTTTTTCAGCAAGCTCGCGCAGCTTCGCCGCCGGGATGCTGCCTCCCGGCAGGACCGGGGGAAGTTCCCCGTGCTCCAGCCGCAGGTACTTATAGAAACTTATGATGTTCCGCGCGTCAACCAGCCGGGAAAAAAACATCTGCATAAGCGGGTGGAGCCCGGAGGCGACCATAACGTCAAGGTACGTTTCAATGAGACGCTGCTCGACGCCGCGCAGGCCGCTCGCACGGGCGACCCCGGAAAGACCGGTAAATTTTTTCGAGAGCGAACAAAACAGCCGCTCGACGCCGGCAACGGCTTCCTCCACATTACTGCTGCGTACAAACACCCCTTTCATCTCATCGGACAGCAGGCTTTTGCCGAGGACTTCCTCGATTGCTCCTTCCTTCTTGTCGCGAAGGTGTCGGAGACAGATGCAGACCGTCCGGAGCTCCGCATAGAGAAAATAGGGATAAAAGACGGCGCGGAGCCGCTCGTTCATCTGCCGATACACCCAGCCGTATTCCCGCATGAGGTCTGCCCATATGCGGTCCGGCGCCGGGGACGTGCGAAAGCCGCCCTGCTTCACCGGCGCAGTCGGGAGAAAAAGGTCATGATCAAAGACCATCGACTTCCAGTTTTTGATCAGCGAGGACCGTCTCCCTTTGATCCTCGACAACAGGTATTCGGCCGGGTAACCGGGGTCAGCGGGGTTTTGGAGCAGCTCCATCGGCCACCTCCCGGTAAACGTCATTGACCATCTGCGGCAGCAGATCGTTCCACATCCGCTCCAATCTCTTCTCGAAGGTGTTGATCACCCTGATAGTACCATCGGCCATGGCTACGTCGACCCCCCCTGAAATGTGACTGACCGGAGCGATGTCCGCACCGGGAAAATACTTTCGGGCAAGATCGACGTCAGCCGCATGCACCCGCACGATCTTCCACGGCAGGTCGGGAAGCTCCCGGACGAGTTTTTCGAAAACTACGGGATAGCGTTCGTCCCGCAGCTGGTGCAGGGAAAAGCGGGCGATCGAGAACAGGCTGTCGGCGAGCGTTTTTTCCGCGTCCAGCCTGAGCTTGCGCGCTCGATTGGACGCCTCGGCGCGGGCCCGGCGTAATTCCTCGCCGATAACAACGGTGAGGCGCTCCGCATACTGCTTCCGGAGATCGGCGATTTTTTGAGCGGTTGCCGCCTGCAAGGCCGCCGTTTCCTGCTCGGCTTCCCGCTCCACGACGCGAAGATTCTCTTCGCCCGCCTGCCGGAGCGACTCGATCAACTCCCGGGAACTCATGTTACTTCACCGTGAAAAGAATCATCGTTGCCACAACGAACCCGAGAATCACCATGGTTTCGGGGATGGCGACAAGGATCACGACCGTGCCGGTCAGTTCCGGTTTCTCGGCAAGGGCCCCGGCCCCTGCCGCGCCGATCTTTGACTGCGCCCAGGCCGTTGCGAATGCCGGGAGCCCGATTGCCAAAGCGGCGCTCAATGCGATAAGTACTTTTTCAAGGTTCATATAAGCCTCCTTTTAGTCTGTTGCCTATAAATTCCACCTAACATGGGTTTAAAAGTTATCTCCAACAACAGGACGCACAAAAAATATTCAAGCTTAGGGAACCACGGGTCCGCTGCGCGGACACACAGATGAAGGCAAATCTTTTTCTTCATGATTCTACCCGTGTTCCCGCGTCTTCGCGGGACCGTGGTTAATAACATCTGAGCTCTTGCTTGTCCTGTTTTTCATTTCTTCAGCGGTTCGAACCTCCTTCCGCCGTGCTCCATGAACTTGCTGAAAAACTCCACATAATGGAGTCTGAGCGAATGGATGGTCGGCGAAAACACGCCGAGTATTATGTTGAGAAGATGGAGCAGGCCGGCAACTGCCACGCCGGTAACTACGTCGCCGGTCAACCCGCCGAGATTGTTCGCCACAAAGGCGAGGAGCACCGACGTGAGGCCGATGGCCATGATACGGACGTAGGAAATGATGTTCCCGATACTTTTCAGGAGTTCCAGGGGCGCCAGAATGCCGCCGGTGAAGAACAGGACCGGGGTCATAAATAAAATGGCGATAATGACCGGCCGTGCAAGCACTTTGGGGAAGACACCGAAGAAGGATGCGAGCACAGTGATCATCCCCAGAATGACGACGATGCTCAGGAGTTTGTACACGGCCTCTTTCTTTTCCTTTTTCCGGAATTCGCTGATGACGCCGAACGCCAGGCCGAGGAGCACGTGCGCCACGCCGACGGCCAGGGTGAAAAAGATCATCGGGACGATCGCAGTCCTGCGCTCGATGCAGAGGGGCTGCAGGTGGAACAAACGCTCGGGCAGGTCCCCGAAGAATTCGCCGAAGAGGATACCGAAAAACAGTGAATAGAGGGAGGCGACCAGCAGGATCTTGGCCCCGTCCCTGATCATTTTTTTCTGCCGGTACTTCCGCATCAGGAAAAAGGCGAGCCCGCCCAGGACCAGACCGTATCCCGCGTCGCCGAGGATCATGCCGAAAAAAACGGGGAAGAAGATGCCGATGAACGGCGTCGGGTCGTATGACGTATAGGCAGGCAGCGGCAGCATGCTCGTAAAGATTTCGTAGGGTCTGAAGTAGGGCGGGTTCTTCAGAATGATCGGGACGCGGTCGAGGTCCTCTTCGCGCAGCTCCTTTTCTTCGAGCACCACGCCTCCGTGAAAGTCCTGCGTCAATCTTGTCCGGAGCGCCTCCACCCCGCTGGCCGACATCCACCCGTTGATAAAGAAGCACATCCGCGTTTCAAAAGCGGCCGCGGTCGTGGACAGAACGGCCAGGCGGTCGTCGATCCATTCCCGTACGCTCCGGTAGATCGGGGCCCACCGCTGGGTAAACCGGAAAAGTTCGGCATCGATTCCCTGCACTTCCGCGGAGACGACCGTGATCCTCTTCCTGACGTAAACGACCTTTTCCGAGAAGGTGAGGTTGTTGTAGGACAGCGGGAACCTCAGCTCCGGGACCTGTTCGTCGCTCAGGGTCTTTTTTACGCGGTCGGCAATGTCCCGCTCAACGGTGATCAGCCCGACGAGGGTGCCGTCCTTCGCCGGCTCCGTCACCAGTTCGTATTTCCAGTTCGTGATGCGCGAGAGCGCTTCTCTGAGACGGGTCACCATGTCGGGCTCCCGTATGGTCAGACCGATGAAATCGAGGTCCGGCGTGTCCTTGGCGCTGTCAACAAGAGGGGCCAGCGTGCCGAGAAAGAGGGAATACTGGTCAAGCTCAGCCAGCTCTTTCTTGAGCTCCTCCTTCCGCTCATTCCGCACTTTGACCATGGCGGCATGCCGCTCGACGATCGCACCGATCGTATCGATGACCGGACGGGGATCGAGATAACTGTTTCGTACCGGCAGCGTCGGAAGGGACGACAATAGCGCCGTGACTTTGGCCCGCAGTTCTTCGAGAAAGACCCGCTCGAACATCGTTTTTTCGTCGGGCAGGAAGGCGCGGATATCGTCTTCATGCCCTACTTCGAGAAAGCCGATTGTCGCCGGTTCTATCTGGAACACGCCGAGTTCGCGGAGACAAACGAGAACGTCCTGCAGCAGACCTTTTGCCCCTACGATTTCAACTTTTGCCATCCTGACGATCATAGGTCATCCCGGGATAATCCTGCTGATATGGTTTGTTACGATTTTTACCAAGAGGTCGTTTTCGAGATGGTTGAGCGTGTCCGCCTGCCGCTTGGACTGTTCAAAAAGCTCGGCAGCGGCTTTTTCCGCCGTTTGTTCGGCGGTTTCCTGTGCCTGTTGATATGACTGAAGAATGTCCTGTTCCTGTTTTGCTGAATCGTTTTCGATCTCCTTTTTACGGGCATCGAGCCATTCGCGTGTTTTCAACTTCTTCTGATCGAGAGACTTCTGGATCTCTTTTTCAACATCAATAATCTCGCGTAGAATATTATTTTCCATGTCTCCATTTTAGCAAAGAAGAGGGACCTTAGTGGTATTGATTTCACTTTGCAAAATTCTGTGTGCCTGTTTTCTCCGAGAGCGCACGAATGAAGCTGCATAAAGATGCATGCTGGTTCATCGCCTGCCTTTGTGAACTTACAAAGGGGGAGCACACCAGGAAACAGGTTGCGGGATATAAAATTATGAAGGACAAAATTTTTGCAATTAATTGTTCAGTTTGGTAGACTTACAATAAGCTTGAGGGAAAGGGAGAGCTTTATGTACGACGTCATCATCGTGGGGGCCGGGCCGGCAGGTTCCACCTGTGCACGAACCTGCGCACAACAAGGGTTGAAGACGCTGCTCCTGGACCGTGATGCGTTCCCGAGATCAAAACCCTGTGCAGGCGCGGTATCCGCACAAGCGCTTTCCTATCTTGACTTTAAGCTTCCCGAAAACATCATCGAAGAGGAGTGTTTCGGCGTCAGGGTCCACCAGGACGGTCACGTGGTGGAAGTCAGGCGCGACACCCGGTTCGCCGTCCTCGTAACCAGGAAGAATTTCGATTCGCTGCTCGCGGAAAAGGCCGTCGAAAGCGCGGCGGTTTTTCATGCCGATGAGCAGGTCATCGCCGTTCGAGATGAGAGAGATTTCGTGGAAGTCGCTTCAAAAAATGCGGCATACCGCTCCCTCTTTCTCGTCGGCGCCGATGGCATCCACAGTCGTGTGGCCCAAACGCTCCGGCCGCCGCTCAACAAAGACGACATGGCGCTTGCGCTCGTGTCCCGAGTCCCTGCGGAGGGACAAGAAACCGGGCGCCGTCTTGATAAGACCCTCGACCTCTATTTCGGGACAGCTCCTGTCGGCTATGGCTGGCTCTTCCCGCACCGCGGGTACCTCTCTGCCGGCATAGCGGGCCTTGCAGCGCGATTCGACAAACCCCGGGAGGCCTTGGGCAATCTCGCACGGTCCTTAAACATCGAACTTCCAGAGGTGCAGGGCCACTTCATCCCCTTTGGGGGCATCAGGAGAAAGATCGCCGGGGGCAGGATACTCCTCGCAGGGGATGCGGCGGGATTTGCAGACGCTTTTCACGGCGAGGGGATACCCCATGCCATCCTCTCCGGCAAGCTCGCCGCCCATGCGATCATTGACGCCGTCAAACAGCAGAAGCGTCCGGCCTTTGCTGTCGCACAGTATTGCCGGGAAGCTGAAATGCTGATAAGGAAACAATTGCGCGTTGCTCTCCGCATGGCCTATTTGCTCGACAGATATCCCCGGATCTTTCTTCGTATTTTTTTCGAGCACCCCGAAGCTCTTCAACGCTATCTGGACATCCCCGCAGGAAAGACCGATTACCGGCACTTCCAGCAATGGCTGGTGGCGCGCCTTCCCTTCCTTCTGCTCCCCGGTAAAAAAAAGCACAAGAAGAATGCGCGTCCGGCAGAGCGTTGACAGCGTTACCGGGGGGCCCCGATCATGAAGAGCGGTTCCCGGATGGACTCCCCCCTGCACACCGGGCACTTTCCCGGCCTCTTCATCTTTTCCCGCTTGGAAAAAACAAAGCCGCACTTTTTGCACTCGGCGGGCGTGATGATTAAATGGCGGCCCGACGAAGCAATCGATTTATGGATATGTTCGAGATGATTATAGACCTCGCGCTCCGGTATCCTCGCAACAGCGGAAAGAGCTCTGGCTGAGCGCGGGCCCTGCAGAAGTTCTGCAATGAGCTCCTGCCGGATCGTCTCTTGTGTTTCCGGTGGGATGAACGGTTCTTTCGGTTTGTCTCGCATCATACCTCCTTTTAGCATTGTACCGCACATTCATCTGATGACGACGCGCACTTTTCGTTTCTTGTTACGCAACGATTATGCCAGGCATTGAAAAATAAGCCAGCTCAACGTACAGTTAAAAGCCTTGTAAACTCTTTTATGCGAACCAGATTGCAACATCCTGCCCGGTCACAAGTGTCCAAACCGAACCCTTATCCCTCCTGTTTTCCAGCCACAAAGGCCCGTTATGTAAAAAAACCTTTGCAATCAACCTTCTTCTGCTGCCCTGGAATACAGATGCATCGGCATTCGATCGCAAGGAGGATCGTAGAGAGGAAAATTTTGCGTTACCTTGACAGGTCTCAATTCTTTGCTAGAATGTAGTCATGAATCACTCACTCATGAAACATCTCATTCTTTTCCTATCTGTTGCGTATTTCCTTTTTCCCTCGCCTGCCGTTGCCAAGGACGCTTGTTTCGAATGCCACGGGCAGAAAGGTATGACCGGCTACATAGACGCGTCCGCGTTCCAGCAGTCCGCGCACGGACATCTGTCCTGCACCAAATGTCATTACGACGTGTCCGGCTATCCTCATGGGAAGGTCTCAAAAGTCAACTGCGGGGCCTGTCATTTCATCGGCACGGAAGGAGCCCCGAAAGAGCAGGCCCAGCAGTTCAAGATGAGCGTGCACAACCAGGCCAAAGCGATGGGCAATACCGGCGCGCCGACGTGCCAGACCTGTCATGGTTCCCACTATATCTATCCCTCCGCGGACACGCGTTCTGCCACGAACAGACAGAAGATCCCGTCCCTCTGCGCCCAATGCCATCCCGCGGAGTACGAGGTCTATAAAACGAGCATTCATGGAAAACAGCTCCTGGAAGACAACAACCCTGCGGCGCCCACCTGCTTCCAATGCCATATGGAACATCTGACCCCGCCTACGACCAGCAATCAATGGCAGCTGTCGTTGATCAAGGAATGCGGAAGCTGTCATTCCGAGGAGATGTCGACCTACCGCAAAACGTACCACGGAAAAGTGACGGAACTCGGATACTCCACGATGGCAAAGTGTTCCGACTGCCACGGGTCCCACGACATTCTGAGGATCAACAACCCGGATTCCACGCTCTCGCAGAAAAACATACTGCATACCTGCCAGAAATGTCATCCCGCCGCCACGCCGGGCTTCACCAAGTTCTATGCCCATGCGGAGGAAAAAGACCGGGCGAAATACCCGGTGCTGTACTACACCTTCCTCGGCATGACCGTACTGCTCCTGGGCACCTTCGCATTCTTCTTCACCCACACCTTCCTGTGGGCCTACCGCTCGCTGAAAGAACGCATGAGCAAAAAAGGGGGCGAGTAACGTGGCTGAGATAAAACGGTTCAATGCCTATCACCGGGTACTCCATGTGGTCATGGCCGTGAGCTTCATCGGGCTTGTGGCCTCCGGCATGCCGCTCAAATATGCGAACGCCCCCTGGGCCGCGTGGCTCATGAAACTCCTCGGCGGGTATCACGCGGCCGGTCTCATACACCGCATCTGCGCCGTGATTACCTTCGGCTATTTTGCCGCTCATATCGGGTACGTCATCTACGATATCGCGGTGGTCAGAAAGTTCCGGTTCAATATCGTCGGCCCGGATTCCATGGTGCCCTGGCTCAAAGACCTGCAGGACATCTACGGGAGCTTCCGCTGGTTCCTCGGCAGGGGGCCCCGGCCGCAGTTCGGCCGCTTCACGTACTGGGAAAAATTCGACTACTGGGCGGTGTTCTGGGGCGTAGGGATGATCGGCGTCTCCGGCCTCTTCCTGTGGTTCCCCGAGTTCTTCGGGCGTTTCCTGCCGGGCTGGGCGTTCAACATCGCCTCGGTCATTCACAGCGACGAGGCGCTCCTCGCAGCCGGCTTTATTTTCACGATCCATTATTTCAACACCCACCTGCGGCCGGAAAAATTCCCCATGGACCCAGTCATCTTCACCGGGAGGCTTACGCTCCATGAACTGCAGCATGACCGCCCCCTCGAATACCAGCGCCTCGTGGAGGAACACCGGCTCGATGAGTATATGACCGCCCCGCAAAAGACCTGGATCACCGATGCCGGCATCCTGTTCGGCTTCGCAGTGGTCCTGATCGGGTTCCTCCTGCTTATTTTGATCGTGATTGGGCAGTTCATCTATTAATATGTCATTAGAACAGCGTGATCTCTTCATCAGACATATCTTTACGACCGTGGCCCCCTATGTCGATGTGCTCAGCAGCAGCTTCAGCTTCGGGTTTGACCGCTTCTGGCGCAGAGAGGCTGTTGTCCGCTCCGGCATCCACGAGGGCGAGCGCGTGCTCGACGTCTGCAGCGGGACGGGAGAGCTGGCCTTTTTGCTCTCCCGCCGTGTCGGCCCCGAGGGTTCGGTCACGGGGGCCGACTTTTGCAAGGAGATGCTCGATCGTGCGCGGCGAAAACAGGGGGGAACCACGCCAACGTCTCGTTCATCCTGTCCGATGCCAAGAGACTTCCTTTCCGCGACAACAACTTTGACGCCGTTACGGTCGCCTTCGGCATGCGCAACATTCCTGATACGTCCCTTGCCCTGAGGGAGATTGACCGGGTCCTGAAGCCGGGGGGCAAATTCGTCTGCCTCGAACTGACGCGGCCTGAGTACCCGTGGTTTCGCTTCTTCTATGAGTGGTACGTTTTCAGGGTCATGCCGTTTATCGGAAAACTGGTCGTCAAGACCGCGGCGCCCTATCTCTATTTGCCCCGCTCGATTAATGCCTTTTATCCGCCCGACGAATTCAAGAACATGATTCACGCATGCGGCTTCGACGACATCCGGGTTGATTCCATGACGCTCGGCATTGCAACGCTGTATACGGCGGTGAAACGTGGATAGAGTCGCGATCTTATGCGAAAAAGACAAGAACCTGATGTATCGTTTCTCGCAGCAGAGCCTCAGCCGCGCGGGAAAGGGCCCTCACGTGCTCAGTTCGCTCCCGTTCTTTTCGGACTATCTGGACGCAAATGTGAAGAAAGAAGTCGATAAAGACCGGCTCATCATCGAAACAGCAGCCGGGGAATATGCGGCAGGGAAAGCGTCATGCGAGCTGGACATGGAAGATATTTTCGAGAAAACGAAACGGATTGACCGGGCCTTTATGGATACTCTTTTCATTCCCACCCTTTCCTTTCACATACGCTACAGCGATTTTGCCGACATACGGATCCAGCGCATTTGGCTCATCTCCAAGACCGTCTACGCTCTTCTGAAGAACTGGCCGGACACGGCATCCTTCAGCGAGGCAGCCCGGTCTGCATACACGGAAACGGAGTTTAGGGAGCGTCTTACACGCATCCTGCATCTCTATAATGAAGAAACACGGATCTTGAGCAAATCCATTCGTCTCTTCGGCCCTCTGAATAAAGCGGTCAACTCCTTTGCCGATGCGATGTACCAGGCCATGGAGGACATAACAAGCGACATTTCGGACCTTCATACGAACAGGATCTTCGGAGATGAGATCGTCCATGCCTAAACCTGATCTGCTTCTGCTCCACCCGCCGAGTGTTTTCCGGTTCCGCGAGCTCCCGCTGTTCTTCGGCCCCGTGAGCGACGTCGTGCCGTCTTCGTCGATCTTTGAGATCTATCCCATCGGGTTTCTTACCATTTCGAATTATCTGACCAAGCACGGCATCTCCGTGCGGATCATCAATATGGCCCTCCGGATGCTGCGCTCCCCTTCCTTTGATGCCGAACGGTTTGTGAAGAACCTGAACGCACGGGCCTTCGGCATCGACCTCCACTGGCTCCCCCACGTGGACGGCAGCCTGAGCCTTGCAGAAATGGTCAAAAAGCACCATCCTGACAAACCGGTGATACTCGGCGGGCTCAGCGCAACGTACTATCACGAAGAGATCATGCGTGACTATCCTTTTGTCGACTACGTCGTCTGCGGAGAATCAACCGAAGAACCGCTCAGATTGCTGATGAGGGCGATACAAGACGGCTACGGGTTCGAGGAGGTGCCGAACCTGGTATGGAGAGACGCGGCAGGACGCGTGGTAGTCAACGAGCGCTCGTACAAACCGGAGGACCTCGACTACGTCGACTTCGATTACACTCATCTTTTCAAGATGGCGATCAAGTACCGGGATCCCTCGGGATACATACCGTTCAAGTACTGGCTCAGCTACCCCGTGACCGCGATCTTTTCCGTTCGGGGCTGCAACCACAACTGCGGCACCTGCGGAGGGTCTGTTTCGGCGTTCAAAACGATATGCGAACGGTCCCACGCCTGTTTTCGTTCGCCGGAGCTCATGGCCGAGGACATCAGGAAGATAGCGGATTATACCAGTGCGCCGATGATCGTACTCGGAGACCTGCTCCAGGCAGGCCGCGAGTACAGCGACCGGTTCCTCGAAGCAGTCAAGAAGCACCGTATCAAGAACGAGCTCTGTATCGAATTTTTCAGGCCGCCTTCAACCGAATTTCTGAGGAAAGCCGCCGACTGCATCGAGACCTTCAACGTTGAAATTTCCCCGGAATCGCACGACACCAACGTGCGCAAGACCTTTGGGAAGGATTACGACAACATCGCACTCGAGAGGATGATCGAGACGCTCATCGAGGTCGGGTGCAAGCGGGTCGATCTCTTCTTCATGGTGGGGCTCCCGAACCAGACGTACCAGTCGGTGATGGACACCGTCTCCTACTGCGAGAGGCTTCTGCAGAAGTTCGGCTCCGACGGCAACAAGGGCAAAGTCCTTCCCTTGATAGCGCCGCTCGCGCCTTTCATCGACCCCGGCAGCATTATTTTCGAGGACCCGGAGAAATACGGGTACCGCTTTTTCGCGAAGACACTGAAAGAACACCGGCAGGCCATGCTGCAGCCGAGCTGGAAATTCTCGTTGAACTACGAAACAAAGTGGATGACGCGGGATGATATCGTGAAGGCGACCTATGACGGGGCGTTAAAGCTCCTCGCGATCAAGGAGCAGTACGGGGTCGTGAGCCGGCAGACCGCTCTTAAGCTCCGCGATCACCTCGAACGGGCGATCGCCCTGAGCGAAAAGATCACCGATCCCGAACATATAGACGACGAACTCCGCAAAGAGATCTTCAGCTTGAATACGCTCGATATCGTGTGCGGCAAGCATGAGCTCGACTGGCCCATCAAGGGTTGGAAACTTAAAGTGCCGAAGATCATGAAGCTGGTGCTCTCTGAAGTCCGGGAAGACATGCGCTCACGCCACCCCCTCTTCGCTTTGCTGCCGAATAAATCGACATTCCGATAAACAAAAGACGGATGAACTTGTAAAGTTCATCCGTCTTCCTATATTCCTGCCTTCAAATTTCTAACCTGCTAATTCAGTGCGCCAACTGAAAGCACCCCACCTGGCCTCCCCTTGGCAAGGGGAGGAACTTTTACTGCCCCTCCTTGCCAAGGAGGGGTTGGGGGAGGTGATTCGAGCTAAGGCCCTACAGTTTCAGCACCATTTTAAAAAACCGGTTCATGATGAGTCCTGCCGCCGCGCCGAGCATCGCCCCGAAGCCTGCAAGGAACCCCATCACAATGGTGAGGACAAAGTACACGGCAAAGGCGTTATGTCCGCACGATGGACCGAACATCCTGGTCACGTCCTTGGCCGCAGCATCCCGCCAGGTCCCCTGAAGGGAGTCGGAGAAAAACAGATCCATGGACAGGGCGATACCCAACGTGATAAGGCCGCCGAGTATTGCGCCGATGAAAACTGCTTTTTTAAGCCCCTTGTCGGACATGAACACCCCCAAATTAGACAGACATGAGGAAGCAAACAGGGGAAAATAAACGCGCGACCACCGGGCGAAGCCCGGATGGAGTCGATCCGCTGGTGGGGTCAGTGTCGAGTTTCGCTGATCTGCCCGTCCTCTTCACCTTTGATACGAGCCAGCCACATGAAAGACCCCGCCTCCGACGAATCACGTGATTGCGATTCTCTCTTTCACCCTATTCCAGAGGGGTCCCGTCCTTGAGGTCTTCGTAGAACTTCATGAGGTCCGGGAGTTTCTTCGCGGCCATGGCCTTCATCCCGCTTCGCGGGTGTTCGTTCAGGATGCCCGTGATCATGTAGGGAATATGGTATCCCCACTCCACCTTGGCCTTCAGGGGGATGAAGACCTCCTGGATGATAGCGATGATCGGCCGGATATCGAATTTCGGGTTCTTAAGGAACGCGAGCAGGAGTTCCGTGGGACAGTTGCCCGCGCCCCGCCCCATTCCGTAGATGGTCGAATCGAGGCGGTTGACGCCCGCGATGATGCCGTCGATCGTGTTCGAAAAGGCGAGTTGCTGGTTGTTGTGGGTATGGATGCCGAGTTCCTTGCCCGGAAGCGCGTCCATATATTTTTTCGCAAAGAAATAGACCTGCTCCGAATACATGGCGCCGAAACTGTCAACGAGATAGATGACCGGCACATCGCTTTTTGCAAGGTCCGCGAGCGCTTCATCGAGCTCCTTTTCGAGGACCTTCGAAACCGCCATAAGGTTGATCGTTACCTCGTAGCCCTTCTCCATGCAGTGGTGGGCAAGGCTGATCGCCTTGTCGACCTCCTTTGCATAGCAGGCCACCCGGATCATGTCAAGGGCGCTCTCGTTCTTTTTGGGAATGTCCTCAAAATCGATGCGGCCGATGTCCGCCATGGCGGACAATTTCATCTTCGTCTCCATGCCGCCGACGACCCGTTTCAGATCATCCTCTGAACAGAACTTCCATGCGCCGTTCTCGGCACGGGAGAAGCATTTTTCCGAGGACTTGTAGCCTATCTCCATATAGTCGACACCCGCCTGCGACAGGGCGACAAAGACCTTCCTAACGAAATCATCGTTAAACTGCCACTGGTTGATCAGTCCGCCGTCACGGACTGTACAATCGAGGACCTTTATCTGTGGACGAAACACGTGTACTACCTCCTGAAATAAAATATTCCCGGCACCCTGCATCGTGCGGGATGCCTCAGTAAACAAAATTAGCGCGTGAATGTCAAGTCAAGTTTTTGTTGTCCGAAACCCCTTCGACCTTCCTGACAAAACTCCTGGCGAGTTCGGCAATGGAACCCCAGTCCTTCGTTGCAACGAGATCTCGCCTGATAATGGCCGCGCCGATGAGTATCGCCGCTGCGTCGGCATCAAGGTAGGAGGAAATGTTCTCGAGGGTCGCGCCGCCGCAGAGCATATAGGGGACAAAGGGGAGCGGTCCCCTGATCGCCTTGAGGAACGCGAGGCCGCCGATCTCGACAAAGGGGAAGAGCTTGATGATATCGCCGCCTGCTTTGTAGGCGCGGTAGATCTCGGTCGGTGTGCACGCACCGGGGATCGAGACAACGCCTTCCTTCTTTGCGAACGCCACCACCTCTTCGTCAAAAGCGGGGCTTACCAGGTACGCAGCCCCCGCACTCAGCGCCTTTTTCGCGTCATTTTTTGTCAGGACGGTACCGGCCCCGACCCTCACCCGCTCGTCTCCGCTTATGCGTGAGATGACCTCGTCCGCCCCCGGCACCGAGAAGGTGATCTCAATGAACCTGATCCCGCCTTCCACGCAGGCCATTGCCGCATGATAGGCGTCTTCCGCGGACCCGGTGCGGACCGCAACCATCAGTTGGTGTCTCTTCAGGTCTCGTATGAAGCTCTCCTGGTGATTCATCAGATACCTTGCTCCGTTCCTGCTCGGAGAATTCCGGGCCTCAGTTCATGTGGATTTTGCCGGCGCTACTTGCTTTCGTGATCGTATTCTAGGGACGTTATCGTAAGAAGGCAAATTTATTATAGAAACGGAACCGTCCTGATAAATACCGAAAGCCGGTTTTGAGTAATGAATTCGCCATCGCATTTTCAAAATCCCGGCGAATATAGGCTTTGTCCAGGAGACCGCCCCGTGGACGTTGCTCTCTACGACGTTCTCCGGACAATAGCACTTACTTTTTGTATCAATAAACAGAAATCAGTTGGGAGAATTTTCGGCGAGAGGGGAAAACTTCTCTTGGTGTTCTCCCGGAAGTCTCCTGCCGGCAGGTCCGGCTGTTCAGCCTCAGTCTCAACTGCAAGTGGTTTGGTATTGTTACCCATCGATCAATCCCATTGATTGGAAGATGTTTGGTACGTTCATGCTGGCAACGGTTGAGCTCAGCTGCGAATAAAAGCAGTCCCCCGCACCGTCTTATCAATAAAGTCGAGCACCTCTGCATCGAGCTTCCCATGAAACTTTTCCCGATCGAACCCTTCCGGGTCGACGGAAGGCGGAAAACTTTCACTCCTCATCGCGGGCGGAAAGGGACTCAGGAACGAAAAATGACCCGCGTTTTCTATGACCCTGTAGGTGACCTGAGATTTATCGGGAATACGGTCCAGGACCAGTTCCCCCTGCCATCTCGGAGTAAACCGATCATGCTCGGCGACAAGCAGCAAAATCGGTGTTTTCACGTTACGCAATGCGTCTTCAGGTGTGTACCAGCCGGTGGCCGGCGCCATCAGGACCAACGCCTTCACGCGCTTGTCCGATTCTACCTCGATTTTTTGCCCTTGTCTTGTCCAAGGCTGACCACCGGCGACTGCAAGCGCGGTATAACCGCCCAGTGAATGTCCGATGACCGCGGTGTTGTCCGGCTGCACCCGGTACTGAAAATGCGCATCAAAAGAAACGGCGTCTATCGTGAGCCGGATATGTCGGGGACGGTTCACCAGATTTTCAACCGTACCGTTCAATTCGTTGTTGTTGCGATTGTTGCCCGGGTGTTCAGGCATGGCGACGATATAGCCGTTCTTCGCCAGGTAGGCGCCGATGGTGCGATATACAAGAGGGGAACCGCCGGACCCATGAGAGATGACCACCAGGGGAAAGTTGCCTTCGTCAATCGGGGCGTCTAACGCGGCTTCCACGGAATAGGGGCCAAAGGCAACGGGTACTGACGGAACCCGTGTTGGGTACATCACCACTAGTGGGAACGCGACATCCTTGGACTCGTCAATTACCCGCAGGCTCCGGCAACCGACAAATGTTTTCATACATTATCCCTTGATACAGCCGGTCCGTACATTCACTTGCGCATCGAATTCGGGCACATAAGGCTTGATGTCAAGAAGCGGGGTGTTGTCGAGAATGTCCACATTCTGGATGTGCAAAACGCCGCCTTCGATCCTGTCTAACCGGACAATGGAAAGCCCGATCGGGTTCGGGCGCTTCGGTGCACGGGTGGCGAAGAGTCCCCGCGGTTGCGAATCCATGAAGGGCACGACCTGCAGGTCGAATGAGCGGCTGCGGTGGAAGTAGTACAGCAGAATAATGTGAGAGAAGCCGTCGAGGTCCTTCAGCCCTGCCTGGAAATCCTCGAATACCTCGACAGTGCCCCTGACGCCGACGGCGCCGGACGGCTGAATCGGCATGTGCACCGGCTCCAGAAATGGGGAGTGGATGGTCCCGATCGGTGAGAATTTCATCGTCTTTTTCCCGTGCGAACCGATGATTATCCCGGTCCGGCTATCACTGCAAATCCGTGATGAGCGACGGACGGCGCACAATGCGTCGACTCTTCCGGAGGACCTGCTTGTCTGTCTTCCGCTGCTACTTCAAAATCTCCCCGGTCTTCCTCGACCACAGGAGCAGGTCGAGATGGTCCATGTCGATCCCGAGCTCGTCTGCGAATTGTTCGAGCCGTTTCTCGATTTTCAGGTATCCGGCCCGCGTGGTCTGGCGCATGCCTTTGCTGATCACGCCCATTTCGCGGAGGCTGTTCATGATGTGCTTGTCGAGAATGGCGTAGCCGGGGAAGCCGATGTTCCGGAGAAAGTGGCTCGCTTCTTTGTAGCCCAGGCCTTTGACTGACTTGTTCTGCGCGAAAAAATCGCGGCGGGCGTCGGGGCAGTCGAAGGACTCAAGCAGCCTGCGGAGTTTGAGGCCGCAGGCATCGCGCAGATACTCGCGGGTGTGGTAGATGTAGGAAGTCCGTACGCGCCAGAACCTCACGCGGTGGGCCTGCGCGCGCTTGCGAAGCTCCGCCTCGCTGCCGGAATGCAGAATGTCCCGGAGCGCTTCCACCGTCTTCATGCCCATCTTCGCGCTGCTGCCTGCAGTTATGATGCAGTAGCAAAGCTCCTCGAAGATCGCGCGGTCCCCTTTGTCGTACCTTTTTTTAAACTCGGCAAGCCGCCTCTTGATCAGCGGCCTTTTCGAGCGGTAGTCGCGTCTCAGTTCATCAATGAGTTCTTTTCCAGGCACGGTAGCCGCCCTTTAAGTTATACAGGTTCTTGTAGCCCATGCTCATCAGCCGCTTGATCGCCCAGATGCTGCGGTTCCCGTTCTGACAGAAAACGACGATTTCTTTGTCCTTCTTGAGCTTTTTTACCTTGTCGCCGATTTCCGTCAGCGGTATGTGGATGGCCCCGGGAATATGCCCCTCCCCGTACTCCTTGTTCGTGCGGACGTCGAGGAGTGTGACGCCTTTTTTCTGATCGAGCTCCCGGGGCTTGAGCTGCTTGATCCCCATCCGTCCGAGATAGCCGAAGAGTTTTATGATCAGATAGATCGCTGCAAGGCTTATCAGTATTGTTGATGCCGTATCCAAAATAAAAATCCTCCCCCATTGTGTTCACGTTTAATGTTTTTACTTTTAACTCTGCACTCTGTACTTTGTATCCCGTACTCTGTACTCCGAACTACGTACTCCTCACTTCCTTCGCTGCGACCGGCAGTTCGATGACGAACCGCGCTCCCCGGGGATTGTTCTGCTCCATGCGGATCGCCCCGCCGTGGTCCTTGATGATCCGGAGCACGATGGCCAGACCCAGCCCGCTCTTTTTCTTCTTCCTCGAAAAATCAGGCTGGAACAGCTTGGGCACATCTTCGTCGGCAATCCCCGTGCCCTCGTCGGCCACGACAATCTGGGCCATGTTGACGGAGTTCATGCCGGCGGTGATCCAGATCCTGCCTTTGCCGTCCATCGCCTCAACGGCATTTTCGAAAAGATTGATGAATACCCGCTTTATCTGTTCGCCGTCCAGGAGCACGAGGGGCAGGTCCGGCGAAATGTCCTTCACGATCGCAATGTCCTTGTGCGCCCCGCTGTACAGCTGGATCACGCCATCGAGCACCGGCGCCAGGGGCTGCGGCACCGGGTTTGAACTCGGCATCCGGGCAAAATTCGCAAATTCGTCGACAAGGTTCCGCAGACCGTCGGCTTCCCGGACGATCGTCCAGCTGCATTCATCGAACACGGCATCGAAGTCCGGGGCCCCCTCGGCATGTTTTTTCCGAAGGCGTTCCGCCGAAAGCTTGATGGGCGTCAGCGGGTTTTTGAATTCATGCGCGATCCGCCGGGCAACGTCCTGCCAGGTCTCCGCCTTTTTCGCCCGGAGGAGCTCGGTGAGATCATTGAACGTGATGACCGAGCCGATGGGCATGCCGCCGCCGTCACGAAGGGCCGAGACCCGCATCCGCAGGGTCAGCATGCGGCCGCGGACATTGAGCTGAAGTTCCTCCTCGGCCCACCCCTGGCCCTCTTCCAGTTTGCGGAACAGGCCGCGGATCGGGTCCAGTTCGATGAAGCCGAAGGCCTCGTCGTACCGTTTGCCGAGCACCTCCTCTTCCCGGATCCCGAGGACTTCCGATGCAGAATGATTGACCGTCGTAATCCGTGCCGCGCGGTCGATGGACACGACCCCCGTGTCGATGTTCGACAGGATCGTCTTCTTGTAGTTCACTTCCTGTTCGAGCTGCTCCCGCGACGTCTTGAGCTCCCGGGTCATCATGTTGAACGATTCGATGAGCACGCCGACTTCGTCGCTCGACTCCTCGTCGATCCGGTAATCGAATTTGCCCGCCGCCACCGCGGCGGTCCCTTCCGCCAGCATCTTGATCGGCTCGGTAATGCCGGCAGCGAGCCGGAGCGCCACCCAGATCGCGGCGAGGAGGAGCGTAAGCGTCACCGCGAGAAAACCGAGCTGGTATGCGACTTTGATCGGCTCCCTCTTTCTGAACGCCTGCCGGTACTGCGCATACCCTTCGCGAATCCTGTCCGCCTTCGCGGACAGACTTTGAGAAACATAATAACTGACCGCGATTGCGGCCGTGACCGGGCCGTTTTCCCCGACCTCGTAGAGCGGGACCACCGCCCGCAGGATGTCGCCCTTGTTTCCGGTGCTCATTACTTCGGATGCTTCCTGGCCCGCAAGGGCCTTCGAGACCAGGTCCGAGGGCGTCTGGGTAAAGGTCCTTGCCGGATACTGGCTGGTAACAACTAGGATTGCGCGTTTATTCGGCTCGAAGGAAAAGCTCGATCGAGCCCAATCCATATTCTTCGGCCTTTTTCGTTAGATAATCCTTCAGGACGGGGCGGTCGAAGCGGGGCAGCAACTGGGCCTCGGTCATCTGCTTGCTTATCTGCTTGGCAAAAACGAAGGAATCCTCGTTAAGCCGGTCATAGTACTCCTGGGCAAGGGCTATGGAATCCTTGAGCGAATTTTCTATGCGCAGGCTGAACAAACGCTCGATGCTGCTCGTGAACATACCGCTTCCGATAAAATAGAGGAGGACAGGCGGGATGAACGAAAGACTGACAAGGGCAAAAACGAGTTTTCTCCGGAACCGGGCGCCGAGCACGCCGTTTTTTCGCTCTACCGAGAGCTTCCAGAGGCTCTTGGCGATCATCACGATAACGACGGCAAAGAGCAGGAAGTTCGCGCTCACCAGCAGGAATACGAGAATATTGTCGGAAACCGGCCCTCCGAACCCCCGGAACTCGAGTTGCAGCACTATGGCAAGCGCGGTCACCGCGAGAAAACCGAAGAGATACAGGACTCCCTTCCACTCAGTTTGGCCCTCTTTGCTCCTTGTCGCCATCGTAAGAGCAGAATACCAAAAACACCGGTCAAAAGCAAGGTCTGGTTTGGTCCGATTCCTATTATTCTCTTGACAAACCAGAGGTTTCTCGTTAATCTTGATAAAAAATGGCACCGCACCAAGCTTGGTAAGGGCAGGCGGACTGCCTGCTTGTCTGCACAAAAAGCAGATCGCTTTTCAGGCTTGGTTTCTCAGGCAAAAAAACTTTAACAAATACGTCAGGAGGCAGGAATGACCAAACGGTTGAACGCCATTTCGCAGGCAGCATGCCTTGCCCTTCTTCTTTTGCTTGTCATGCTTGTTCCCGGAATCGCCGTTTCTCAGGAGCAGAATGCCCCTGCCGCGCCGCAGCCCGAAAAGACCGGGGAATCGGTCGAGACGAGTCAGAGCGGAACGGCGATCAGTCCCGCGGGGGAACAGGAAGCGCCTGCAGAGGCGGAAAAGCAGCAAGCGCCGTCAGCAGCGGAAGAACCGGCAGCCACCACTCCTGAAGAGAGCACCGCATACGACATTAAGCAGGGTGACACGCTCTGGGACATTGCGAACAGTTTTCTGAAAGATCCCTTTCTCTGGCCCTTCATCTGGAAAGCAAATCCGGACATAACCAACCCGGACCTCATCTTTGCCGGCAACAAACTTACCATTCCGAGTCTCGCCCCCATAGAACGGGCCATGCAGGCGCCGGCCCCCCCCCAGGAACAGGCAGTTGAGAAGCCCGCCCCGAAGGAGGAGGCAGCGGCACCCGCTCCGAAGCCGAAACCTTCGGAAGTCCCGCAGCCCGCTCCTCCGGCACCTGAAGAAGCGGCCCCGGCTGAAGGAAGCGCGTTCGTCGTTCCCGAGCAGCAGCCCGTTCCGGCCATCGACAAGTACTCCATGCTCAGTGCGGGATTTGTGAATAGTATCGAAAGCAGCGACATGATCGTCGGGGCGGCGGACAGTGGAAAAACGGTGTACGCCTATGGCGACATCGTTTACATCCACGTCGGTTCAAAGGAGAATGTGAATGTCGGCGACAAATATCTGATCTATGAACCGCTGGAGAAGGTCAAACATCCGATAACCGGGGAGCGCTACGGGCGGCTCATCCGCGGCCTGGGCATCCTCGAGGTCACTGCCAAGGATTCGAGCGATGTTCTCACCGCACGGATCACCCTCTCCTTCGATGCCATCGAGCGAAAGAGTCTGCTCACTCCCTATCAGGAACCTTCCCTCGTTTACTATCCAACGGAGAAAAGGGCGAAAGATATTTCAGGATACATTCTCGAAGTGGCGGACCATCATACCATAAACGCGCAAACGGACGTCGTATACCTGGATAAAGGCAGCCAGGACGGCGTGGAGCCGGGAGACCGGTTTGTCGTATACGCAAAACCGGAGAAGAAGGGGTTCCCCAGAAGGGCGATCGGCGAAGTCCTTGTCTTTCTCGTGAAGGACCACACGTCGACCGCCGTGGTGAATGCGAGCGAAGAAGAGATCGGCAGGGGCGAAGCAATAGGCTACAAACAATAAGGGGGCGAGCACCTGCCGAAGTCAGCGCAATAAAAAAAGTCCGTCAATGACGGACTTTTTTTATTGCAATACCTACCGGTTGTGCTTATTTCATGAAAAGGAAAAAACCGTTAAAAAAATAGAGGAGTCCGGCGCTCCCCGACACCATGCCGAGAAACCAAAAGTATTTCTGCTTCATCAAGGCGGCGATGGACGAGAGCAGGATAGCGATCTGGAGGAACATGGCGGCCATGCCGAAGGCCCCGCCGTGTTTCTGGGCCTCATCGCGGACCGCCTCGAGTCCCGCGGCCTTTTTCTGTATCTCTTCCTTCTCACCCTTGTAGCGGCCTATCTCGTCCTGATAGAATGCAATCCTCTTCCGATACTCCGCAGCGCCGTGTGAAACCGCTTTGAGCTCCAGATCGAGCTTGTCCCGCTGCAGTTCATAGAGATATCCCTTGATGCTTTTTGCCTGATAGTGGGCCCACTGGTCCGAGGCCTGGGCCTGGGACATCACTGCTTTCGATCCGTACCCGCCGCCCTTGAGCGTTGAAAGCGTTGCGCAGACCGCAAAAATCACGGTGGTAAGCGCGAGATAATTCAGCCACGGTTCCTTCTTTTCTTCTGCCATATAAAACCCTCCCGATGGTGTGCATTTATGAGGGCACATAGTACCGAAAATCTTTTTATTAGTCAATAGACTCTTACGCTTTCCTGGAACCGGAGCTTGTGCAGCTTTGCAGAGTCTATGCTACTATTTGACTAGAGGGGCAAGAAGAGAACGCACATGATCATCGGCATCCCGAAAGAGGTAAAAGTCGAGGAATTTCGCGTCGGCATCACGCCGTTCGGCGCTCAGGACCTCAGACTCGCCGGCCACATTGTCCTCGTGGAGGCGGGGGCCGGCGAGGGCAGCGGTTTCTCCGATAACGAGTATACAAAAGCCGGGGCTGAACTGCTCGACAAACACTCACTCTTCGAACGGTCCGAATTGATCGTTAAGGTAAAGGAACCGGTCCGCGCCGAGTATGACTTTCTCAGGGAGGAACAGGCCGTCTTCACCTATCTTCATCTTGCTCCGAACCGGGAACTGACCGAAGCCCTCCTGAGAAAGCGGATCACGGGCATCGCCTACGAAACACTGACACAGGGCAACACGCTGCCGCTTTTGTCGCCGATGAGTGAAATCGCCGGCCGCATGGCCCCGCTCATGGGGAGCTTCTATCTCCAGAAGTTCAAGGGAGGTTCAGGCATCCTGGCGACCGGCGCCAGCGGCGTCAAGCCTGCGAAAATGGTGGTCCTTGGCGCGGGAGTAGTCGGCACGAACGCGGCCCGGGTGGCATCGAATCTCGGGATGAAAACCGTTCTAATGAACAAAGGTATGGAGCGGCTTCAGAAGCTGGATGAGTTGTTCATGGGACGGGTCGAGACCCTGCCTGTTACCGCTCAGACCGTAGCGGAAGAGATCCGGGACGCGGACATTGTCGTCGGCGCAGTCCTTATACCCGGCGGCAGGACCCCGATTTTAATCACCAGGCAAATGCTCGGGACCATGAAAAAAGGCGCCGTGATCGTAGATGTTTCCGTCGACCAGGGCGGATGCATCGAGACCTCGCACCCGACCACCCATGACGATCCCGTGTTTGAAACAGACGGCATTCTCCACTACTGTGTGGCGAACATGCCCGGCGCCTACCCGAGGACGTCAACGCTGGCCCTGACAAATGCAACGCTGCCTTATATTAAAATGATCGCGGACAAAGGTATTAGAAAAGCCGTCCAGGAAGACCCCATCATCAGAAGCGCCCTGAACACCTATCACGGGAGGATCGTGAACAAAGCCCTGGCTGAGTCGCTGGGTTTTACCACGGTTTGATTAGGTCGGCAATTCGTTCCAACTTCCCTCCCGCCTTGACTTGTTTTCCTGCAAGAGCAATACTTATATCAATCGGTACAACGTTTCTCCACGGAGGTCGACGATATGACAAGTCTGTTCAAAACGAAAAAGGGAAAGAATCTTCTGCTGTTGTCGTTTTTTGTGATGGCGGCTGCAACCTTCCTCCTTACCTACTGCGGCGGCGGAGGGGGCGGCGTTTACAGTACCAGTAGTAGCAGCACCAGCAGCAGTAGCAGCAGTGGGACGGGAGGCGCAACCGTGCAGCTTGTGGCTTGCCCGGCAAGCGGGACAACCGATGTAACAGTTCAGGATTTTTCATTCAGTCCGTCGACGATCCCGATATCGGCAAACGCAATCGTGAAATGGACGAATAACGGACCGTCTACCCATACGGTGACCAGTACGACGGTGCCGACGAACGGGTCTTTCGATTCCGGGAACATCACCGCCGGCACTTCCGTGTGTTATAAGTTCACGGCAGCAGGTACGTACAACTATCATTGTTCGATCCATCCATCCGTAATGATCGGATCGGTGACCGTACAATAAGAATCAGGCCGGATGAACACGGTTAAAACCAAAAAAACAAAAACTTATAGAGAAGTAGAACCTCACCCGAAAGGTGATATCTGTTTTCTCTTCGAGATTTTGAAATATCCGTGTTTATCTGTGTTCATCCGTGGTTAAATGCTCTTTTTAGGTTTAAGTAAAGAACGGCTGTACGCACTACCCAGTTAATCCGTATCTCAATAACTCCCCCGCGTTAATTCATCTCGATCGCCTGAAACGCCGCGCCCCCGCGGCCGTCACGGGTCACGACGAAAATGATACTGCCGCGATTCGACGGCTTCGCCGCCGGAGGGCCCCATGAATTCTCAGAGTTTCCGAGGGTCCTTTCAAAATCGAAATCGCCGTCAGTGAAAAACCACGTATTGACCAGTTCCTCGGTTTGAGTTCTCAAAGTCCCGTCGTTGTTCATGGTCTCATAGGTCTCGGCGGAGCTGGCCGGCGAAGTCACCCGGAAATTGACGGCAGAAGCCGGCAGGGGGATGATTCCGGTTATCGGACTATCGTTGAGGTCAAGTGAGGCAATCACGGGGTTCCGGTTCTTCTGGGTTTTGCTGCTCGAAGAGACGATCACCCGCAGGAAGGAGTTGATGGACGGTCCGTTCGGAACGCTGATGGAATAAAAAACAAGGTACGCCACGCCGTTATACTGGTCTGCATCGCTTCTTCCCGCGAAGATCACGGAAGCATCCGGCATGGTCAGGGAAAAGGTCGCAACCGGCCCCGTGTAGGTCTGGCTCGCCCCGGGCGCCAGTGTCACCGTTCCGGTTTGAAGACTGCTCGGATCGGGGCTCTGGCAGACCGGCACTGCTCCGATGCCGACGCCCGGGTCGATGCAGCCCTGAACAGCATAGGTGATCTCCCGGCCCTGGCCGTTGGGATCGCTCAAAACAGGAGTGAACGTTACCGTGTCTCCGGGATTGGCCTCCGGCAGATCGGCCACGATCGTCAGGATCCTGAGGTCGCCGAGGGCCGTGTATTTCGGGAAATTGTTCGTACTGCAACTGATAAGCGCCACAGCCATCCACAGGACGACGGCCATTCGAGCCGCATCGAGTATTTTCATGTTCCTTCTCCCGCCATCATTAAAATTCCGCCTTCACCCCGAGCGTCGGGAAGATCGGCAGTCCCGTGACCGTTGCCGATTGCTGGTAGTTGTACGAATAGTTGATCTGCTGAGGGTTCTTTCGGTTCGTAACGTTCTCGACATCGAGGTAGCCCGTGAGGATCCACTTGTCGTAGACCCATTTTTTGTCGAACCGCACGTCTGCCTGGAAAAAGGCGTCCATGCGCTGCGAGTAGATATCGCCGCGTATCGGGGAATAGACGTCGTTGTCCACGTCGAAGACGCCGCCCACAACGGGCGTGTACAGGTTGCCTGTCGCGTACCGGATGCGGGTGGATATTTTCCAGTTTTTGTTGAGCTCCTTGTCAGCGACCACCGTGAGCAGATGCGTCTGGTCGTATTGAGCGAGCGCCTCCGGCGTCAGGTTGTCCCCTCTCGTGCTGCGCGAATAGGTATAGGAGACCCATCCCTCCCAGGTCGAGGACCTGAACTTGCCCAGGAACTCAAGGCCGTAGATGTGGCCGAACCCGGAATTGTTGTAATACTCGGGCCGCGACGGGTTCAGATAGGCCGTGGAGCTGGCGACGAGATCGTAGAGATATTTATAAAAGAAATCGTTCGTGATCGTCCAGCCCGTGGCCGATCCGTCCCGGAAGTCCTTTTCAAAGCCCGCGCTGCCGTGGACTGCTTTCTGGGATTTTAACCCGGGATTTCCATAGGTCGCATCGAGGTCCCCGATAGGCGGGGCCTCGTTGTAGAGCCCGCTGGCAGCGCGGAGCGTCCAGCCGTGGTCCAGGGCATACCGGGCCCCCACGCGCGGCTCGACGATAGACTCCTTGGTCATGTTGAAATAACTGTAGCGCAGGCCGGGAAGAAAGGTCCAGCGCGAATCAGGCGGATGGATCACGTTTCTCCAGTACAGCCCGTCGGCTTCGGGAGCATAGCGGTTCGAAACGGTGCGGAGCTCGCCGGAACCGATGGGATTGGAAATACCGCCCTGGTTGTACACCACGGGGAGCTGGTACGCGGAGGTCAGCCAGTATTTCTGAAGGTCAAGGCCCCAGTAGCTCTTCCAGGTGCTGTTGATCTGGTCTTCCAGCTCCGCCCTGGCAGTTAAGACCGATTGCTCGGAGCGGGCATAGAAGTCCCCGATGTTGAAGACCGTCGTGTCCTGCCCCGCGCCGACGCTGATGCGGCTGGTAACGTCGGGGCTGTACTGGTGGGTCCATTCCGGGATGATGCGGAAAAAATCCGTGCGAAGGTTGAAGTTGCCGCGGATGCTCGGGTCTTCATCCAGGGGCTGCTTCAAAAGAAAGGCAAAGGTGTCCTGCGAACCCACGCCCACGAGCTTGAAGGTGTCCCGGGGGCTGAACTTGTTTTTATATTCCAGGACCGTGTCCTTGAAATCCGGGGCCGCGGTGAGCTCGAAGTTCTTATTACTGCTGCTGCGGGCCACGACTCCCAGGACCGCGCCGATGTAGCTTTGCCTCACCCCGACGAGATAGGAAGAGTGGTCGTTCAGGGGCCCCTCGATCATCCCTCCGGCATTCATGAAGTCCGCATACACGAAGCCGTGGTTCCGGTCTGTTTGCGGGTCTTTTACAGTGAGATTCACGAGCCCGGCAATGGTCTGGCCGAACTCCGGCCCGAACCCCGCGGAAAGATAGTCAACATGATCTACCGCTTCGGGCATGACCACTGAGGAAAGCCCGCCGAAATGAAAAATGATCGGCACCGGCTGGTTGTCGATATTGTAGCGCGTATCGTTCGGGGACGCCCCTTCGATGATGATCTGGGAACTGAACGCCGAAGCGCGGTTCACGCCCGGAAGGTTCTGGACCGCCTTGACCGGATCGCCGTTCGCCCCCGGGACCGTGAGGAACTGGGCCTGGCTGAGCGATTCCGTTTTGTCGTCCCGCTTCTCGGTCTGGCCGTACACCGTGGTCTCGTAGGTGAGGTAGGATACTTTTTCCAAGTAGAACGTCCGGCGCCTGTTTTCCTTTCCCAAGAGCTGCTCATCGTTACGTTCCAGCCGCTGATATCCGGAGATAGAAATCACCCACCGGAATTTGCCTTCCGGGATGGCGGTTGAAAATTTCCCTTTTTTGTCCGTCGCGATCTTGATTGGCTTCTCAGGATTCGATTCGGGAAAGCAGTAGATATTGACCTCCGGCAGAGGTTTCTTCGTCCCCCGCTCCACAAGCGTGCCTTCAATTTTTATTGTAGGCAGTGCTGCAGGGGCTTGAATTTGAACAGGCGCAGGGACCGGTGCCGGCAACGCGGAAGGCTCTTCAGCAAAAGCAAAACTGCCGGGCAGGAATGAAAGACATAAGAGGAGAATAATCTGAAAAGCTGTCCCTGTTGTCCAGGGAGTGCTGCGTTTCTTTCTTCGGTCCATGAGTGCCCTTTATTTGAAATAGTATGGAAGCTGAAAAATTCGGTAGGTCGGGTAGAACGTAGCGAAACCCGACATCATCATTTATTCTTGCTGGTTCAATCTTGCAGATTGAACCTAATTTTAACGAGTGGTTCAGGCTGCAAGCCTGAACCAGCGTAGGTCGGCTAGAGTACAGCGAAACCCGACCTGTTTTCAATTTTTACTGCACTGCACTGCTGTCCAAAATAATCTAATATCCTGAATCACACCCCGCCAATCAAGGCTTTTAGACAGGTAAATCCATCATCTCGGATTCAGGTTCCTCATTCTGCTGTCCAATTACCGGTAAATCATTATCAGTTGTTCTGCCGACGGTACAATCGGTGGCGTTTCAAACGGATTATCCAGCCATGTCCATAAATCCCTATAGGTGAAGAGATTATAACGGAGCATGGCAACCAGATTTGACAGCGACCAGCCGAGCGCGGATCGAAACTTCAGGTATTTCAGGACCAGGATGGCGATTAATGCTGTCCAAATCTGTACCAGTAAAGCGTTCCGACTCGTCCCAACGAACGTTTTAATCTTCAGATTCTGCTTGATCGTCTTGAAAAATACTTCAATCTGCCAGCGATCCTTGTAAATGCTCGCTATCGTTGTCGCCCCGAAGGTAAGATGGTTCGTCCACAGAACGATAATTCGTTCATTTTCTGCGTCCCAGACTTCTACCCGTCGCAACGTATGTGGGCACTTCTTGATCGATTCGTAACCCGTCAGTTCAATGAGTTGGTCTTTGATGATGTTTCGATTCTCGGGCACCTCACGCTTTTCGACAACCCGATAGGCGGCATTATCCTTCTCTTTCGTTACGAAAAAGATCCCGGTCTCCGTCCAGCGTGCAAACTGCTCATAATCGACATATCCGCGGTCAATAGCCAAAATGGAACCCTTAGGAAACTTCAGCGTATGCGCGATGTTCACTTCATGTACATTCCCCTCGGTCATCGTAGCGAAAACCGGAAGATAACCCTCATGATCCAATAATAAATGAAGTTTGACTGCTCCTTTTGTCTGCCGATACTTCGCCCAGTCAAACAGGGTCACACAGAGTTCGATAAGGGTCGCATCGAGGCTGAAAAGCTTGTTCTTAAACCGGAACGGCTTCTTTCCATGCGCCAGAACCCGGCACTTTGCCAATAATTGATAAAAAACCTTCTGATACAACTGCCATGGCCGATGCGCGTTGGCATATGCCAAGGTGGAGCGCTTAGGAGCAGCGTCTATCCCCAGATGTTTGAGCTTGCCGAAGCAGGTAGCCAATCCGCCACAGATCTCTCGAAGCGAATGCGCTTGTCCCAACTGACAGAACAGCATGGCCACGAACTGGCCCCAACAACCAAATCCCTTTACGCCTTTCTCTGCCTGTGTTTCCCGCACCGCGCGATAGAAATCCTGATGCGAAAATATCTGTAGAATCTGTCCGAAGATACTGCTAAACTTGTTCACGGGGATGTCCTCCTCAGTAAAGTTAGGTCCTCGACAAACCTACTATACCTGAAGTGAGGCTTCCCCTTCAATTATTCAAAATCTATTTTGGACAGATGTGACTGCACTGCGAATATTCCTTGTGTATGCGTCGGGTTTCACAACAAGCGTTCTACCCGACCGACTGTAGGCGCAGGTTGGAAATATCAAAGTGGGGAAGGCGCGGCGGAAGGCAATCAACAGGAGCGTGATGATAACCGGCCGCCTGCTTTCTCTCGGAGCGTGAAGAGCGCTTGGTCAGACTCGCTGACTGTTTTGCGAGTTTCAAAAGACCTCGTAATGCAGTGTTAACGGAGTCTTCATCTGGAAAAGCTGCAGCCACATCAGGGCTTAGGAGAACAAGATTCGTACCCTTTTTATACTCGTTAAAGTATTTGCCGCGAACGCCGACGCCGAGGTCTTCCCTCCGGGATTCCTTTCGCATATCGTCCTTTTTAGTTTTAGCCGATTTCATATATTGTCCTTTCATGCCGTGTAGCGCGCCTTGCACTGATTATTCGAGTTTTCCCATGCCGCTCAGTATGAACAACGACGAGCAGATAGCCCAATTTGGAGTGGCCGAACGTCAGAAAGCGATGCTCCACGAGAGTGATAAGGATCAGCGAAGGTTATTGCAAGCGGATCGGCAAATACCGTTGCTGCGTCATGAAAGGAGACGCCGTGCTTTCTTCGGTTCTCTTCCGACTTTTTCGGATCCCACTCAAATTCCATTCATTCAGTCCTCTGCAAGGGCATTATACAACGGAAATGCTATTCAGTGCATTCATTACTTGCAAAAAAAAATGTCGGCCTTCTTTCCATTGTCCCTTTGCTGAAATATAATGCCAATGAACAAATATAGCATTGACATTCCCCAGGAATGCAAAAAGTGCCTATTCTGTCTAGTTCTTGGAGGCTTTCTTGTAAAGATATCTTGCACACCATGCATAGGTAGTCTCAATAGTCAGCTCAATAGGGTCACTTCTCGATCCTTGACAGTTTAGCCTCAATGCGTTGTAACTGCGCCATGGCTCTTCGATCTTCTCCAATACGATTTCTTAAACGTCGCCGCTCCTGGCTCACCGCAGTATAGTCCACGCCGAATAAGCGACCAATCTCGGGATTAGTCATCCTGCCGTAGCGATAGAGCAAATCCATGGTGATTTGCCGAAGTGGGCCTTTTTCTGTTTTGATCGCGTCGAACGTCTTGCCCGTCTGCTGTTCAATGCTGGCGAGAATCTCGTCCCGTGATCCGTGCCGCTTAATCTCTTTATGGGCTGGCGCTTCAGCATCAGATTCCGCCTGCAGATATCTTTCTTTGACCCAGGCGATAAATTGCTCACCCCCGATGACACTCTGGCCGATGATCTGATCGCTGCTTCCCTTGCCGTTGATCATTTCTTCAACCAACGCTTTTCTATATATCTTCCGCGCCCTGTCCGTGTCTCCACCGTAATCGGCAAGAACGAGATCGTAGGTCATGAAATGAAGCTTTTTCCGTTTCTGCAAATAGCCGGAAAGACTGCTCCACGGGTAGCTCTTCAGTCTCTTGTACTTTTCCTTCGGATCTATGTCCTCCTGTGATTTGACGCGAACGGGATTGAGATGGATGTATCGGGAAAGGACCGAAAGATATACGTCCCGATCCACCAATATTGCTTTGTATCGACCCTGATAAAGATGTCCGACCCGTTTATGCCGGCGATTGTAATGTCCGATGTAAACAATGTTGAAGTGGCGCATGAATTCGGACAGGTTTCCGAGCGGGGTTTCAATAAGAAGATGAAAATGATTGGACATCAGGACGAAGCTGTGAAGTTTGATCGAATATATATTGACGGATTGATTCAGCAGTTGAAGGAAACGATTGTGATCTGCATCGTCGCGGTAGATGGTCTGCTTCTCATTGCCGCGGCAGGTTACATGATATATGGCGTCAGGGTACAGAATACGAAGCGGGCGTGCCATACCGCCGAGTATGGCATATCATGCCGATATTGTCAAGGATCGAGAAGTGACCGAATTGACTCACAATAAATGTTACCCAAGCGCATTTTGAAAAGTATCGTTGACTCATAATGCATGTTACCGGAACTATACACCCAAAAGGAGGGTTAGTTCCGATGAGTCCACGATCCAAACGGGAGTACCTGGCTGCAATCGTCAAACGGTACCGGGCCGCCTCCCGGAAGATAAAGACAGCGATCCTGAACGAGTTCTGTTCAACCTGCGGGTATCACCGAAAGCATGCCCTCAGGCTTCTGCGGACCTTTCGCCGATTTACCCAAAAGACTCCGGCAAAGAGGGGTAGAAAGCCGGTGTATGACACGGAGACGCTCCTCATACCCTTAAAGCGTATCTGGCTGACGGCAAATCTGCCCTGCTCAAAGCGCCTCAAGGCCATCATCCCTGAGTGGCTACCGGGATATATCAAAACCTACGGCCCTATCTCTCAGAAGACGGCAGTGGCATTGTTTAACATATCTCCGTCGAGCATCGACAGGATACTAAACCCGATCCGTGCAGAGTATACCAAGCACGGCAGGGTCACAACCAAGCCGGGAACGCTCTTAAGAAGGCATATCCCGGTCAAGACTAACCAGTGGGATGAATCCCGGCCGGGCTTCCTGGAAGCCGATACCGTTGCCCACTGCGGAAGTACTACAGAAGGCATATACGCCAATACCGTCGACTGCGTGGACATCGCCACCGGATGGACAGAACAGCGCGCAGTCTGGGGCAAGAACTATCAGGGTGTCATCGACCAGATCAAGGATATCGAACAATCCCTTCCGTTCCCGATCCTGGGCTTTGACTCAGACAACGGCAGTGAGTTCTTAAACCATCACTTGCTTCGCTATCTGACCGAGAGGAAACGGCCAATTAAGTTCACCCGAAGCCGCGCCTATAAAAAAGACGATAATGCTCATATCGAGCAGAAAAACTGGACTCACGTGAGGCAATGGCTTGGCTATGATCGCCTGGACTCTCCCGATGTCGTTCCTCTCATGAATGAGCTCTATACTACCGAGTGGAGGCTGTTTCTGAACTTCTTCTGTCCTTCAGTGAAGTTGCTGGAAAAGAAACGGGTTGCCTCGAAGATCGTGAAACGCTATGATAAGCCCAAAACTCCTTACCGGAGAGTCTTGGAGTCACCCGATATCTCCGATGAAGCAAAGAACAAACTCAAAGAACAGTATAAGACACTGAACCCTTTTGAACTGAGAAAAGCCCTGGAGGTTAAACTTAAAAAGATCTTCAAACCGTAAAAACCGAATCCATACTACTAACTATCTTCCGGTAACATTTAATTATGAAGCAACTGGGTGACCCCAATAGTCCCCCCAAGTTGGTATCCCTTGATTCGAATATTTGGAAAACTTCTCAGATGTCACGATTTTCTTAGAAGTAACTTAAGTGCTCGCAGGTTTTCTGCGTAGTTGACCCTATACGTTCCGAAAGGATGCGTCATAGTGGTTCCTCTTTCGATAAAAACCTGAATATCCCATCCTGCTTCTATCAGCTCTGAAGCAGCAAAAACGAACTCTAACGTATTTGTAAAGAAAATCACTACATTAAAGTTCCGATTGTAGTCGATTTTAGAATCACTACCATGGACAAAGTGATTCCGACAATTAACTGCTTCATCAAGGACCATTACGAGATCAGGGAACCGCTCTCCTATCGCGCTTATAATGTAACCTGCTCGATATTTTGTTTTGTGTTTTAGGGTAGCCTTTCCAATTTTATTGAGTTCAACGAGTACTCTTTCTCGCTCATAGCTTTCTGGGAGAGCCTTAAAAATTTTCTTGCAGTGCTGCTGGGCTTCTTTCAAATCTTCGGACACATCCACATCTTTTGGAACTGTTCCTAGTGGGAGGATGTCGAACATATTCGCCGCCCCAATAAGTCGCTCTACTGAATAACTCCGCTGCTTAGCGAATGATCTATAAAACCGCGATCGTGCGTCCCCTCGTTCCTCGTCTTTTTCTAGCCAAGCGCTCATTACACGGGCAAATTCTTCAGATCGGTCGAGAGGGTCGAGAAGAAGATCCGCCGGTTGTGGTGATAAACTATCTTGAGTCGAGTCGGCTGTAAGAGTCGGAGAATTGCTCCAGTACACTTTTAACGGTTCAGGATGCTCGTCATCGCGTGCATAGATTAGTAAATCTCGTACTTTTTGAGGTCGTCCAATAATAACTTCAAGAAATCGAAGAAGCCGAACAGCGCGATCAATGGCTTCGTTAAACGTAATTTGATTTTCTGTTTCTATGCTAACAATAATTGAGTTGTCGATTCGTACGCCTCGGGGTCCTCCGAGACTAAAAAGCGGATTATGCCTTGCACGAAACTTGCCTAAAACGGTTTCAACTTCAATAATGATATCGTTGCCCGTGAAGTAGGAAATTATTGGCCGTGAACCTATAGGAATAACCCTGTTCACTTTCTTAGCTTGAGCTGCGACAAGTTCCTGAATGTATGGGGCGGCGTCAATGATGAGGCCAAATGCGTCAAAATCATAGAACAGTGCTGTGGCGTCCTCAATAATGAAACTAATCTCACGGATAATCCCATCGTTCGGTGCAATATGCTGATGGCCTTCCACGACAAAATGAGGGAACAACTTAGCCGAGTAGTATCGCTCGCCGTTGGCTGATCCAGAATTACTTCGATTAATTGTCACGCATTTCATCAGCGTGACACGCGTTCGATCGTGAAGAGTACCGGTTATACAACTGTTGAGGATTGAATTCGTTTGGATCTCTTCGGTATCATGTAAAGATAGCTGAGTTTCTTCACCGGCTAGACGCAATTCACCTTGGAGCTCTCTTGGCGGTGTTATTGAAAACTTTCCTTGTCTGATAACGTTATCGTCCATCATCTAAACCTACGATATGCCATTTTGATTTACAACGCGCGGGTGTGCCGCCGCGCTTCCCAGCGGTCGGACACGAACCGCAAGTTATAAATTACGGGGTGAACATGGAACGAACTTTTGAATACATTGAGACTCAAGCAATAAAGAAACTGACCGAATTCAAGGACGGCTTTGAGTTTCGATCAGATAAAAAATACCACTCGATTCAAAAGGTCTGCTTCTGGATTCTCATAAAGATCGGTGCTTATCGCCGGGAGAGTGTTGTCACCTATAAACGGTATACGATAAGCCCCGATTCTTTTATGGAACGGTTGTTCAGGCAGAACAATTATCTTCAACGTGAGTTCAATGTCAAACCGTCAGAGCTTTTCATTGGAGCGGAAGACTACGCTATCATGATGGGCAGTGATGAAATGAAACAAATGTTGTCATTCAATGCGACATACAGCCACAGAGACGGCTACGGATCACACGTCATGGGTTTGAGGATTCACGTTATACCGTGGATGCGCGGCATTATCGTTATGCCGTAATTTATAACGCTGTGTTGAACTGTGGAACTATTAATCGACAAACTCAGAAAAATTGAAGCACTGGCACGGTCAGGCATTGGCGGCGAAAAAGAAACCGCGCAGAAAATGCTTTACGCTCTCTGCAAAAAGCACGGGATCACGCTCGATCAGATAGCGGAGCCAGTGACGGAAGATTGCTTGTTCACAATCAAGGACAAGTGGGAAAATTCACTGCTCGAAACCATTGTTCTGCACATTTGCAGGACAACGAAAATACGGAATTGGTATCGAGGCCTAAAGCGCGGATTTGAGCTTACGAGAATACAGCGGATCGACGTTGAAGACTGTTACAGGCATTACAGGAAAATATATGCCGTTGAGCGCAAGCGACTCATGCAGGACATGACATCTGCATTTGTTCATAAGTATCACCTGTTCGGCCCCCCGAGGGACAAGGAAGACACTGACGAGAAGGTAGACCTGGAACAAATAGCGCGACTCGTCGCCTTGATTCGCGGCATGAAATCAGAAGCATGGGAAGGCCGAAAGAGAATAGAAGCGTAAGTGTCCAACACGCGCGTCACGCGCCGCCCTTTGGCGCGTCGCTGTGGACGCGCTGGTTGGAATCGCTCCTATGAAATTCGTCCACGTCGTTACGCTTACAGACCATTGCACCGCGTGACTTCCATACCTCTGCGTTCAAGTTCGATAATCAGGGGATTGATTACACCCGCAGGTTAGAATCATCGTTGTGAAAAACAACAGCATGACCAGATCGGGCAATTGCGCTGAAATTACTGATATGGCAGACTTAGCCTGCGTCTGGCCGATGCTGTTGTCAGGCTATCTTTTTATTTGCTTCGATTATATTTTGCAAACTCAGCTCTCCAATAGGCCGTTCTGATGGCTTTTGCGACATCCATGACACCTTCGTCATGACCACCAAATTCGGTAGCAAACTTAAGCAGATAATCTTTTGCTTTCTGAGAATCTCCGCAAAGATAATTTGCCATGTTCTTCTCAAAATCTCTTACGTCATCTGATTTGCCCGTGGCAACTTTTGCAATACCTTTAGCTGCTGCACCGGCGGCCATGCTAAAAAGCATTCCACCTACGCCCTGCGATGCTCGCGCCGCCTGTTTTCGCTCTACTTTAGCGTCAATTCGATCATTAAATTTTTTAACAAACTTATTGTATTCCACCTGGTCTTTTCTTCCAAGCTGTATATTGCCAATACGCAAGTTCTCAGGAACGCCGTTTCTTTCTTCTTGTATTTCATAACTTAAATAGAATGCGCCGATGATCTCTGTGACAGGAAAGTCATGAGCTTCATATTTAGCACAATCTACATCACTCGCAACTTCTTTGAAATGCTTCTTAACCTTGTCGTCGCTTGCAAGAAGATTTTGCGCTTCATCAAAAACGCTATCTGTTATCCGAATATGATGTTCTCCGCCCGGTTCGTAGCTTTTTGAAAAAAGTCCCATATATGCCTCCTTTTTGATTTTGTATTTAGATTAGCCCAAAATTAAAATTGCGAGCATTCGCAAGGTGCTCTATTTTCTGAGCGTCTTTTTTTCGCATATTGGGCACTGTTTATCTCGATTCCCGCCACATTCGGAACAAATAAAGCCACATTTATCACACAAGCCTGCCCCAGGCCAAGAGCTCTCACGCATTTCCCCACATTTCTTACACTTCATTTTAGACATGGTGTCCTCCTAAATATTTGTCGATGTGCAATTCATCGTAGCGTGTGGAAACCTGCTGCTTTAATAGAAAAAGGTGATCACCTCCTTCGAGTGCCGAGATACTCGACCATGTGAATGTCAAACCACGCAGTACCTTGCAATTCTGCCTCCTTTCTTCGGAAAATTAAGCGGCTCTTGTCCGCTTGTACTGCTGGTTGGCCTAGAGCGGCATTTTGCAGGAGCCAACCAGTTATTGAGTAGCCCCCTCTATAATTACGGATTCCCGGAATTATAGAGTTTAGCAAAATACATGCCGTTTTGAGACTGCAGAATGCATTGTTCTTTTATCAATTTCGTAACCATCATAAAGCATCTACAGGTGACAAACTCGTAAAAAGTCGTCATTCCCGCTTGTCGGGAATCATGTTGCCTTACAACATGCTGATAAAATACGATTCCGGACAAGCCAGACTTTATGATTAAAAGGCAAGTCTACCTTAAGGTATATTTGAGTCTAGACGGACACAAATAAAACCGAAAGGAGACTTGCCATGAACAACATTAGCAAACTCGATTTCACAGGTCAACATCTTTACATCGGCATGGACGTTCATAAGAAAAGTTGGAGCATCTGCATCTTGACAGATAAGTTTGAACATAAGACCTTTACCCAACCGCCGGATGTCGGCATACTTGTCGATTATCTGAAGCGCAATTTCCCTGGCGCGACGTATCATGCTGTCTACGAGGCGGGTTTCTCAGGCTTCTGGACGCATGATCGTCTGAGTGAACTGGGTGTTGACTGCATCGTTACAAATCCGGCCGACGTCCCCACGAAGGACAAGGAGCGAGCAGGCAAAACCGACCGGGTCGATTGCCGCAAACTTGCCCATTGTCTCAGAAGCAACCAACTTGACGGGATATATGTCCCTTCACGGACCGCTGTCGAGGACCGCAGTTTGCTTAGGACCCGTCGCAGTATGGTCAAGAAGCAGACCCGTTGCAAAAACCAGATAAAGTCCCTGCTCGCTTTTTACGGCATTCATATACCCGAGGAACTTGCTGAAAGCCGCTGGTCCAGAAAATTCATCAACTGGATCGATGAAATCCGCATGGAGAGGGCCAGCGGGAATTATTCTCTCAAGGCGTATCTCGACGAACTGAACCATATCCGCCGGATACTTGCCGAGTTGAACCGGAACATTCTGGCCCTTTCCCGCACTGATGACTACCGGGTCAACGTCTTGCTGTTAAGGACCGTGCCGGGGATCAGCACGCTGACTGCCATGACACTCCTAACGGAACTGAACAGCATGAGTCGTTTTTCGTCGCTCGATAAGCTGGCGAGCTATGTCGGCCTTATCCCCAACACGAACTCCAGCGGTGAAAAGAACAACACCACCGGCATCACCAACAGACGCAATCCTTCGCTACGGGGCATATTGATTGAAAGTGCTTGGGTCGCTGCCCGTAAAGACCCGACGCTGATAATGGCATTCGATAAGCTTAGTAAGCATATGACTAATACAAAGGCCATCGTTCATATAGCGCGAAAGCTTCTAAATCGCATCCGGTACGTCTTGAAGAACCAGCATGAGTACGTACTGGCGGTAGTACAATAAAAAGCCGGATTGTTTTATGGAGGTCAATCTCAATAACTTGTTTATCTGTGGGTAACGCTATGTCATTCCTGCAGCGGATCTCAGGATCGTGTCTGCTTTAGCTAGACTGCGAACCCACGCCTTTAAAACATAATCTAAGAAATGCAGCCTTCCTCCATGCGAAGAAGTGTCTGCTTATAGAAGATTGGTTTTGAAGATTGAGCTCTGCCATAAAACAAATCCAGAAAGAGTCCGTCTGCCACCAAAAGAAGACTTGACTTTTAACATAGAGGAATGACGGTGCTTCGGCGATTTTCGACTTTTACGAAACCATCAATTTTGATAATCTCGTAAGAAATCTTTTCGCTTTATTTTGCCGACAAAATTACATGAAACATCATAATATCGTTGCAGCACAAGGGGTTTTGTGATACATAACGTCATCACACATCGCATCCGAGGAGCCGAGATGATCTACATCAAGGATCACAAAACCTCCAACATGTTCGATCCTTTTCCATTCCTGGGACCCAAGCGCAAGGAGCGTATTGAAGCCTCCTGGGCCAAGATCTTCCGGGAGCACGTTCTTACCACGCTGCCGGTCGAGAAGGTGTATTCCAAGTACGACCCGGTCCTGGGAGCTCCAACCAAGGAACTCTACTCCATGCTGGGGCTCATGGTCCTCCAGCAGATGCACGATATGACCGACGAAGAGGCCGTGGACCAGTTTGCCTATAACGTCCAGTGGCATTACGCCTTAAACATCACCTCGACCGCCGATGCCGACGCCTATGTGAGCCCCAAAACCCTCTGGAACATGCGCGACATCCTTACCGAACGCGGCATCTACACGACCATCTTCGAGGAGGTCGCCACGACGCTCGCCGAGGTGTTCAAGGTAGATGTCGCCAAACAGCGCTTCGATTCAGTCCATATTTTTTCCAACATGCGGCACTTGGGCCGGATCGGCCTGTTCGTAAAGACCATCAAGAAGTTCCTGATGAACCTCAAGCGTCACCACAAGGATCTCTACGAGGTGGTAGACAAGGCCACGATCGACCGGCACATGACCAAGCAGGGTGAGGCCGTCTTCTCGATGGTCAAGCCCTCGGAATCCATGAACACTCTCGCGACCCTGGCCGACGATGTGTTTGCCCTCGTGGAACGGTTTAGAGGGAACGAACCGGTCGTCACCATGAACAGTTACCAGCTTCTTGCTCGGCTTCTCAAAGAACAATGCATCGTGGAGCGTGTTGACATCCACACAACCAAAGTCTCGGTCAAGGCCAATAAGGACGTGCCTTCCGATTCCCTGCAAAACCCGTCCGATCCCGAAGCCGGTTATGACGGCCACAAGGGCAAGGGCTACCAGGTGCAGGTCGCCGAAAGCTACAGCACCTCAGAAGATACCAACACCTTAAACTTAATCACCAGCGTGATTGTGGAACCTGCCCATAAGAGCGATTTTAATGCTACGATTCCGCTTATTGAATCAACGGAGAAGCTGGGCCTGAAACCAAAAGCGGTCGTTGCCGATACCCCCTATGGCAGCGATGATAACTGTGAGAAGGCAAAGGCCATCGGAGTAGAGATCACCTCTCCAGTCATGGGCAAACTCGACGAGGACAGTGTGCCGATCACGGCATTCACCATGAACAGCGATCACGAAGTCACCTCCTGCCCCGAAGGTCGCGCTCCCTTAAAAACCAGGAGCAAAGACGACAATCACACCGCGCTGTTCTCAAAGAAAACATGTCGCGGTTGTTCCCGGAAGAAAACCTGTCCGACGATGCCCGGCAAAAAGGGCCGCTATCTTCGCTATGACGATAAAGTGATCCGTCTGGCTCAACGACGGACTCAGGAAGACACTCCCGAGTTTCGCGACCAGTACCGCTTCCGTGCAGGAATCGAAGGAACCATGTCTCAGCTTGACCGATTGACCGGATTCAAAAACCTTCGCGTCCGAGGACTGTCCGCGGTAAGCTTCGCTGTGTACCTAAAAACAGCTGGTATCAACATTATCCGAGCAGCGGCGTTCCGAAAGCGAGAGAACGATAGGGAAGCAGCCCTCATAGCCGTTCTTTCGATGCTATCTTGTGCTTTCAAAGAACGTGTACAACATGTTTCTGCCGCTATCAGGCCGTGGATCAGACTCCATACTCCGGATATGCGGTTTGCAGCAATTTATACTGCGTGACTTCTTACGAAATTATCAATAATGATGCGGAGTTTTTTAGGGCGACTACTGGAATGATCTATTGACGAGAACCTATCTCAAAATTGCCGGCTCTCGACTATTTCGTCATACCCGCGAAAGCGAGTATCCAGAAAAGGCCGAAAACACTGGATTCCCGTTTGCACGGGAATGACGCCAAAAGGGTGACGAACGCAAAAATAATTTTGAGAAGTGTTTGCTAAAGGTTTGCGGTTATTTCGAGGGATTACCGATGAAAGCCGTAGGATTATGAGATTTTCTTTACCGTGTTCATCCGTGGTTAAAAACGTTTTTATCTTTCCAGCACAAAGCGGTAGGTATACCGTATGCGGACCGCCACCGGTTTGTCCCGGATCAGGGCAGCAGTGAACCGGAAGCCCTTTGCCGCGGCAAGTGCCGCAACGCTGAGCTCCTGGTTGGGGCCTTCCACCAAGGTTGCTTCACGGACTTTTCCTAAAGCATCGATCAAAAGGTCCATGACAACGGCGCCCTGGATCCCCTTCTTCTTCGATTCCCGGGGATAGGGGATCCGCACTTCCGATAAGAGCGTGGGCATATTCGTGACGAGATAATCTTCACTCGGGACGGGAAGCGCGTCCGGGTCGCCGGGCTTCAACTGCTCCTGGTCCGGGGCCTTGGCAATGGTATTGCCGGCCTTCACCGTTTCACCCTGGTCCGAGGAAACGGACTTGGGACTGATGCCGAAGACTTCATGGGCCCGTGGTTTTTCCTCTTTTTTCTTCGGCGCAGCAAGCCGGACAGGCTGCTGCGCCTGCACCGGAGCTTCGTAAATCTCGATATTCACCTCGCGGACCCGTTTGTACTGGGAAATAAACAGCACGGCGAACACCGCGGAGACCAGGACGCCGTGAAGCAATGAGGAGACGATCCAGGGATGGTCGAGGATCGCGGGATTATTGTTTTTCGATCTGGATTGCAAAATGAGTCATCCCCGCCGATTTGACCAGGTCGATCGCCTTCACGACATCGCCGTGCCGGGCGTCCATATCTGCGCTGATAAGAGCTTGTGCATCCGGGTTTTTTGCCAGGGCCTGCCTCACCTGCACGGCGACCGATTCAGGAGAGGCAAGCACGCCGTTGATAAGGATCTGGCCCTGCCTCGTGACGGCCACGCCGAGCTTCGGAACGATTGATTTGTCGCTGCTCGATGCCTTGGGAAGATGAATGCCGAAGCTGTCCTGCATCAGGAAAGGGGCGGTGATCATGAAGATGACGAGCAGGACGAGGACCACGTCCACGAAGGGTGTTACGTTGATGCTTGAGATCGGGTCGCTGTCATCGCCATTTTGTGAAGAGAGGGGATCGGATGCCACGGTTCGTTAACTCCTCTCGGTCTTGGAAAGATACAGGTCCTTGAGCGCTTCCGACCTTACGAGAAGGACCTTCAGCTTCCGGGTAAAGACGTTGAACGCGATAACGGCCGGAATGGCCACGAAGAGCCCGATTGCGGTTGCAATCAGGGCCTCCGAAATCCCCACCATGATGTCGGACGCGTTGTTCTGGTGGACGCCGAGGGCCGCGAACGCCTGGATAATGCCGAGCACGGTCCCGAAGAGGCCGATAAAGGGGGCGTTCGAACCCAGCGTTGCCAATATGGTGAGCCCCTGCTCCAGCCGGCTTCGCTCCAGGCTCAAATAACTTCTGACGGCCCGGTCGATCTGGGAAGGGGCCTGGGAGGACGTGCGGAGCATCGTCCGTACCGTGCCTGCGTGGAGCGTGTCTCCCTTCGAGGCCCATTCCCGCAAGGGGTCCCACTCTCGCGCTTCAATCCACTGGCGGACCTTTCCCATTTCTCCGTCAGACTCCTTTGCCGGGCCGTCCGCCTTTTGCAGGAGCCGGGAAGAGCGGAGCATGGTCGCAACGGACCAGACGGACAATGCCAGAAGCAGTCCCAGCACGGACCGGGAGACCCATTGTATGGCGATAATCCAGACAGGCATGTCGAATTCCTTCTTTCTGCTGCATAATAAGACAATGGCGAATCACCCCACGCGGAACCTTTGGTTCTAATCTTTACCCCAAATCCGTTCCCATGGATTCACTTCCTTCATTAAATTTACGGCATAAGGGAATGCGTGGGGTTTATATTCACGGAAGAACTCTGAAGACCGGAGGGGCAAGCACTGCCGCCGGCGAAAAGGACCTCTCCGGTAACAAGACGCCGCACGCAGTCCAGGAGAGACTCTTCTCCGGCAAGACCGTTCACAACGCCCCTCTTGCCCGCGTTGAGGCCCGCTTCCGTCTTGTTCGCTTCCCCCGCGTTCATGCCGATCTCCTCCAGCTTGAGCGTGCTTCTCCATAAACTGCTCCTCGAACGCGCCCCCAGGACCGCGGTGAACAAGGGCCCCTTCTCCGTATTGATCGCGCACACAAAGCAGTGCCGAGCGTTGCCGGTGTAGCCGGTCTTCCCGCCGATCATGTTCTCCTGCCGCCAGAGGAGGTCGTTTGTGTTGTCCAGGAAGAGTTGCCGCCCTGCCGAGGTCTGAACCAGATATTCTTTGGTGCCGAGGATCTCCCGTATGAGAGGATAGGAAAGCGCCGTCTTCAGGATAAGGGCGAGGTCGCTGGCCGTGGTATACTGCTTCCCTTTCGGGAGGCCGGACGCGTTTGCATAGAGCGTGTTGTTCGCCCCGATCTCTTTCACTTTCCGGTTCATCAGCGTCACGAAGTTCTGCTCGGAACCGGCCGTTGCCTCGGCAAGGGCCACGGCGGCGGAATTGATGGATTTCATGAGCGCAAGATGGAGCAGGTCGGAAACCGTCAGCTCTTCGTCGGCATGGAGTCTCGGTTGGATGGACCGGACCCTCCCGGCGTTCCTGCTTATCGTTACTTTGATCGCCGGATCAAGATTGTCGATGGCGACCATGGCGGTTACCAGCTTGACCGTGCTCGCCGGGGCCAGTTTTGCATCCGGAAATTTTGAGTACAAAACGTCGCCGCTGGCGTCCACGACGATGGCCGCCTTTACCGGGATCCTTTGTTGAGGCGCCGCAGCTGCCGGCGCCACGGGGAGGGAGAGAAGAAGAACGATGGTGACCGCACAATAGAAACGTTTCAAGCTGACCTCACAGGAAGTGGATTTTTGCAGGCCGTCCCTCCACGGGATACCCTGCCTTGCCGCAAAAGAACGAGCAGCATTTTATTTCGGGTCATTTTACTTTATTTGACTTATATTTTCAATCACGACAGCAGGAGCTGGTCTTCTTTCGACCTGCTCTCCCCGACGTTCGTCACCGTGATCGCCGGCCTGCCGAGGACGGGACATTTGTTCTCGCAAATACCGCAGCCGATGCACAGTTCGAGGTCCACATGCGGCTGCTGGACAATCAAGCTTTTTCCCTGACGGTCCCGCACCCGGACCCGTTCGAACCAGACGGCTTTCTTCGGCGTGGGACAGACTTCCTCGCACATGATGCACGGCCGGGCATGCGCCCAGGGCAGGCACCTTCCCTTGTCGATCATGGCGAGCCCGATTTTCGTTTTCGCCTTTTCCCCGAGCGTAAGACGTTTGATCGCGCCCGTGGGGCAAACCTGGCCGCAGAGCGTGCAGCGGTATTCACAGTACCCGATGCGCGGCACGAGCACGGGAGACCAGAGCCCTTCGGCCCCGGCTTCGAGCAGCGTCGGCTGGAGCCCGTTCGTGATGCAGACCTTCATGCACTCCCCGCACTTCACGCAGCGTTTCAGAAACTCCTTTTCCCCAAGCGCCCCCGGCGGCCGCAAAAGGACGGGGTCCTGGGAATTCGTCCTGGTGAGCGGCGAGATGCGTAAAAGCGGGACGGCAACGATCCCGCCGAGAGCGGAGGCGATCAACCTTCGCCTGCCGAGGTCCATGGCGGCCGACGACCGCGTGCCGAGGAAACCGAAGCTTACCGCGTTCTGCGGGCAGATATCGTCGCAGTTCCTGCAGACGAGACATTCGGTGTCCCGCCAGTGCTCTTTCGTATCCGGCTCCGCATTTCCCTGGCAGGCTGTCGCGCAGATTCCGCAGGAGGTGCAGCCCTCGCTTACCGACCGTTTGAGCAGCGAATACCGCGACAAGAGGCCGAGCAGCGCGCCGAGGGGGCAAAGATATTTGCACCAGAACCGTTTCTCAATCAGGTTCAGGCCGAGGACGACAAAGAAAAGGACGCCGATCAAGACGCCCTGTTCATAGAACGTTTGTTCGAAGGACAGAATGGTCTTTTTCAGCACCGTGTAAACGGGCTCGGAGATACCCGTGATGCCTGCCGGGTCCGTTGCATAGATCGCATCGAATATCGAGCGCAGGCTGTAATTGATCAACGGATAAACGCTGATCGACAACGACCGGATGAGGAGCGAGAGCGGGTCCATGATCCCCGCGGGCTGGAGCGTAAAGAGGGCCGAAGCCAGGACCGCGACCAGGAGGTAGTATTTGACCCGGTAGCCTTTTATGTATAAATCGGCGGGACGCCTCTTCCTGATAGAACCGACCAGGTTGTTCAGCGTGCCGAGCGGACAGGCCCAGCCGCAGAACACCCTGCCGAAAACGAGCGTGATGACGAGGGTGACGAGGGAAAAATAAAAAGCCCTGGCTGCGGCATGGGCTGAAAAGAGGGTCGTCAGGAGGATGAGCGGATCAAAGTCCAGAAACAGCCGGACCGGGTAGCCCAGATCGTCGTTGCCCTTGGATTCGGTCTGGATAAAGAGGAAGAGAAACAGAAGCAGAAAAAGCGCCTGGGTGCCCCTGCGGATATTCTGCGTCGTGAAAAAACGCACAACCTTACGTTCCGGCACTGCTCATAACCCTTTCTTTACGTACGGCCGCGTAGTCCCGGAGTACCTCTCCCTGCGCTGCCGATCATGATGGCGGCGCGTCCCGGACCGTTCTCCGTTCGAGAACAATTATCACGTAAGGACCTGCTTTAGTCAAGACAAAACATCCAACCAAGGCGGTCGGAAAATTTGTTAATAGGAAGAAAGTATCTTGCCGGTCGCGTTAAAGATTAAAGAAAAATGCCCCAACTGCCGATATGTTTTCTATATATATCATATATCGGTTACGATCTTCTGAACCTAAAAAAGCATTTGACACGGATAAAAGCTGATAAGAAGCGGATCAGAGCTGATAATTCAAAAAACGGAGCTTCACCCTTTTGGTGAGGCTTCAAGTTCGATCTTTATCTGCATTTATCCGAAGTTAATCCGATTTTTCAGTGTCCAAATGCTCTTTCTAGGCTGAAAGGTCCCGCAAAAAAGCACGAGTTTTGTTTGCCGCCAAAAACAACCGGGAGATCGTTCCCTTTATCCGCCCCTTTGGCCTAAATGAATGTATAAGATACTTCTCGCAGACGACGACAGGAAAATAAGAAAGGTCCTGGCCGAGATCCTTAAATCCAAAGGCTTCTGCCCCGTAGAAGCGGCCGGCGGCCGGGAGGCCCTGGAGCTTGTCCTGAAAGAGAAAATCGACCTCCTGCTCCTCGACCTGAAAATGCCGGGCATGGACGGCATCGAGACCCTGCAGGAGATGAAAAACATCGACCCGGACCTGCCGGTCATCATCGTCACCGCGCACGGAGACGTGCCGACCGCGGTTGAGGCCATCAAACTCGGGGCGAATGATTTCATCCTGAAACCGCCCGATTTCGACCGTCTCCTCATCATCGTCAACCAGGCGCTTGAGAAGCGGGAGCTTGAGAGAAAGGTCAGCCGGCTGAGCGCCGAAATGGAGGAGTCCCTGGAATGGCTCCTGGGAAAAAGCCCGCTCATCAAGAAGGTCATCGAGCAGATACGACAGGTCGCCTGGAGCGATTTTTCGATCATCATCCAGGGAGAAACGGGAAGCGGCAAATCCCATATAGCCAATCTTATCCACAACCTGAGCGCGAGGAAGCACGGGCCGTTCATTACCGTTGATATGGGGGCCATTCCCGAGACCCTCGTGGAGAGCGAACTGTTCGGCTACGAAAAAGGCGCCTTTACCGGCGCGGAAAAGAAGAAACGGGGCCTCTTCGAGCTTGCAAACAAGGGCACGCTCCTTATCGATGAAGTGCAGAACATGTCCGCCAACGAACAAAGCAAACTCTTACGGGTGGTGGAGGAGAAAAAAGTTTATCCCCTCGGCGGGACCGCGGCAGTGGAGATAAACGCCCGGATCATAGCCGCGACCAACACGGACATCAGGCAGGCGGTGGCGGGCAAAAAATTCAGGGAGGACCTCTTCTTCCGGCTCGGCGAATTCATGATCACCATCCCGCCGCTCAGGGAAAGGACCGAAGACATCCCCTTCCTGGCACAGCGGTTCTGCAACGAAGCTGCGACAGACCTGAAGAAGCAGATCCGGGAGATATCAGAAGAGGCCGAAACACTGCTCAGACGGTATGCATGGCCCGGCAACATCAGGGAACTGAAAAACGTGATCAGGCGGGCCGTACTCCTTGCCTCCGACAGCGTGATCAGGCCCGAAGGGATCGAATTTCTCCTCACTGCGGACCAGGCGGCTCCCGCGCAACAGGCTGTCAACGATCAGTCCGGTCCGAGCCTCGTCGAGATCGAAAAACAAGCCATCTTTCAGACGCTCACGTCGACGGGGGGCAACAAGAAGAAGGCCGCAGCCATTCTTAAGATCGACTATTCAACGCTCATGCGAAAGATAAAACAGTACAACCTCTCTCCCTGACCCAGGTCGTCGTATTATCCCTGCATCTGCATCATCATAGCTTCGCTTTATCCCCTTCACTATATATATGATGGTTTCGAAAAAAGTCGTCATTCCTCTATGTTAAAAGTCAAGTCTTCTTTTGGTGGCAGACGGACTCTTTCTGGATTTGTTTTATGGCAGAGCTCAATCTTCAAAACCAATCTTCTATAAGCAGACACTTCTTCGCATGGAGGAAGGCTGCATTTCTTAGATTATGTTTTAAAGGCGTGGGTTCGCAGTCTAGCTAAAGCAGACACGATCCTGAGATCCGCTGCAGGAATGACATAGCGTTACCCACAGATAAACAAGTTATTGAGATTGACCTCCATAAAACAATCCGGCTTTTTATTGTACTACCGCCAGTACGTACTCATGCTGGTTCTTCAAGACGTACCGGATGCGATTTAGAAGCTTTCGCGCTATATGAACGATGGCCTTTGTATTAGTCATATGCTTACTAAGCTTATCGAATGCCATTATCAGCGTCGGGTCTTTACGGGCAGCGACCCAAGCACTTTCAATCAATATGCCCCGTAGCGAAGGATTGCGTCTGTTGGTGATGCCGGTGGTGGTGTTCTTTTCACCGCTGGAGTTCGTGTTGGGGATAAGGCCGACATAGCTCGCCAGCTTATCGAGCGACGAAAAACGACTCATGCTGTTCAGTTCCGTTAGGAGTGTCATGGCAGTCAGCGTGCTGATCCCCGGCACGGTCCTTAACAGCAAGACGTTGACCCGGTAGTCATCAGTGCGGGAAAGGGCCAGAATGTTCCGGTTCAACTCGGCAAGTATCCGGCGGATATGGTTCAGTTCGTCGAGATACGCCTTGAGAGAATAATTCCCGCTGGCCCTCTCCATGCGGATTTCATCGATCCAGTTGATGAATTTTCTGGACCAGCGGCTTTCAGCAAGTTCCTCGGGTATATGAATGCCGTAAAAAGCGAGCAGGGACTTTATCTGGTTTTTGCAACGGGTCTGCTTCTTGACCATACTGCGACGGGTCCTAAGCAAACTGCGGTCCTCGACAGCGGTCCGTGAAGGGACATATATCCCGTCAAGTTGGTTGCTTCTGAGACAATGGGCAAGTTTGCGGCAATCGACCCGGTCGGTTTTGCCTGCTCGCTCCTTGTCCTTCGTGGGGACGTCGGCCGGATTTGTAACGATGCAGTCAACACCCAGTTCACTCAGACGATCATGCGTCCAGAAGCCTGAGAAACCCGCCTCGTAGACAGCATGATACGTCGCGCCAGGGAAATTGCGCTTCAGATAATCGACAAGTATGCCGACATCCGGCGGTTGGGTAAAGGTCTTATGTTCAAACTTATCTGTCAAGATGCAGATGCTCCAACTTTTCTTATGAACGTCCATGCCGATGTAAAGATGTTGACCTGTGAAATCGAGTTTGCTAATGTTGTTCATGGCAAGTCTCCTTTCGGTTTTATTTGTGTCCGTCTAGACTCAAATATACCTTAAGATAGACTTGCCTTTTAATCATAAAGTCTCGCTTGTCGGGAATCATATTGCCGTATAACGTACGAATAAGAAACGATTCCGGACAAGCCGGAATGACAGTCTTTGTGCGATTTTCGACTTTGCGAAACCATTATATATAGACGTTTGCGATCTGAATTCTCTGTTCCCCAGTGCAGGCACAATGCATATGCATTTTGCACCAGTATGGCTGATTGCAATACTCCCTGCACGCGGATTCATATTACTCCTCCGTAAATTCAAAGCGATGCCGAACGGCACGTTCCTTGCTAAGTATTTGAGCGAAACTTGGTCATACTCAGCGAGACAGGGAGCAAAAAATTATGTCCAGGACGATACTGATCGTAGACGATTCCTCCTCCATGCGGCAACAGGTGGAGCTTGCCCTCAGGGACGCCGGATTTATTGTGATTGCCTCGGTCAATGGGAAAGACGCTCTGGCAAAGCTCGGCGGGATAAGACTTGACATGGTCATCACGGACCTCAACCTGCCGGAAATGGACGGCATCGAATTCATCCGGCAGTTCAGGGGGACGCCGGGAAACAAGTTTACTCCCGTCGTCATGCTGACGACCGGGTCGCAGGCGCCCGTGCAAGACGAAGGGGAAAGGACCGGCGCCGGCGGATGGCTGGTCAAGCCATTTTCACCGGATAAATTGCTGGAAACGGTACTGAGACTCGCAAAATAACGGGAGACGCCATGCTGAATGCGAGGGTTGAACAGGCAGGTGGGGCCGGCTCGCTGGTCCTCGAGGGCGAGCTGATCATCGATCATGCGGAAGAGCTCAGACGATTTTTTGTTGAGGCCTTGGAAAGCGCGGGCCACCTGGTCCTGAATATCGAGAATGTCCGCAAGGTCGACCTGTTCGGACTCCAGGTGCTCTGCTCCGCACACCGCTCTGCGCGACAGGCGAACCGGGAGCTGAGGTTGTTCGGCAGGCAGCCCGAAGCCTTCCGGAACGCAGTACAACAATCCGGTTTCGGCAACCATGCCCGGTGCAACGTGAGCAATTTCTGCCCCTGGCATGAGAAGTGAGGCGTCCATGAACGATAACAAGGATAAACACCGGGAAACCTTTAAGGAGGAAGCCCGTGAGCTGCTCGCCGAGCTCGAAGCCTCCTTGCTCGAACTGGAAGAGCGGCCCGATGATGCAGACCTGATCGGCAGGGTCTTTCGGGCCATGCATACGATCAAGGGCTCCGGCGCCATGTTCGGTTTTGAGGCGATATCCGCTTTCACCCACGAAGTCGAAACGGCTTTCGACCTGGTCCGGAACGGTTCCCTGAGCGTTACGAAAGAGCTGATCGATCTGACCCTCGCCTGCCGGGACCATATCCGCCTGATGCTCGAAGCGGATGACCGCCCCCTGGCCGAAGACGAGGCAAAGGCCGCGTCGATCATCGCATCGCTCCGGGATCTCATTCCCGCCGCACCTCTCACCGGCGGCGGACAGGGGACGGCAAAACACTCCCCTGCCGCCGTCCCTTCCAGCGATGCGGCCGCCATCACCTGCCGGGTCCACTTCCGCCCTCCGCAAAACATCGCCTGCCGGGGGCTTGATCCCGTCGATTTGCTGAATGAGCTCCGCCGGCTGGGCGATTGCACGATTGCGGCCCGGATGCAGGACATCCCCGCACTCGACGACTTGCATGCGGAGGCCTGCTATACCTCCTGGGACATTATCGTGACGACCTCGAACGGGCTGGACCGGGTGACGGACGTGTTCCTGTTTGTCCAGGACGATTCAGAGCTTACGATAGGCCTCATCGATGACGCGGATAAGGCAGGGGAGAAGAAGCTCGGCGACATCCTGTTGGAGCGCGGCGATGTCAGCCCTGAGGTTGTCCAAAAGGCGCTTTCCGCTCAAAAACGGATCGGCCAAGTCCTGGTGGAAATGGGCGCGGTAGACGCCGAAAAAGTGACCTCCGCGCTGGCAGAGCAGCAGCACCTGAAAGCAGCGCAGGAAAAAAAGCAGGCAGCTGAAGCGTCTTCGAGCATCCGCGTATCGTCCGGTAAGCTGGACAGCCTGGTAAACCTGGTGGGAGAGCTCGTCACGGTCCAGGCGCGGCTGAACCAGTCATCGTCCCGCCAAAAAGACCCGGAGATGCTCGCGATCGCAGAGGAAGTGGAGCGGCTCACCAGCGAGCTGCGGGAACAGACAATGAGCATGCGCATGCTCCCCATCGGTACGACCTTCAGCAAATTCAAGCGGCTTGTCCGGGACCTCTGCCGGGACCTCGATAAGGAGATCGAGCTTGCGACCGAGGGAGCGGAGACCGAACTGGACAAGAGCTTGATCGAAAAACTGAACGACCCGCTCATCCATCTGATCCGAAACAGCGCGGACCACGGCATCGAAGCGCCCGTTGCGAGGACCGCGGCGGGAAAGCCGAGACAGGGCACAATCCATCTTTCGGCAATCCATTCCGGGGCCCATGTCTTCATCACGATCAAGGACGACGGGGCGGGCCTGGACGCGGATGCTATCAGAATAAAGGCCGTGGAGCGGGGGTTGGTCTCGCCGGAAACCACGCTGTCCGAAAAGGACCTCTTTGCCCTCATCTTCGCACCGGGATTCTCCACCGCAAAAACGGTCACGAACGTATCGGGCCGGGGCGTCGGCATGGACGTGGTCAAGCAGGCGATCGACGCGTTCGGGGGATCAATCGATATCAGCAGCAGGAAAGGCGCCGGCACCACGATCACGCTGAAACTGCCGCTTACCCTGGCGATCATAGAAGGGCTCCTGGTAAGGATCGCAGAGGAATATTTCGTACTTCCCGTTTCGTCCGTTGAAGGCTGTGTGGAACTGACCCGAAACGACCAGGAACGGATGCACGGGAAGTGCATGGTCTCCATTCGCGGCCATCTGGTCCCCTATATACGGCTCAGGGAATATTTCAACGTCGGAGGCGCAGCGCCCGACGTCGAGCAGATCGTCATTACCGATATGAACGGCAAGCGGGTCGGCTTTACCGTGGACAGCGTCATCGGAGAATACCAGACCGTCATTAAGAATCTGGGAAGGTTCTACAGGGACATCGAGGGGATCTCGGGGGCCACCATCCTCGGAGACGGCCGCGTGGCGTTGATCCTTGATGTCTCCAGGCTGGTCGCTCTCGCAGAGCGGGAGGAAGCTCCCCTCCGCGGAAATGTTGAAAAAGAGAAGCTGCATTATGTTTAAATACCGCTGCCACGAGGAGAAATAACCCATGAATGAGTCCTTTCATAAAAAGATCGACCTGAACGACCTCGACGAGTTGTGGCAAACTCTCGAACAATATCTGCACAGAGCGATGAGAGCTTTTACAACAGACCGGCTTTCCCTGAGCCAGATCAAGGAATTGACCGCCTCTGTCGAGGAAATACGCCAGCTCCTGCAGGAGCTGGACCGTTGCCTTTGCCCGCCGGGCGGGGATGCACACCGGAAACCATCCATCAGTGAACTGCGGAACGCCTATTTAGAGCTCGAAGGCATGGCAAAAGAGATACGGAATGACCGGTGCGATGCCGCAAGCATGTCCCGGAATTATTTTGTGAGGTAATGCGTTTCATTGCGTTGCCGGACAAGCCAAGTTTAAAGGAGGAATACCATGTTTAAGACAATGAAGATCGGAACGCGATTAGTATTGGGTTTTGGAACAGTTCTCGCGCTGTTCGCTCTCGCAACTGCGATATCAAGCATCCTGCTCAAAAACGTCTATAACGGTTCGAAACAGGTTGAAGGCGAAACGCTGCCCTTCCTGATCAGGGCCTACGAGATGAACTGGGACGTTACCAAGGTATCCGAAGTGCTCACGGATGTTGCCGCAACACACCATGCCGAGGGGTACCAGGAAGCCGCACAGGCTGCCGATGACTTTCGGAAAAACCTCGCCGCCTTTAAAGATATGTTCACCAGAGAAAACGATTCAAAATGGCTGGCAGAATCCGATGCACTCGAAGCCGGCTTCAACGACTTCTATGAGGGCGCCAAGCATATGGCTTCCGTCTATGTATCGCAGGGGATGGAAGCGGGGAACAAGCTCATGAGCGAGAATGACCGGAAACATGATAAACTGGTAGAGAACGTCAGGAAATTACAACAAACCCATGTCGATGAGGCGAAGAGCAGCATCAAGAACATCGTTGACTCCGTGGACAGGGTCAAGCTGGTATTGTTCAGCCTCGGTCTGCTGGCCATCGCGCTCGGCTCCTTCATCGCCTTTTTCATCACCCGCGGCGTAAGCCGGATATTGCGGGAAGTAAAATCGGTAGCGGACAATGTAGCAGTCGCCAGCCAGCAGATGAGCTCCAGTTCGGAGGAACTCTCCCAGGGGGCGAGCGAACAGGCGTCGTCCGTCGAGGAGACCACGTCCTCCATGGAAGAGATGACCGCGAACATCAGACAGAACACCGACAATGCCCAGCAGACCGAGAAAATCGCACGGAAGGCGGCCCTGGACGCGAATGAAAGCGGGTCGGCCGTCAAGACGACCGTGGGCGCAATGAAGGACATTGCGGGCAAGATCTCGATCATCGAGGAAATCGCGCGCCAGACGAACCTGCTGGCTTTGAACGCGGCGATCGAAGCAGCCCGGGCCGGCGAGCACGGGAAAGGGTTCGCCGTCGTCGCCGCGGAAGTGCGGAAGCTTGCCGAGCGGAGCCAGACTGCAGCCGGGGAAATCAGTAAACTGTCCGCATCGAGCGTTCAGGACGCGGAAAAAACCGGGGAGATGTTGGCCCAGCTGGTGCCGGACATCAGCAAGACCGCCGAGCTCGTGCAGGAGATCAGCAGCGCCAGCAAGGAACAGGACCAGGGATCAGAGCAGATCAACACATCGGTCCAGCAGTTGAGCTCGGTCATTCAGCAGAATGCCTCAGCCGCGGAAGAACTGGCGTCCACCGCCGAGGAGCTGTCGGCCCAGGCAGAACAGCTCCAGAGCCTTATCGCAACTCTGATAGACACCACCGGGGACGAATCACCTCGAGCAGCTCAGGCAGCGGTCCATGCTCCCGTTGTGCAGCACCAAACCGTCAGCATTCGCGGTCTGCAAAAACCGGCTGCGAAGAATAAGGCGCCTCAGGTTGCTCCGCAATTGGTCGGCGCAGGCGTAAAACTCGATCTGAACAACGGCAACGGTCATGACAAACTTGATACGGAATTTGAAAAGTACTAATAACCCAGGTCAGGGGGGAAGTGTCCAGGATAAGCAAAGAAGCAAGCATTTCCTGACCCCGGCCCCCTTGTTGAACAGGAGGCACATCATGAGTGGGGCAGAAATAATTGAAATGACCCAGTACCTGACCTTCAAACTTCAGGATGAGGTCTTTGCGCTCGACATATCCGCAGTCCGGGAAGTGCTTGACTATACCGCCGTTACCAGGGTCCCGAGAACGCCCGATTTCATGCGGGGCGTGATCAACCTCCGTGGAAGCGTCGTCCCGGTCGTGGATCTTCGCCTGAAGTTCGGAATGCCGGCGACCGAAAAGACGGTAAACACCTGCGTCATCATCGTCGAAGTCGGCGTCGATAACGAAACGGTCATCCTCGGCGTCCTTGCGGATTCCGTGCAGGAGGTCCTGGACCTCGACCCCGACCACATCGAGCCGGCGCCGAGGATCGGGACACGGCTGAACACTGCGTTCATCAAAGGTATGGGAAAGCGGGACAGCAATTTCATCATCATTCTCGACATCGACAAGGTATTCTCGACGAACGAGCTTTTCACCGTGCAAGAGACCGTGTCGGAATCAGCAACAGAACAGAAGCAGCAATGAGAGGGGGCATTCCGTGCAGCGCATCCATGCAACGGGGAGCCATATAACGCTTTGCAGACGATACCTGTGCGCCCTGGCCTGTACGGCCCTGGGGTGTTTATTCATCGCTTCCCTTGTTTTAGCGGACGATGATGCCGGTTACCGGGAAAGCACGCTTACGGGAGACTGGGGCGGAGCACGCACCTCGCTCTTGAACAGGGGCATCGGCGCCGATATCGTATATAAATTCGACGTGATGAGCAATGCGGCGGGCGGCGTCAAAACGGGGACGGAGACGCTGGATAATCTCGACATCAAGTTTTCCGTCGATGGTGAAAAGCTGTTCGGTTCCAAAGGCACCACCGCACTGATCTATTTTCTGAACAATAACGGTTCACCGCCGGGCTCGAGGCTCGTAAATGACGCCGAGGGCATTGACAACATAGAAGTGCAGACCCCCGGCGCCAAGCTCTATGAAGCATGGATCCAGCAAAATTTCATGGACGACCGGTTCTCCGTCCTGGCGGGGCTGTATGACCTGAACTCCGAGTTTTATGTAACCGATTCCAGCGGACTGTTTTTTCGTCCCACCTTCGGGATCGGCACGGACCTGGGACAGACGGGAAAGAACGGGCCGTCCATTTTCCCGGTTACCTCGGTGGGCGCACGCTTCAAAGTGCAGTTGAGTCATGCTTTCTCGGTCCAGGCCGTCGTTCTGGACGGCGTGCCCGGCGATCCCGCTCATCCCCGGGGGACCCATATCCGTTTTGATCGCGGCGACGGCGAATTGATCGTCAGCGAGGCCGACTACCTGCTGGGAGAAGAATCGCCAAACGGGAAAATCGGCTTCGGCGCATGGCAATATACCGAAAAATTCGACGACTTCGTGGACACAGATGCTTCGGGAAATCCGGTCAAACGGCAAAGTAATGGGCTGTATATTCTTGGAGAACGCCGGATATACCGGGAACCCGGCCATGACGGACGGGGCTTGACGACGTTCGCCCGCTTCGGCATAGCCAGCGGTGATGTCAACCGGTTCGATTACGCCTGGAGCGCTGGAGCGGTCTATACCGGCTTGTTCCCCGGACGGGACAACGGACAGCTGGGCCTTGGCATCGAAGGAGCGCACACCTCCGGGAAATACAGGAAGGCTGCCGGCCCGTCCGATGCGTCAAAAACGGCTTTCGAGCTGACCTACAGCGACAACGTGGTGCCGTGGCTCGCTGTTCAGCCCGATGTCCAGTACATCATCAATCCCGGCGTTGATCCGGCGGTCAAGAATGCGGTGGTCGTTGGGACCCGGCTTACTGCGAGATTTTAAATTCCACTCACGGGTTCCATCGCGAAATTCCCGGACGACCAACCAACACTCGGCAAAAGCCTGTTCCAGGCATATGGCCGCTGTCCGGCCTTTGGGCTGAAGACCCGTCATGCGTCTACCGTTAACCGCGGAGGAACGTTGAGCACTGCGTCCCGTAAGACGGATAGAGATTCTCTTATATCTGGATTTTTTGATTGCTGAGAGGTAATATGCCGCAGCGTTGTCCGGTTTAAAAGAACCGGCAGCTGTTGTTCTATTTATCATGCTCCATGCCCCCCTGAAAAAGGGGATGCTGAAAGAGAAGGGCCATGACGAGAGGACCCCGCCGGTATTCCGAGTTGATCACGGGAGCAAAGCTGCTCATTGCGGTCACCCTGACGCACCTGCTGATAGACCTGATACACCACTTCTCTTCGGGCGGCCCCTTCCTGTCCGTTCTGAAATCCGCGCTGTCTGAAACACTCGTGCTCGGCATTGCCACCACCGTGTCGGTTTACTTTTTCGTGTTCCGGCCCCTTTTATCCGCGCGCGAGCAGCGTCGTGACGCGGAGGCCCTCCAGACGGCCATCAGGCGGGCGGAGGAAGAAAAAGCCAAGTCCGAGTCCATCATTGCCGCGATCGGGGACGGCATCAGCATACAGGACACGGATTTCAAAATCCTCTATCAAAACGATATTCAGAAGAATCTCGTCGGAGACCACACCGGCGAGTACTGCTATCAGGCGTACGAAAAAAGGGATGCCGTTTGCGACGGCTGCGCCATTGCTCTGTCCTTTCATGACGGAAAGATCCACACCGTGGAGAGAAGCGCGCCGACCGACCATGGGACCATTTATGCCGAGATAACCACGTCCGTGGTAAGAGATTCCACGGGGAAAATCGTTGCCGGGATAGAGATCGCCCGCGACATTACCAGGCGAAAACAGGCAGACGCAGCATTGAAAAAGCGCGAGCAACAGCTCGGGGAATCACAGCGGATCGCTCATATAGGCAGTTGGGAACGCGACCTTGCCACGGGGAGGGCAGAATGGTCTGATGAAATGTACCGAATCTTCGGCTACGATTCCCATACGACCGTCCCGGGCTATCAGGCTATCCTGGACAGAGTACATCCCGAAGACAGGGATGCTTTCTCGAAAGCGGCAAAGGGGTCCTTGTCTGAGGGGAAACCGTACACACTGGATTACCGCATCATACGTCCGGATGGGACGGAAGCTGTGATTCATGAACTCGCCGAGGTCGTCAGCTATGCCTCGGACAAACCGGTCCTCCTCCAGGGAACTGCGCAGGACATCACCGAACACAAGCGGATGGAGGATGCGCTCAGGAAACAGTGGCGTCTCGCAGAGGTCGCTATCCAGAACTCCGCAGTGGCTACCTTTGTACTCAATGCCGATCACCACATAGTTGCCTGGAACAAAGCCTGCGAGGTGCTTACCGGGCTCTCCGCGGCATCCATGATCGGGACCGATGACCAGTGGCACCCCTTTTACGACCACAAGCGTCCGACGCTCGCGGACGTCGTTATAGACGGGAATTTCAATGAGCTGCCCTCTCTCTATCGAAACCATTCGCCATCCGAACTCGGGACCTCCGCACTCCATGCGGAAGACTGGTATCCCGCCCTGAACGGCAAGGAACGCTATATCATCTTCGACGCCAGCCCTTTTCTCGACCATGACGGCAAACCCTTGCTGGTCATCGAGACCCTGCAGGATATTACCGAGAGAAAGCAGGCGGAAGACAAGATCCTGAGGCTCAACCGTGTTTATTCCATGCTGAGCGCGATCAACAAGACGATCGTTCGAACACGCGATCGGGACCTGCTTTTCGAGAGTGCCTGCCGGATCGCGGTCGAGCAGGGACGGTTTCGTATGGCATGGGTTGGGCTTGCCGACCCCGCTACGAAGCGCGTGAGCCCGGCAGTCTTTTCCGGGATTGAGGAAGGCTATCTCGAAGAAGCGGGCCGGATCGCCCGGGGGATGTCCGCAGACAGCGCACCCGTTCAAAGCGTTTTGCGCACCGGCGTTCATGTCGTGATCAACGACGTCGAAAGCGACCTCCGGGTGCGGCCCTTGCGGGAGGCCGCGCTCAGGCGGGGCTACCGCTCCGTCGGGTACTTTCCGCTGCAGGTGAACAGCACCGTCATCGGGACGATGATCTTCTACTCTGCGGAGCTGAATTTCTTCGACGATTCCGAGATCCGTTTGCTCGACGAACTTGCAGCCGACATTTCATTCGCCCTCGAATTCATCGATAAAGACCTGCAGCACAAACTGGCAGAGGAGCAGATCGTCCAGTCAAAACAGGACTGGGAAGACACGTTCGAGAGCATCACCGACATGGTGACCATCCATGACAAGGATTACAATATCGTCCGGGCAAACAAAGCCGCGGAAAAAATTCTCCACCTGCCTATCCTTTCCCCAAAAGGGGCAAAATGCTTCGAGCATTATCACGGCACGGAATGTCCTCCCCAGGGCTGTCCGAGTTGCCAAAGCCTCGTCTCGGGCAAACCGTCGTCTTTCGAATTATTCGAACCGCATTTGAACAGGTTCATCGAGATCCGTGCGATCCCGCGTCTGGACAGAAACAATCAGCTGGTCGGCTTGATCCATGTGGTGCGCGACATCACCGAACACAGGAAGCTTGAGGAACAGCTGCTGCAGGCCCAAAAAATGGAGGCAGTCGGTCAGCTCGCCGGCGGTGTTGCCCATGACTTCAACAATATCCTGACCGCCATCCTCGGCGATGCGTACCTCCTGGAAATGAAGCTTGGCGCAGGCAGCCCTTTCAGACAGTACGTGGACGACATTCGCACCTCCGCTGAAAGAGCGGCAAATCTTACCCAGAGTCTCCTGGCCTTCAGCAGAAAGCAGATCTTGAACCCGAAACCCGTTGATCTCAATTCGGTGATTCGCAAGCTTCACAAACTCACGGCCAGACTGATCGGCGAAGACATCGATTATAAAACGTTCCTGTCCGGTTCGGACCTGACGGTGATGGCGGACAGCGGCCAATTCGAGCAGGTCATGCTGAACCTCATCACGAACGCCAGGGATGCCATGCCCGGCGGGGGGAAACTTTCCATCACGACAAAGCCCGCGCTCATCGATGACGACTATATAGCTTCCCATGGATTCGGCACCCCCGGCAAGTATGCCCTCACGTCGGTATCGGATTCAGGCACGGGTATGGATGAAAGGACCAAGGATAAAATCTTCGAGCCCTTTTTCACCACCAAAGAAGTCGGCAAGGGCACCGGCCTCGGGCTCGCGATCGTGTACGGGATCGTGAAACAGCACAACGGGTTCATCCTCTGCGAAAGCGTGCCGCGTAAAGGGACGGCATTTCATATTTATCTTCCCCTGGTAGACTCGCTGGTCGATGATCGGAAAAAGGCGGAGATCGCCCCGCGCCACGGAACGGAATGCCTCCTCCTGGCGGAAGACGACGAGAAAGTCAGGGACACCATGATCACTGTTCTTGAAGAATTCGGTTATCGGGTCGTCGTGGCGGTGGACGGAGAAGACGCGGTGCGGAAATATCAGGAGTACCGGGACGATATCCGGCTCCTCGTCATGGATGTGATCATGCCGAAAAAAAATGGCAAGTTAGCGTACGAGGAAATTAAGAAGATGAACCCGGATATTAAAATCCTGTTTGTGAGCGGGTATCCCAATGATATCATTCACGCGAAAGGGGTCCTCGACAGCAACCTGAACTTCCTGGCAAAACCTTCTTCGCCGATCACGCTGGTGACCAAGATTCGGGAGTTGCTTGACAGCTGAACACCCTCCTCAACTATCCTGTGATGGTCGATTTGGCCGAATAGTCAACCGCAGAAATTCGAGACCCCCTTCTCCTGAACCGCACTCAGGATGCTGTCGGGCTTTTCACGCTACCCTCAAATAGTGATCTTTCTGATTTTTACTTTTGCCAGGTCCATCTGCCCCATTCCGAGTTTGTGGGCGAGCGTCACATATCGAAGGTCGCTCCCTTTCATGCCGAAAAGCGTCGCACCGTATGAGTCGACGGCGACCTGGTCCACGCCCACGATGACCGTATCGAGTTTTCTCACGTCCGCAAGACTGCCGCCCTGCGGGCCGTTCGCCGTCAGGATACGGACGGCGTCGAGGACCGTGAGGGTGGGTTTGATCTTCATCGAAAGGTCCACGAGGCTCTCGTCCAGCTTCTGGTGGATCTGGCGGCGCTGACCTCCCATGACGCCCATCCAGTTCTTCATGGACATCGTAAGCTTCGCAAGCCCGTGGTGCTTTGCGATCGGGATATTGATCACCTTGTCCGCCTCGAAAAGCTCCGTATACAACGGCCAGGATTTGAGTGCGGTGCCGTTGATTTCCATGTCCTTGAACTTCCGATCGTCCACGTAATCGACGTTCGCACCCAAAGCAGCCGCAGCCGGCGCTATCCCGCTCTGGACAAAACACCGCCTCGGGTCATTCACCGGCCGGTCGAACACCCGTACCTTCCTGGCGCCGGCCTCGAAGCAGAGTTTGACCACGGCGGCAACCACTTCGGGATTCGTGTTACCGGCCTGTTCCGGAGTCCGGTCCCAGCCGATGTTCGGTTTGACAACGACGATATCACCCCGGGAAATAAACTTTTTAATCCCGCCGAGGGCGTTGATGGCGGCCTGCACGATCTTTTCAGGCGACGCACCATGTGCAACCACGAGATCGGGATGCGCTGTTGATTCTGCCGCCTCGGCAAGCATGTCCAAACCGCCGGGCATCGACAATCCCGCCCCGGTCAGCGCGGCCAGTTTCAGGAACCTCCTCCGGTCCATATTCACCTTACCTTTCCCCTCGCCAAGGATGCAAAAATACCGGCACAACAGAGGGAAGCAAAAATGACAAATGCCGTTTTCATGCTGGTCAGAAAGACTGCATAATTTTCGGGCGTGATGCGGTCGCTGCCGATATGCAGCGCAAAGATGACCATGGCGATCCCCATGGAGAGCATCTGGCCGGTGAGCCGCATGGTGCCGAGCGTCGCGGACCCCACGCCGTAGAACCGCTTGTCGATGGAGCCCATCACGGCGTTCGTGTTCGGCGAAGAGAAGAGGGCAAAACCGAAGCCGAGCAGCATCAATCCCCCTATGATGAACCCCAGGTGGGTCTCGCGCCCGATGAGCGTAAACAGGAAAAGTCCGGCTGCGGTAAAGCCCATCCCCACCGACGCCACGACCCGCGGTTCTATTTTATCAGAAAGACGGCCGGCGAAGGGGGAAAAAAGGGCCATGATGACCGGCTGGGAAACGAGGATGAAGCCGGTGTGCTGGGGTGTGAAGCCCTTGACGTACTGCAGATAGAGGCTCATCAGGAATGTAACGGCAAAGGTGGCACTGTAATTGATCAAGGCAGCCAGGTTGGAAAAGGCAAATGCCGCATTGCCGGCGAAAAGACTCATGTTCAGGAGAGGACTCTCGACTTTCAACTCCCGGCGAACAAAGAATGCCATGCAGAGAGTCCCGGCGAGAACGAGCCCGATGCCGGAATGTTCCGGCAGGCGCGAGAGCCCATACATGAAAGCCGCGAGCGCACCGCCGTATTCTACGGCACCTGCAAGATCGAACTTTTCCCCCTGCGATCCGGCCCACTCGCCCTTCAGTTTGGCCGCGATCAGAAAGATCACGAGCAGCCCCACGGGAATATTCGTCAAAAAGATGCTCCTCCATCCGAACTGCTGGGTAAGGAACCCGCCGAGGACGGGGCCGAGCGAAAGCCCGAGATAGATGGCGGCAACGTTGATCCCGAGCACCCTTCCGCGTTCGCTGGCCGGGAACACGGACGTCACGATCGCGATGCCTGTGCCGAAGATCATGGCCCCGCCGAACCCCTCGAGTATGCGGAAGGCAATGAGGAACCTGGCCGAGGGCGAGAGTGCCAGGAGCAGTGCCGCCAACGTATAAATTCTGATGCCATAGGAAAATATTCTTTTTCTTCCGTAGATGTCGGCGACTCTGCCGAAGGGGACCAGAAACATGGCCGCGGACAGGAGGTAGGACGTCGGGACCCAGCTCATGGCGATCGCGCTCATGTGAAAATCCCGTCCGATTGCAGGCAACGCAATGTTGATCGATGAGACCATGAACGGAGTAAGGAACGAGGCAAGAACGGCAATAAGGAGGGCCGGGCGTTTTACTGCATCGTCGTTCATATAATGAGCCGCCCGGCTTTCAGCAAACTTCCCGGCAGGCACAACTCTCCTATCTGAACTTCCCGATAAAGTAGAGGATAAGGCTGACGACAATGCTGATGATGATGCTTGTGGCCAGCGGGAAATAGAACGTAAAATTTTCCCGCCTGATCAGGATGTCCCCGGGCAGCTTGCCCAGGAACGGGGTTTTCTGAAGCAGAAGCATGATAACGCCGACGACGATCAGTACCGCACCGAGCAGAATCAGCATTTTCGCCATTTCACCCATGGTAATCCTATGCGGCGAAGAAATCAAGGACCTTGCCAATCGTTGCCCGCATCTCCTTGCGCGGTACGATCATGTCGATCATCCCGTGTTCGAGCTGGAATTCGGCGCGCTGGAAGCCCGCGGGCAGCTGTTGTTTAATTGTCTGCTCGATGACGCGCGGCCCGGCAAATCCGATCAGGCTCTTGGGCTCCGCGACGATGATGTCGCCGAGCATGGCGAAGCTCGCCGTGACGCCGCCGAAAGTGGGGTCCGTCAACACTGAGATGAACGGGAGCCCGGCCTGGCCGAGACGGGCCACCGCAGCCGATGTCTTGGCCATCTGCATGAGCGAAAGGATGCCCTCCTGCATGCGGGCGCCGCCCGACGACGCGACCGAAACAAAGGGGGTGCGGTTTTCAATGGCCCGCTCCACGGCGCGGGCGATCTTCTCGCCGACCACGGAGCCCATACTGCCGCCCATGAAGTTGAAATCCATGATCACGAGCGAAACGGGCCTGCCGCCGATCTTTGCCTCGCCGGACATGATTGCGTCCTTGAGCCCCGTCTTCTTGCGGCTGCTCTTGAGTTTGTCCTTGTAGTCCTTAAAGGACAGAAAATCCCGGGGGGAAAGGCCGTCCTCCACTTCGAGGAAACTGCCTTCGTCGACAAGATAGGGAAGCCGCTCCGATGCGGAGATGCGGAAGTGATAGTCGCATTTGGGACAAACCTTGAAGTTTTTCTCGACTTCTTTGCGGTAGATGATCTCTTTGCAGTTGTCGCACTTTACCCAAAGCCCCTCGGGGATCTTCACTTTTTTGGCAGGGGCCTCCTGTGCAGCACTCTCAGACCGCTCTTTTTTGAACCAAACCATAATGCTCCTTCAGGTGTTTGTTTCTGTATTCTGTATTCTGTATTCTGTATTCTGTATTCTGTATTCTGTACTTATTTAGAATTTATACGTCTTCCCTTCCACGAGGATCTTCACATTTTTCCTGCCCAATCCCCGGAGTTCGCTGATGACCTTCTTTTTATGGACCGGTTTCACGTGGTAGATATAGATCGGCACGTCATTGCCAACCTTCGCCTTGGTCAGGTCCTGGTGAAGCTGGCCCGGCGTGAAGTGACCGCTCAACATGGCGATGCCGTCGAGGCTGTTTGGGAACGAGGTATCGACGATGATCGCTGTCAGGTTTTTGGCCTTTGCCGCTTCCTTCCAGAGGCCCTCGTTCGGCCCGGTGTCCGCGCTGTAGAGAAAAGACGACTTGCCGTCGCTCACGAGAAATCCGACGGCAGGGACCGGGTGGTTCATGGGAATGGCCTTGACCTTCAGACCGGCGATGCTCACCGGTTTATTGAGCTGCATCGGCGAATAAGCCAGCACGGGGTTTTTCGCCGTCGGGATCCTGGTAAAATCTGGCCAGATGATGTCGTTCATCAGGTGTTTCCTGATCGCGTCGAGGACCTTCGGGATTGCGTGGATGTTAACCGGCTTCTTGATGCGGCCGATTATATTGTCCGCCAGGAACAGGACCGACTTGATGTGGTCGAGATGCGTGTGGCTGATGAAGATGTCGGTGATCCTGCTCTGCGCTTCGATGCTGAGCGCCGCGGTGATCGTACCGGCGTCCAGCATCATTACATCGTTGACCAGGAAACCGGGGGGCATGTGGCCGATAGTCTCGGAACCGGAGCAACCCAGAATTTTTACCTTCATTCACCCTCCTCTGCGAATTATGCGGCAGTTGATCCTCTCCGCCTGATTGCTACTTCAACCCGATGAGGTCATACACCACCACGGGATTTTCTTTTCCCTTGACGGTCACGGAATCGAGTTCCTTGGCCTCAACGATGCCCTTGACCTTTTCATAGGTATATTCCGATATGATGATATGATTATTGTACTTTCTTGTCAAGCCTTCTAAGCGTGCGCCGAGGTTCACGTTGTCGCCGATTACCGTGTAGTCCATCTTTTTCCCCTCGGCCCCCATGTTGCCGACCACCATGTCGCCGGTATTGATCCCGATCCCGATATCGATCACGTACCTTCCTTCGGAGGCCCACTTCGCCTGCAGTTGTTTCAGCTTGGTGATCATGGCCACGGCGCACCGGACTGCGCGCTCCGCATGGTCCGGCTGGCCTATGGGCGCTCCCCAGAGGGCCATGATGGCGTCTCCCACGAATTTATCCAGCGTCCCTTCGTACTCGAACACGATATCCGTCATGGCGCCCAGGTATTCGTTCAGCAGCGAAACGACTTCCTCGGGCTGGTGTTTCTCGGAAAAGGAGGTAAAACCCCGGATATCGGAAAAGAGCACCGTGATCTCCTTACGGTCTCCGCCGAGCTTTGTCTTGCTCGGGTCCCTGATGAGTTCGTCCACGATCCGCTTTGACACGTAGCTCGAGAACATTTTTCTGATGTCCCGCGCCCGCCGTTCTTCCATGAAGAACCGGTAAGCGGTCTGGCTCGTGTAGCCGAAGAAGAGGGACGATGCGGGATAGACCAGGTTGAACCAAATACCTTTGGCGGCGAAGAGATAATACACAAAACCGAGATACGCCGCGAACAGGGCAAGAAACAGCATTGCTCCCTCCCCCGCGCCAAGGCGGGGGAGCAGGACCCCAAGGAGCATGGCAAAAAAGAAGATCAACAGGAGGACATTTGCGTTGCTCCTTCTGAGGAAGTCGCCCCGCAGGAGATTGTCGACAACGTTTGCATGTTTCTCGATTCCGGCCATGTTATTTGAGAAGGGCGTGACCCGGAGATCGTAGATGCCGATGGCGGTGGCGCCGATCATGACGATTTTGTCTTTGAATGTTCCCGGTGCCGTCTTCCGCTCCAGGATATCGGAAATCGAATAGCGCGGGAAGATGCCTTCAGGGCCGCGGTAATTTATCAGCATCCTGCCGTTCCCGTCGATAGGGATATCCGAATCCCCCAGTTGCACCGATTTCCGGCCGTCCAGTGCCAGACTCTGCGTTCCGAGCCTGCGGAAAAGTCGCACGGCCTGAAGCCCGATCGGCGCATAAAAATCATCTCTATACTTGATGGCAAGCACTTCCCAGCGGAGCGTACCGTCATCGTCGGGAAGCATATTAATGTGGGCAAGGGATGCCGCAACTTCGGAAAACCTCTCAAGGGGAGGGAGCACCACCTTGGCAACGAGCGGCGCATAGGGTGCGTCGATATTTTTGAGCACAGCGTAGGCGGAAGGCGTAAGGAAGTCCACCTCCTTGTTCGTGAACCCCGATTCCTTATACCCCGCTTCGGAAAAATCGAAATCAACGGGAAGAACCACTCGTCCGTTCTTTCGTAAAGCCTGTTGCAAAAGGCCGTCAGACGACGCATTCTCGGCCTCTGAAAAGAGCACGTCGAAAACGACAACTGCGGCCCCTTCTTCCGTAAGACGATCGACGACGCGCGCCCAGACCGAACGGGACCAGGGGAACCTGCCGAGTCTGTTGATGCTCTTTTCGTCTATGGCCGCGATGACGGTCTCGGGGCCCGGCGCGATCTTGCCCCGCATTGCGAACCGCATATCGAGGGTCTTCTCTTCCAACACGTCGAAGAACCTCGCGTGGCTCAGGTATAAAATCGATAACGCAACCGCCACGATCAGTGCTATGGTGATGCCCACGCGTTTGCCGGATTTTTGTTTCATCGCCGCTCCATATCTTCAGAAGACAGGTTCTTCCTATCCGCCGTCGGGCGCCTGTTCACCCCGTTTTTCACACCATTTCGCCGAATATTTCCCTCATTTCCAGGTAGCGCAGCAGCCGGTCGACCTGGTCCTGGTCCCTGATGTGAATCTTCTCACCGGCGACTTCGACGATTCGGACGCTTGCAAGCTTCTCCAGGATCGACCGGGCCTGTGCAGCTTCTATACCGGCGAGGCCCGCCAGGTCTTCAATGGTCACGCTGAACTCACCTGCCTTTTTCTGTTCCCGCACGTGCTTGGCGAGAACGCTCACGAGACGGCTGGTATTGTCCTTGATCATCAATGCTTCCATCTGATCGTTGGCCTCCCGCAGCCGGTCGGCCAGGCGTTTAATGAACCGGACCGCAATCTCCACATTTCCCCGAATCAGGGCGTCGAAGGTCTTGCGGTCGATAACGAGCATATCGCATTCGTCGAGCGTCTCGGCCGTGGCGGACCGCGGCTTGTCATTTAAGATGGCCATCTCGCCGAAAAACTCCCCCTTTTCGAGGGTCGCAAGGGTCTTTTCCACGCCGCGGATCCGTTTGCTGATCTTGACCCGGCCGGACTGGATGATATACATGTTTTCGCCGGCATCACCTTCCTGAAAAAGCACGGTGTTCGCGGGAATTTTCTTGCCGAATCGTGTAAAAAGCTGTGCCTGGATGTCGCTCATGACTGTCCCCCTCGTGTCAGCGATTTTACTTTTCGCAGAAATAAACTAGTGAAGGCTTCTTTAATAAAAATGTGGGCGCTCTCTGCTTTGCCCGTTTCAGTTGCCATGTCCTGCGAGCACACCCTGTTTCAGCGCCCGTATAAAATCCACAGCGCGCGGCACGAGCTCGGGGGTACCGATCGTTTCTTCGATGACTTTGACGAGCGCACTTCCCACGATCACCCCATCAGCCCCCCAGTGGGCAACCTGCGCAGCTTGGTCGGGTGTGGAGATGCCAAAACCGACAGCAACGGGTTTGTCCGTGGCGGCCTTGATCTTTTTGAGCGATTCTTCGATCGAGCTCTGGACCCCGGCCCGCGCGCCGGTCACGCCGGTCAGCGACACGTAATAAACAAACCCCTGGCTGACCTTGCAAACGAGCCTGATCCGGTCCTCCGTGCTCGTCGGTGCCAGCAGGAAGATCGTGTCCAGCCCCGACTTCTTTGCGAGCGGTATCAGGAGGCCGGCCTCTTCCGGGGGAAGGTCCGGCAGAATGATCCCGTCCAGACCTGCGGCAACAGCGTCGCGGACAAAACGCTCTTCGCCGTAATGAAAAATCAGGTTGTAGTAGGTCATCAGGATGAGCGGGATCCTGCTGATCGTACGAACATCGGCAACGAGACCGAGCACGTCCGCGATGCTTGTATGATGATTAAGCGACCTGATCGCTGCTTTCTGGATCGTCGGACCGTCTGCAAGGGGATCGGAAAAAGGCGCACCGAGTTCGATTATGTCACAGCCCGCCTTTTCCATCTCAAGAATGAGCGTCTTCGTCGTGGCAAGATCGGGATCTCCCGCCATGACGTAGGGGATAAGGGCGGTCTCGCCTTTTTTCTTCAGCCGGTTAAAGGTAGTTTTTATTCTCGACATAGGTTTGCTTTTCCGTCCAGGATTTTATTCCGCAATCCGAAATCCGCATTTTCTACAGCTCCACTCCCTTGATCTTCGCGACCTGCATTACGTCCTTGTCCCCGCGGCCCGAGAGGTTCACGATGACGGTCTGGTCTTTGCCGAGCGTGGGCGCCAGTTTCAGGCAATAGGCGACGGCGTGCGCGCTTTCCAGGGCAGGGATAATGCCTTCCAGACGCGAGAGAAGGTCGAACGCCTCCATGGCCTCTTCATCAACGGCATAGGTGTACTCGATGCGCCCGGAATCGTGGTAAAACGCGTGTTCCGGCCCCACTGCCGCATAATCCAGACCGGCGGACACGGAATGGGTCAATTCAATCTGCCCTTGTTCGTCCTGGAGAATAAACGTCTTGGAACCCTGGAGTACGCCGAGCGAGCCGCCGGCGAACCGGGCAGCGTGCTTTCCGCGCTCGATGCCGGTTCCCCCGGCTTCGATGCCGTACATCTTTACCGAGGCGTCGCCGAGAAACTCGGAGAACAAGCCCATGGCGTTCGAACCGCCGCCCACGCAGGCGATCATGGCGTCGGGGAGTTTCCCCTCGAACTTCAGGATCTGCTTCTTCGCTTCCCGGCCGATCACGGACTGAAAGTCGCGCACCATCATGGGAAAAGGATGGGGACCGAAGACCGTGCCGAGCACGTAATGGGTGTTCGCTACATTCGTGATCCAGTCGCGCATGGCCTCGTTGATCGCGTCTTTCAGCGTCTTGCTGCCGAGGTCCACGGGACGAACCGTGGTGCCCAGAAGCTTCATGCGGAAAACATTCAGCGACTGGCGCGCTATGTCGTCGGTGCCCATGTAGATTTCGCAGTCGAGGCCGAACATGGCCGCGGCCGTGGCAGTTGCGACCCCGTGCTGTCCGGCGCCCGTCTCGGCAACGACGCGGGTCTTTCCCATCCGTTTCGCGAGCAGGACCTGGGCCAGGGAGTTGTTGATCTTGTGCGCGCCGGTGTGGCAGAGGTCCTCGCGCTTCAGGTAGATCTTCGCGCCGCCCAGGTGCTCGGTGAGCCTCTTCGCGAAATAGAGCGGCGTCGGCCGACCGATGAATTCGCGGTTATAGAACTCAAGCTCTGCCTGGAACTCCTTGTCCTTCTTCGAGGCAAGATATGCGGCTTCCAGTTCTGCAAGCGCGGGCATGAGCGTTTCCGGTGCGAACTTGCCGCCGTAGACGCCGTAATGTCCTTTTTTATCCGGCATGCTCATGGCCGCGACGCCCTCCGGACTTCGGTAATGAACTTTTTGATCTTTGCATGGTCTTTGATCCCTTTTTCCTTCTCCACGCCGCCGGCCACGTCGACGCCGTAAGGCTGCACGAGTTTCACGGCCTCTGCCACATTCTCCGGGGTGAGTCCGCCGGCAAGGATCACTTTGCCGAAGGTCTTGGCAACCACGGCAAGGTGCCAGTCAAAAGCAACGCCCGTCCCGCCGCGGACCCCGTCGCGGTAGCTGTCGAGCAGGAACGCACCGACGTGATAGTGCGCCATGTGCTTGATGCTTTCCTTGTCTTTTACCTGGAACGCTTTGATCACCCGGCCGCCGAACCGCTGGCAGAACTCCGGACTTTCATCTCCATGCAGTTGGATGGTCTGCATGCAGGTGAGCTGCTGGATTTCATGAATCCTCTCCTCCCGTTCGTTGACGAAAACACCGACGGGCATCATGAAAGGAGGAAGCTGGGCAATGATCTCAGCGGCTTTTTCCGGGTCTATATATCGCGGGCTCTTCCGGTAAAAATTGAAGCCCAAAGCGTCCGCACCGGAATCGGCTGCCGCGAGTGCATCTTCCAGATTGGTGATGCCGCAAATTTTTATTTTTATCATAAGATCCCTCTTTATTTCGCAGGGGACACAAAGAAAATCCCGATTCACCGCGTTCTTCGCCTCTGCGAGAAGCTATTGCCCCAGTAGTTCTTTCACTTTTTTCCCGATGTCCTGCTCCCGCATCAGGCTCTCGCCCACCAGGACGGCATCTACTCCGGCCTGCCGAAGTCTGACGACATCCTCACGCGTCTTGATCCCGCTCTCGCTCACGACCGTCCTGTCAGCGGGGATGTCTTTTAAGAGATCGAGCGTCGTCTGCAAATTGACCGTGAACGTCGTCAGGTCCCGGTTGTTGATCCCGACCAGCATCGCGCCGGCAAGGAGCGACTTGTCCAGTTCCTTGTATGCATGGGACTCGACGAGCACCTCGAGGCCGAGCTGTTTCGCAATCCCGATATAGTCCTGCATCTGGTTTTTGTCCAGGCAGGCGGCGATCAACAGGATCGCATCGGCGCCGGCGGCGCGCGCCTCGTGAATCTGGTACTCGTCGATGATAAAGTCCTTGCGCAGGAGCGGAAGCCCGACGGATTTCCGGATCGACCCCAGATATTCGAGCTTTCCCTGAAAAAACTTCTGCTCCGTTAACACAGAAATGCAGGACGCGCCGGCCTGTTCGTAGGTCCTCGCGATCTTCTCGGGGTCGAAGTCCCCGCGGATCACGCCTTTTGACGGCGACGCCTTCTTCACTTCGGCAATGAGCCTGATCCCGGTCCCCGCGGACAGAGCATTTCCGAAGGGTCGCGTCGCCTCTGCACCAGCCGCCCGGGCTTTGATGTCCGCGAAAGGATACCGGCGTTTGGTCTCTGCCAGTTCCTCTTTTTTGTTCGCGATGATGTCGTCTAAAATCATAAAAAACGGGGTCCGGGTCCGGGCTTCAAAACGGCTCTTGCTCCTCTACCCTTGCCCCTTGACCTTATGCTTTATTCGTAAACGCCTTCAGTTCTTCCAGTTTCTTCATTGCCCGGCCGGAGTCGATCGATTCCGCGGCGGTCCTGATGCCCTCTTTGAGATCCGGCGCCTTGTCCGAAGCGACAAGGCCGGCCGCGGCGTTCAGGAGCACGATATCGCGGCGGGGCCCCTTTTGGCCCTTCAGGATTTCGATGGCAATCGCGGCGTTGTCCTTTGCGTCGCCGCCTTTCAGATCACCGGCTTTTCCGCTGCTTATGCCGAAATCCGACGGATGGATAAAATAATCCTTCACTTTCCCGGCAGTGAACTCAGAAACTTTTGTCTTCTCGGTAATCGTGATCTCATCGAGGCCGTCCATGCCGTGTACCACGAAGGCGTGCCGCGCGCCCAGATTACCGAGGGCCTGGGCGAGTGACGAGGTTAGCTCTGCCGCGTACACCCCCATGATCTGCGACGTCACTTTCGCAGGGTTCGTGAGCGGGCCGAGAACATTGAAAATGGTACGAATGCCGACCTCCCGCCGGGGGCCGATGGCATACTTCATGGCCAGGTGCATCATCGGCGCGAACAGGAAGCCGATGCCGACGTTCTGCAGGCATTCCTCAACGCGGTGGGAGGGGATCTCGATGTTGACTCCCAGGGCCTGGAGCACGTCGGCGCTGCCGCTCTTACTCGATACCGACCTGTTGCCGTGCTTCGCCACGGTAACGCCTGCGCCGGCAACAACGAAAGCAACCGTCGTTGAAATATTGAACGTGTGCGCCATATCGCCGCCCGTGCCGCAGGTATCGATCTGGTATTTCGCATCGAGCTTGATCGGCACGGCTTTTTCGCGCATGACCCGCGCGGAGCCCGTGATCTCTTCCACGGTCTCGCCTTTCATGCGGAGTGCGGTGATGTAAGCGGCGATCTGGGCGTCCGTTGCCTCGCCCTGCATGATCTCACGCATCACGGCTTCGGCTTCGGCTTCCGTGAGGTTCGTCTTCGCGACGACTTTTGCAATGGCCTCTTTGATCATAAGGACCTCGAATATTGAACCACGGGAGCGTCGCTCACAGGGCTTCGCATCACGGAAAAGCGGTAATTGAAAAAAACCGATACGTAGCTGTGTGTGCGGCGAAGCCGCACCCGTGTTTATCCGTGGTTAAAAATCACAGCCTCAAAAAATTCCTGAGCAGGTCCTTGCCCACATTCGTCAGGATCGACTCGGGATGGAACTGTACGCCTTCCAGCTTGAACTGCTTGTGCCGCACACCCATGATGAGACCGTCTTCCGTCCAGGCGGAAATTTCGAGTACCGACGGCAGAGTCTCGCGCTTGATGATGAGTGAATGGTAACGCGTCGCCTCGAAAGGATTCGGCAACCCGGCAAAAATGGTCTTGCCGTCGTGGTGGATCATCGAGGTCTTGCCGTGCATCAAATAGGGGGCGCGGATCACGTCCCCGCCAAAGGCCTCGCCGATGGACTGGTGCCCGAGGCAGACCCCGAGGATCGGGACCTTGCCTGTAAAGTGTTTGATCACCTCGATCGAGACCCCCGCCTCCCTGGGCGTGCAGGGACCGGGCGAGATAACGATGCGGTCGGGCTGCATCTTCTCGATCTCGGCAATCGTGATCTTATTGTTCCGGTACACCTTCAGGTCCTGCCCCAGTTCGCCGAAATACTGGACCAGGTTGTAGGTGAAGGAGTCGTAATTGTCGATCATCAATAACATAAAAACCTCAAATGCAGTTCAATGTTCAGAGTTCAACGTTCATAGTAAAATCACAACAGCCCCGCAAACCTCATTTTTGATTTTCACTCTGAACTCAGAACTGTGAACTCTGAACTATTTCTTAATCCAGCCCCTTCTCCGCCATCTCCACGGCCCGCATCATGGCCTTGGCCTTGTTCACTGTTTCCTGGTACTCCGCAGCCGGATCGCTGTCCGCCACTACGCCGCCGCCAGCCTGTATATAGGCAACGCCTTTTTTGATGACGAGCGTGCGGATCGTGATGCACGTGTCCATGTTGCCGGAAAAACCGAAGTAGCCGACCGCTCCCGCGTAGGGGCCCCGCCGCGTGGGCTCCAGCTCGTCAATAATTTCCATGGCCCTGATCTTCGGCGCGCCGGAGACCGTTCCTGCCGGGAAACAGGCCCGGATTACATCGTAGGCGTCTCGCTTGTCCGAAAGACTTCCACGCACATTCGATACGATATGCATCACGTGGGAGTAACGCTCGATCACCATGAGCTCGGACACATGAACGCTGCCCGGCACGCTCACCCGTCCCACGTCGTTCCTGCCGAGATCCACGAGCATGATATGTTCTGCGCGCTCCTTGTGGTCGGCAAGCAGCTCTTCGGCAAGAAGCTTGTCCTCTTCCTCGGTAGCTCCGCGTCTCCGAGTTCCCGCAATCGGTCTGAGATCGATTCGTTCTCCCTCGAGCCGGACCATGACCTCCGGGGAAGCGCCCACAACAGTCGCATCGCCGCACCGCAGGAAATACATGTACGGTGACGGATTGATGAGGCGCAGCGCGCGGTAAATCTCATAGGGTTCGATCGAAATCTTCGTCTCGAACCGCTGGGAAGGCACGACCTGAAAAATGTCGCCTGCCTTGATGAATTCCTTTGCCTTGAGCACGGCCTGCTCGTATTGCGGCTGGGTAAAATTCGAAGTCAGCAAATGTTCTTTGTTCTTCGCTTTTCGCCGGGCCTTGGGCGCACCCGGTGCCCCGCTTTTGAGCTTCCTGACCAGCGCATTGATCTTCTTCGTCGCTTCCTTGTAAGCGGACCCGGCTGCTTGCCCTTTTACATGGGCGTTCGACACGACCTTGATCATATGGGTAACATTGTCAAAGATGACGAGCGTGTCCGTTATCATAAAAAAAACGTCGGGGATGCCGAGGCCTTCTTTTTCACGGGCAGGGAGTTCCTCGAAGAACCGGACAACATCATATCCCATAAAACCGACAGCGCCGCCGAAGAACCGCGGCAGCGACGGGTCAGGCACCGGTTTATACGCCGAAAGGACTTTTTTAATTACCTCCAGCGGATCATATTCGAAAGACCGCTTTTCGGTTTTCCCGTTTCTCGTGATCTCGACGGACCTGCCGAAACTCTTGACGATCACTGACGGGCGGCTGCCGAGAAATGAATACCGCGCCCACTTTTCTCCACCCTCCATACTTTCAAGGAGAAAAGAATGACGTTTGTCATCGATCTTCTGAAAAGCCGATACCGGCGTTTCCATGTCCGCCAGGATCTCGCGGTACACCGGGATAAGGTTGCCCTTTTTCGCCTTTTGCTTGAACTCTTCGAGGGAAGGCCGGAACATAAAACTCCTTGCAAAATAAGAAGATTATGTACTATACCAGATAATTTCAAGAAGTGTCAATCAGAATGTCGGTCGATGGAGAGCGAAATAAACTTCCGGGTGAGCAACGCGAGCAGGCACATTATCGGCGAGAGGAGGCAGACAAACCGTTTCTTCCACTGTTTCGGACTTTCCTAGTTTACTGCCCGCTTCTGAACGGTCTCTTTCATGGTCTGTCGCTTACGACGCCACACGGTTTCTGCCGTCCTGCTTGGCGCGATATAACGCGGTATCGGCGGCATTAAGCATTTTTTCCACGGACTCTTCACCGACAAATTCGGCGACCCCGATGCTTGCCGTCCGACCGGCCGGAAGCCGGCCTTCACCCACGGGGATCTTTATGTCTTCCATGGCCTTTCGGATGCGCTCGGCAATGACAAGCGCTCCCTTGACCGAGGTGTTCGGCAGCACCACGCAGAATTCTTCTCCTCCGTACCGGCCCGCAATATCCGCCGATCGGATCTGCCTATTGAGCATAGAGGAAAAGGCCTTCAGCAGTTCGTCCCCCTGTAAATGGCCGTAGGTATCATTAAAGGACTTAAACTTGTCCAGATCGAGAATAATTACGGAAAGCGACGTGTGATACCGCTCGGCCCGGTCTCTTTCCTGCTTCAGCCGTTCCATTAAATATCGGCGGTTGGCCAGTCCGGTCAGACCGTCCACCTGGGCGAGTTCCAACGTCTTTTCATAGAGCCGGGCATTCTCAACGGCAACGCCCACCTGGTTTCCGATCGTTTCGAGCAGCGCTTCGTCCTCGTCGGTAAACCGGTCTTTTTCTTCGCTATATACGGCAAGCACGCCGAGCACTTCACCCCGGACCGTCACCGGCACGACCAGGGCTGACCGTACGTTCTCCGACTCCAGCCCCGGCACCGCCCCGGACCCCTCATCCTCATCACCCGATACCTTGATGGAGCTGTTCTTCAGGATCACGTCCCCTACGCACCCCTGTCCCTTCTCAACGACCTGACAGAGCGACTCTTCCGACAAACCGCGAAAGCCCTTGAGCAGGAGCGTCTTGTCGTCCTGATCCAGCAGGACAATTGCTCCCTTGCCCGCTCCCATATTGCCGAGGACCCGATCGAGCACGTCCGGCAACACTTTGCCCAGTTCGAGGGATTTGCTTATTGTATCCACCACTTCGAACAGGGCGGTGAGTTCCCTGACCCGGTTAGCCGCGATTTCTTCAAGGTTGCTTCTCCAATTCGTTATTTCTTCGGCAAGTACGTTGAATGACGTCGCCAGATACCCGATCTCGTCGCTTCCTTTTACGTCGCTCCTGATCCGCATATCTCCCGCTGCCAGCTTGAGCGCGGCGGCGGACACGGCTTTGAGGCGCCGGGCAAACCAGAGGTGGAACAACACATAGATCGAGGCCCCGAGCACGAGAGCGGCAAAAAAAGCGATAAAGAGATCCCTGATTTTTTTCTGCTCAATCTCCGTGTTGATGGATTGCGTGTCCATGCTGACCAGAATAGCACCCGTGATCGCGTCGCCGTCGGAGGTGGGCATGACTATGCAGTACTGTTCAGCCCCGGCATCGTAGTACCCGGAATAGCCGCCGGTGAAGGCCTTCTGAATTGCCATCGCGTCGTTTTTTGACAGGTCCTCCGGCTGCATTTCCAGAAAGGTTTTGCCGTTCCATTGCTTTTTGCTGCTGCTCATGACCTTTCCCCGGATACTCACCACCGTAACAGACGCAATGTCCGCTCCCCGGGATGTCTTGTCAACTATTTTATCCAGGCTGATGTAATCCTGTTTTTTCAGGAAAGGCTCCACAGCCGCTTTCAGGCCCTCGGCGATACTCAGGAGCTGGGTTTCGGCGCTCCGGGATATGATTTCTCTTTCGTTCTCTTCGTTGTAGCGGGCAAAGAGCAGCATGATGATCACAACCGGAACAGCAACGGTAAGGGCAATCTTGGCGCTCACGGAAGAGCGGAACTGATGAAAGGTGCGAAGGTTCACGGATGAGCGGTCCTCTCTCGCCTCAATAAATTCAGCATAAGAACATCTACACTATACTTATCGGACAAAAAAGGATGATATTTAACCGGACCGGACGAAAAAAGGCAAGCCCTCGGCCTGCCTTCATAAGAAAGTCTCTATCGTTTTGTGGATTTTGGACCGACGGATTACGCGCTTAAATGTCCAGCTCCGCGAACTCGGCACGTTCCTTGATGAACACGAACCGCGCTTTCGGGTCCTTTCCCATGAGCCGTTCGAACACATCACCCGTGGCCTTGTGGTCCACGACCTGGACCTTCATCAGCGTGCGGGTCGTGGGGTTCATGGTCGTTTCTTTAAGGGTCTCGGGATTCATCTCGCCGAGGCCTTTGAAACGGCCCACCTCATACTTCTTTCCGTTCAGTTTGCTGAGGACCTTCTCCTTCTCCATTTCATCCATCGCGTAGAACACCTCTTTGCCCGCTTCGATCTTAAAAAGCGGCGGCATGGCAAGGAACACATGCCCGTGGTTAATGAGGTCCGGCATGTACCGGTAGATGAAGGTAAGGAGCAACACGCTGATATGCGCGCCGTCCACGTCGGCATCGGTCATGAGGATAACCCGGTGATATCGCAGTTTGCCGAGGTCGAAATGCGCACCCACGCCGCAGCCGAGCGTAGCAAGCAGGTTTTTAATCTCGTTGTTAGTCTGGATCTTTTCAAGGGACGCGACCTGTTCCACATTCAAAATTTTCCCCCGGAGCGACAGCACCGCCTGTGTTTTGCGGTCGCGCGCCATCTTAGCGGAGCCTCCGGCCGAATCGCCTTCCACGATGAAAACCTCGGTCTCCTCAACTTTGTTGGACGAACAGTCGGCGAGTTTTCCGGGCAGATTGAGCTTGAGCGACGAAAGCTTCCGCGTCACGTTGTCCTTGGCGGCCCGCGATGCCATACGCGCCTCGGCAGCCAGAAGCACGCGCTTCACCACGGCATCGGACATGGTCGGGTTCGCAAGCAGGTAGGCCTCGCAGGCGTTCTTGACGGAAGCCTCGATGGGCGAGGAGATCTCGGGATTATTCAGTTTCTCTTTGGTCTGGCCCTGGAACTGCGGGTTCTTGATGAGCACGCTGACGATGCCGTAGAGGCCCTCGTACACATCCTCGGGCGCAATCGTTTTGATGTTCTTCGGGATGAGGTTCTTGCGTTCGGCATAGGCGCGCACCGCCTTGGTGAGCCCTGCACGTACCGCCAGTTCGTGCGTCCCTCCGTCCGAGGTGTTGATCGAATTGGCGTAGGAGTGGATCTCCATGTCCGTGGCGAGGGTCCAGTGCATGGCGCATTCGATCTTGAAGTCGTCACCTTCCTTCTCAAGGTAGAACGGCTCGGCGTTCACCACCGTCGTGCCCGAAACGATCCGCTTGATATAGTCCTGGATGCCGTTATCGTACTTGAACGTGACGGGCTTTTCCTTGTCGCGTTCGTTCTCGATCGTGATCTTGAGCCCCTTATTCAGGAAGGCCTTGCTTTCCGAGACATCGAGGATGTTCTTGTAATTGACGTGCGTTTTGGAAAAGATGTCGGAATCCGGCATGAAATAGATCTGGGTCCCGTGCGCCTTTGTCGGTTTCCCCTTCTTGAGACTGCCCTTGGGCTTGCCCCGTGAAAACTCCTGCGTCCATTCATAGCCGTCCCGCCAGACCGTGGCGATGAAGACGGCGGAAAGGGCGTTCACGACTGACGCGCCGACGCCATGGAGGCCTCCCGACGATTTATACGCCGTGTGGTCGAACTTGCCGCCTGCATGGAGCGTGCACATGATCGTCTCGATGGCGGGCCGTTTGGTTTTGGGGTGGATGTCCACCGGAATGCCGCGTCCGTTGTCCGTCACCGTCACTCCGCCGTCCTTCTCGATCCTGAGCGTAATGGCGGTGCAGTACCCGTTCAGCGCTTCATCGACCGCGTTGTCGAGCACTTCCCAGACGAGGTGATGCAGCCCTCGCACATCCGTTGATCCGATGTACATGGCCGGCCGTTTGCGGACCGGTTCCAGTCCTTCGAGTACGGTAATATCTTTTGCAGTATAGGTAGCTGCCAAGATTGACCTCCAACTCCTCAGATGACAGGTTACAGATCTGTCTTCTGTCTCTTGCTTCTGTCTTTCGGGGCAGATTATAAATCAGGCGGGACGATAATGCAACATGAAGTTTGATTGCGGCATTATCGGGCACAAGGCAAAAAAAAGGAGAGGCTCGAAAGCCTCTCCACTGAGTTTCCATTCAGAAATACCTCTAGACTTGTTCACCGTGAGGTGTAGCGAAGGAAGAGGCACGGCGGGCAGCCATATCCATGAGCACGCGTTCGCCGCCAAATGCTCCCTGCTCGTACTTGCGAATTTTCAGTTTCTCCCGCGCAGTATCGATGAGCTTGAGGGTCAGTTCGAGGATCTTTGCCCCATCGTCTTCGAAGTAGAACCCCGCGCCCAGCATCTCCCACCACTTGTTCTCCATCATGTCCTTCATGACCTTGCTGGCGCTGACCGGTGAGCTTGCGCCGAAGATGATCGGCACTCCGGAAGCAGCGAAATATAAGCCGATGGCGATGGCCTTTTCACTCATCCATTCCGGCGCGATACCCACTGCCGGGAGACCGCCGATATCGTCGCCGAGACCGCCCTCGTTGGCGATTTTGGACGCAATCGTCAGAATACGCGAGTTGTCTACGCAGGAGCCCAGGTGAAGCACAGGCGGAATACCGATTGCCTCGCAGACTTCACGCAGACCGGGGCCAGCGTTCTCTATGGCGTTCTCCGCAGTCATATATCCGGCCTTGGCAGAAGCGTGCGCCGAACAGCCGGTCTGGACCACGAGCACATCTCTCTTGATAAACTCGCGGGTCAGAAAATTATGCAGGCTATCCTGGGTGATACGAGGGTTGTTGCAGCCGGCGAGGCCCACGACGCCGCGGATACGGCCCGCGATAATGGCGTCATTGAGCGGCCGGTAGGAAGCCCGGTACTGCCCGCCCTGCATATATTCAATGTACTCGTCGGAAAACCCGGCGATCGCATCGTGAACCTGGACGTTCGCGGGAGCGACTTCTGATTGTTTGCGGTTCGGGTAATTATCCGCCGCAAGACGGACGACCTTCTTGGCGATATCCAGTCCATGGTGCTCATCATATTCAATATGGACCGCGTCCAGCATTTTGCCCTTGGGTGTTGTCGTGATGATCTTGGTATGATAATGTTTCGCGAGCTGGGAGATGGCCGGCATGATACACTGCACGTCCACAACCATGGCCTCGACCATGCCCGTGATCAGGCCCAGTTCCTGCTGAAGGAAGCCGCCGGCAGTGGCAGATGCCGTGACGCACGAGGATCTCGTTCGCGGTGCAGCACATCCCGACGAGGTTCACACCCTTGGCGCCCTTGGATTTTGCATAGGCGATCATCTCGGGGTCTTCCGTGGCAACCACGAGCATCTCGGCAAAGGATGGTTCATGACCATGGACCACGACGTTCACGTAATCCTTCTTGAACACATCGAGACTGGCCCGGGCCTTGACCGGCTTGGGCGTGCCGAAGAGAATGTCCGCAATGTCGGTGCCCATCATCGAACCGCCCCATCCGTCGGCGAGTGCTGTACGCATGGCGCCGAGCATGATATTGTTCGGTTCCTGGTCGACGCCCATCGTTGTCCGGTGCATCATCTCAACGACTTCACGGTCGATCGCGCGCGGAGCGATACCGAGTTTTTTCCATATTTCCTGGCGTTTTTTCGGGGCGCGGGACAAGTACGCGAGTTCACCCCGCTGCTGTCCGAACTGCTCGAGATACTTGAGCGCAACTTTTTCGGCTACTTCATTCGTGGTTTTGCCTTCGACATCGATACCGAGGTCCCCTGCTACGCGGTTCAGTTTGCGAACGTCCTTGATCTGGAAATCCTTGGCTTCCCCGCGTGCTACTGCCAGGAGGGTGTTGGCAAGGTCTCTCGCATGGTCCGAATGCGCCGCCGTACCGCCTGCAACCATCCGGGCAAAATTTCTCGCAGCAACAACCGGCAGCGTTGCGCCGCATACTCCCTCAGCTTCCTCTTCTTTTCCCGTCAGGCGGCAGGGGCCCATGTGACACATCTTGCAGCAGGCGCCCGAGTGACCGATGGGACATTGCTTTATCTTTTCCGCACGGTCAAATGCCGTCTTGAGGCCCTTGTCTGCAGCCGTCTTCAACAATACTTGCGCAGCAGGGTCAACCGATTTTAGATTCTCTTTCTTATCCATAATCGCTTTACAAACTCCTTTCGAAAAGGAGGCGGGGGCCCCCTGGATTTTTAAGCCAGACGGCATTATACAAAAATTAAAAAAAAATTGCTACTAGAAGTTACAATTATTATTCCCGCCTATATAAATATGGAATATAGAAAGTCTGTAAATCGTGATTTTAGTTACTTTCTGGCATCTGACCTCTGCAATGCACCTTCGTTTACGACCATGACTTGGGCTACTGCTGAACGCGAGAGCAGACCTTGATGCATGGCGGCAAGGAGCACGGTGCTCGAGATGCCGTAAGGCTTGGCTGATCCGGCTTTTACCGGATTAAGTGAGCCGGCTGTGATTTTCCCGGCTTTCACTTTCTTAACGGCAGTTATGATGTCTTTTTCCTCAAACGCTTTGGCCTTGCTCATGGCAGCCGATATTTCCGAAGCGATCGCAACCCCGTCCTTTACCTGTTCTGCAAGCTGCTGAGCCCGGGCAACGGTCTTCATCTCGCCGTAGGTATTCACAATGGTACCCTGCTTTTCGTAGAAAGCAGTCACGGGAAGGACTATATCCGCTTTTTCCACGAGAGGTGTCATATGGCTGGCCTGGACGACTAAAAAGTCGGACTTGAAGTCCGTATGAGCCATGCTACCGGCAAGATAAAGCGCTTTCATACCAGATTTCATGTCCCGATAGTTTTTGCCGGCTTTTTTCACTTTCGCTGCACCCGGGCCCTTGATCAGGCATGCATCCCATGCGGAGGACTCCCAGGGCGTTCGCTTCAAGCATGAGCGGTAAAACGCCTGCGTCTTTCAAGAGCGCCAGGTTCAGGGCCTGCTGCGATGCATCCCCATTTGCGCGACACCTGACCCGATCACTACAACGGCCGCTGCGCAGCGCAAAAGCTTTCCCGGCATTCGAAATCGACTCTGTCGACACACCGGATTCTGACGCCGCTGCGTCCACGGTGATGAGTGATTTTTTCAGCTCATCCAACCCTTTTGCCGAAGAGGCCACTCCCTCTGCAAGCGCGGCGCTCATGAGCCCTGCAAGGAGGGCGGAATCCGTCCCCGCTTTAAGCTGGAGATGCATTGCGTTCTGATGGGAGGCCAGTTCGATCCGGTCGGGGTTCACGACGATGATCTTGGCCCCTGCCTGCGCCCGTCTGCGGATCATGACATCCACTTCCTGAAGGGCCTGCTTTTTCTGAGACGGGTCGGCGCCGATCAGGACCACCAGGTCCGCAGACTTTGAGGTCCGACTGGGCGGCAATACCAACGCCCCCGTCGCCGAACGTCGAACGAAGCGCCGTGATCAGTCCGTCCGCATACGCGGAAGCCGGCGTGTCGATGTTTGCGCTTCCTGTAACTTCCCGGGCAAGTTCCTGCACCGCGAATGCTTCTTCGTTCGTAAGCGATCCCGCGGCGATAAAGCCTGCGTCACTGCCCGCCTTTTTCAGTGCATCGGCCGCGATCGCTGACGGCCTCTTCCCACGTCGTGGGCACGAGTTTGTCTCCCTGCTTCTTCATCGGCGTGGTGATGCGGTTTGCTGCATGGATCGCCTCAAAGCCGAAACGTCCGATGGCGCAGATGTAGCCATTGTCTTCCTTGGCGTTCACCTTCACGATCTTGCCTTCTTTGCTGCCGGTAACCACGCTGCAGGCCGAACCGCAGACAGTACAGACCGAGTCCTGCCTCGCGAGGTCCCACTCCCGGCCATGCTGCCACCGGTCATGCTCCATGATCGAATTCACCGGACAGGCGTCTACGCAGGACCCGCAGAAGGTGCAGCCGGACTCGTGGAGCGGTTTGTCCAGCGCCGTCGAAACCTTGGTTGTTATGCCGCGGCCCATGAAATCGAGCACGTTTGTGCCCTGTTCCTTGCAGACCCGGACGCACCGGCCGCAAAGGACGCAATAGTTGTTATCGATCGTAATAAAGGGGCTCCTGTCGTTCAACTCATAATTAAAGCTCTTGCGGCCGAAAGACGACTCACGGATGCCGAGGTCGGCCGCATAGTGCTGGAGATCGCAGCTGCCCGCCTTGGGACAGGTCATGCAGTCCAGAGGATGGAAGGACAGCACCAGGTCGGTCACGAATTTCCTGA
>CAVYLT010000054.1:0-24930 GCA_963769335.1 Nitrospirota bacterium | reverse complement strand
AAAGATCGACGTCAGGGTCCGGTCTTTGTCTATCATGCCGATCGTGATCGCCATATACACGTGGACCAGCACAAAGACGATGAAGTACCACATGGCCAAAATATGCCAGATCCGGGTGTACGACTCGCCGCCGAGGATCATTGCACCCACCGGAAGCTGTCCGGACATGTAATAAACCCGAACGGGTGGCCGTGGTACAAGGCCGCGCCGGTCAGCGCCGCGAAGATGATCACGAGCCCCGTGACGAGGTAGGCCAGCGCCTGGAGCGGATTGTAGCGCTGGTAGTCTTTGTGGGAACCCTTAATGAAAAGGAAGTACCCCAGGACGTCGGGGACGTTCTTTAGGTTCGCGACGATGGAGAAATCCTTCCAGTCGGCGGCGAAGGTGGACCGGAAGGCCATGTATATCCGCACCACCAGGCCGAGGACGAGGACATAAGCCGCGACGAAATGGACAAACCGCGTCGAGGCCATCAGGGTGCTGTCCGATCCGCCGGCGATGAATGGCCGCGTGATATAGATGCCGGTAAAAACCAGGACGACGATCGTAACGACCCTGATCCAGTGGTCCAGGATATAGCCGAGACTCCACGCTTTACCTGTTCTTCTTCCATGGCATCCTCCCTATGCGACCTTGAAGTCCATGATCCGATTTGACTCCGGATGGATCACGTGCACCGTGCAGGCAAGGCACGGATCGAAGAAGTGGACGACGCGCATGACTTCGAGTGGCTTTTCCGCGTCCGCCACCGCTGTCCCGATGAGTGCCTCTTCGATCGGGCCCCGTACGTTGTTGTTGTTCCGGCGGGCAGACGTTCCAGGTCGTCGGCACCACGCACTGGTAGTTCTTGATTCTTTGCGCCGACACCTCAGATCCAGTGGCCGAGCGCCCCGCGCGGCGCTTCCCACAACCCGATGCCCTGGGCCTTGTCCGGGATCTTGTAGTCGTTGTAGACCGCCGTGTTGCCTTTCTTGATGTTCTCGATCAGGTCGAGGCCCCACTGGTGCATGGCGTCTGCCACCATCTTGCACTCCAGCGCCCGGGCCGCGATTCTGCCGATGATGCCGAAAAGCACTTCCGGATGCCCCGGATGCCCTATCTTGGCCAGGGTGTCGTCGATCAGTTTCTTGGCCGTGGGCTGGCCTGAGGCGTAGGCCACGACCATCCGGGCCAACGCTCCCACTTCCATGGGCTTGCCCGAAAGTCGCGGGGCCTTGGCCCAGGTGTACTTCTTGTTGCTGTCATATCCGGTGTAGTCCGGCTCGGTTACGCCGACTGCGGGATTGAGCGGTTTGCCGTCCTTATACCAGCCGTGGGAGGTGTCTTCGGTGACGTCTTCGGCCTTGGCATCGTGGACTTTCGGGAAGTCGGCGGCGAAGATGGCGCCCCGCGGCAGGAGCCTTTTCTTGGGATCGAAGGACCCGTCTTCGAAGACGCCCCAGGACAAGAAGTTTGAGTAGCCTTTGCCGACTCCGGCTGCGCCCAGGTAGTACGGGGCGATGGCGAGCAGGTCTGTAATAAATACATTGTCGATCCAGTCCTGAAGCTCTTTTACCCTGAAAGAGGTAGTTCTTGAGGTCGTCCACTGAGGGCACGTGGGTCACGCCGCCCGGAGGGCTCGTCATGGTCATCGGCATCCTGCCGCCGAACAGAGCGGATACAGACGCCGCTTTGGCCTGCATCTTGAGGGCTTCCAGGTAATGGGCTACGGCAAGGAGGTTGACGTCGGGCGGCAGCTTGTAGGCCGGATGGCCCCAGTAGGCGTTGGCAAAGGGCCCGAGCTGGCCTGATTCGACAAAGGACTTCACTTTGGCCTGGACCCGTTTGAGCGAGGCTTCTTTGGGCGATGCCTTTAAGGCCGAGACCACGTCTACGTAGTCCAAGGCATTCAAATGGTAGAACCACAGGATGTGGGAGTGGACGAACTGGGCCCCTTCGATCATGTTCCGGATGATGCGGCCGTTGTCCGGCGGCCTCACCTTGAAGGCGTCGTCCATGCTCATCGAGGAGGTATGGCCGTGGGAGGTCGGGCAAACGCCGCAGATGCGCTGGGTGACGTGCCAGGCGTCCCGCGGATCTCTGCCCTGCAGGATGAGCTCGAAACCTCTAAACAGTGTTCCCGTGGTCCAGGCGTCTTTCACCTTACCGCCTTCGATCTCGACATCGATCCGCAGATGTCCTTCGATTCTTGTCATCGGGTCTATGGTTATTCTGGCCATTATTTCTTACCTCCCTTTTCTTCTTTGGTCCTGCCCGATCCGGCGGTGGCTACTGCATGGACTGCAATGCCGACTGCCGTGGCTACTGCCGCGACCGCTCCGATCTTGTCCGCTCCCGCTTCAACGCCGCCCAGGCCCGGAATCTTGACGCCCGGAAGCGGCTCGTAGAACCCGGCAAACTTGTCCGTCCAGCCCCGTTCGGCGCAGCCGATGCAGGGACCGCCGGCCTTGATGCACCAGCTCGTCCGGTCGTTGTACTGGATCTTCGGGCAGGCCGAGTAGGTCATCGGGCCTTTGCACCCCATCTTGTACAGGCAGTACCCAAGGGCTTCTTCTTTGGACCCGAACTTCTCGACGTACCGGCCTGCGTCGAAATGGGCCCGACGCTCGCAGTTGTCGTGGATCGTCTGGCCGTAGAACATCACGGGACGGCCCTGGGAGTCTAAATCGGGGATCTTGCCCAACAGGAGGAAGTTGACTACGACGCCCACCAGGTACTGCGGGTTCACCGGGCAGAGGTCCATGTTGATGAGCGGTTTGGTGATTCCCAACCGCTTCAAGGCTTCGCCCGTGCCGATGATCTGGGAGGGGTTCGGCTTGGCTGCGGGCACCCCGCCGTCGGTGGCGCAGCTGCCGATCGCGAGCACGGCGATTGCCGGCGCCGCCATCTCTTTCAGCACGTCGAGCATCTCTTTGTTCCCGATCATGCCGTGGCCTTTTTTGGTCGGGACCCCGCCTTCGACGATCAGGACGTACCCGCCCGCCTTCGCGGACTTGGCAAGGATCTCTTCCGCCTGTTTGCCTGCCGCCGCCTGGATGGTTTCATTATAATCTACGCTTAATATGTCGAGTATGACTTCGGCGGGACTCGGATAGGTTGCTTTGATGAAGGACTCGGTACACCCGGAATCGGATGCGAAATTGAGCCAGATGACGGGCGTGCGCTTGGAGGCTTTTTCCAGCGCCGCCGCTATCTTGGGTCCGTATAACTCTGATAAACCAAGCAGCGCTGCTGTTGCACCACAGTACTTTAAAAAATCCCTTCGCTTGATACCGCGAAACTCGAGAGCATCAAGAAACTGCTTGCTCACTTCTTCTTTCTTACTCATAAGCGTCCTCCTTAGATTTAACCGCGAAGTCTATTTATAATGGGAATGGCTTGAGATTGTGAAGAAAGAAAGCTAAAATGTTAAAATAATGCTGTTCTTTGTTTGAATCTTCAGAAATTAGCACAGGGAAATCCCGTTGTCAATCATTAATAAATATTATTATGGGATAAATATATATTATTATTACAAGTTAATAAATCGCTAAACTTATCAACTGACATGGTTAAAAAAGTATTTCTGGAAGGAGCTGAGTGAACGCGAGTTGATTTTTTTGCTACGCGGCCCTAAAAACTCTGTTTTAAGGGATTGGATTAATTAAAAAATATTTTTATAGATTTTTCTCTGCAAATGCCGGTATAATATTGAAGATTTTAAGAACAAAACAAAGCAAGATTGTGTGCTGTAATGACGTTTAAATGTATCCCTAAAATCTTACCCGTTCTTTTCCTCTGTATGTTCTACGCTTCTCTTGCTCTTGCAGCAGTCGATCAGAAAAGCTCATCGCAAAATACCAATTTCCCGTGGGTAGTGCCGACAAATGGTTCGCCCGTACCGGCATTGACAGATATTACGACCGAGTATTCTAAAGGAATGCCCGCGGATTTCGGGGGCAAAACCAACGCAGCAGTACGGCTACTATTGGCTGCGTTTCCCGATCCGTCGATAGACCCAAATCCTGCAGCGGAATACTTCAGGGATTTATCAACTTTTACTTTCTACGATGATAAAGACACCAGATGGAACCTTGCGCCCCTGTCCGATAAGTTCACCATGAATCCGCTGACCGATATCAGAAATGTAGAAGTACTGCTGCAGTACAAATATTAGCTCTCTCAAGAAAAGCTCACCTTTCTTTTTTTTCAAGAAAGCGCATAATGCCTCCCGCTTCCAGCTCCTCACGTTCCACAATCACAGACCCCTTCCCTGCAAAAAAGTTTCCTGTATCATTCCCAATCCTTCATTGAGAATGGGACAGGCAGCCTCAGGACAGAGCGAACTCCAAAAAAAATCAAGGAGAGCAGGTCGGAATCGAGACCGATAATGACGTCCCCTTTCCTGCTGACTCCTTGTTTATCGTTGCGACGTTCGCACCTACACAAGCACGACGGCCGTACTTCATATCCTATTTTTTAGTAAGGAGGGAAAGCTGACAACAGTAGGCAAACGCGTTCCTCTTTGCCGGATTTCCTGGATTACGCCCTTTCATCGCCCACCACAACTGCCGTTTCTTCTTACCGATGCGTGCGGGGCTTGAAGGTCCGACGGGAGGACGGATGGGTGGTGCTGCCTGCGCTCGGGTGGGCAGCGCCGTGCTCCGGCCTGACAGCAGTGTTTTTCGGACGCGGGGCGGGATGTTTTGCGCCGTGCTCCGGTTTTGCCGGAACGCGGTGGCGCGGCGGCCGCGCGAACTCCCTGTCCCTGGCAGGAGCGGGCTGTGAATAATCGAAGCCTTTTACGGTACGCCGCTCGATCTTCTCCCCCATGACTCGTTCTATGCTCCGGACCAGGGGTTCTTCCTCGCGCGTTATGAAGGTGAAAGCATCGCCGGTCTTCGCGGCCCTGCCGGTACGGCCGATGCGGTGTGTATAGGCGTCGGTCGTGTCGGGGATGTCGTAGTTGATGACGTGCGAAATGGACGACACGTCGATGCCGCGGGCGGCAATGTCGGTCGCGACCAGGATCTGGTAGGAGCCGTCCCGGAACCCGTCGAGCGCCGCCTGGCGCTTGTTCTGTGAAAGGTTCCCCTGGAGCGACGCGGCCTTGTATCCCGCTTTTTCGAGCTGCTGGCCCAAACGCTTGGCCCGGTGCTTGGTGCGCGTGAAGATCAGAATCGATTCGGTATCCGTATGTTTTAAAAGCTCGAGCAGGAGCGCCGTTTTCAAGTGCTGTTCCACAGGATAGAGGGCATGCGCAACAGTGTTCGCCGGCGCAGCATGTCCGACCTGGACCGTGACCGGCTTGTGCAGCACTTCATGGGCGAGCTTGCGGATGTCGTCCGCCATGGTGGCCGAGAACATGAGGGTCTGGCGCTTCACCGGGAGGTGCTTGATGATCCTGCGGACATCGGGGAGAAACCCCATGTCGAACATACGGTCGGCTTCGTCGAGGACCAGGACCTCGATGTGGGAGAGGTCGATTGTCTTCTGGTTGATGTGATCGAGCAGGCGGCCGGGACAGGCCACGACGATCTCTACACCGGATCGCAGCTTCTGCACCTGCGGATTCACGCCCACGCCGCCGTAAATGGTGACGCTCCGGAGATGCGTCTGTTTGCCCAGCTCTCCGATTGCCACGTGGATCTGCTCAGCCAGCTCGCGCGTCGGGGCAATGATGAGCGCCCGAACCGTCTTGCGGGGCAGGGGGAGCAGTCGTTCGAGGATGGGAAGGACAAAGGCGGCGGTTTTGCCCGTTCCGGTCTGGGCAAGGCCCATGACATCATGGCCTTCGAGGACCGGCGGGATTGCCTGCTTCTGGATCGGCGTCGGCGTGTCGTAGCCCTGGGCTTCGATGCCTGCCGCGATCTGGGGATGAAACTTGAATGAACTGAAACTCACGGAATACCTTCTTTCTATTCTCTATGACAGACTGATAATAACGGCCGTCCTCCTGTCTCCGGAGCAAGGTCGCAAACAAAAAGGCTATCAGCAGTTCCTCCCTGATAGCCCCAACCTGCCACGTGACAGGAGACAGACGTTCTGGCAGAAGGACCGGATTAAGGCCAGCCCTCTCCAGAGCCACCGTACAATACCATGTACGAAGGCTTTTTGTCAAAAATAATATAGCATGGCATGAAGTGGCTCATATTGGACTTGTAGGGACGGCCGTCGGATTTGGGTTCCCGGGACGCATTTATTAGGTCAACCGTCTCAGCCGGCGAATTTATCGGCTTGCATCCATGTATCGATCTCGCTGAATTGCATTGGTTGAGCAAAAAGATATCCCTGGCCGTAGTGGCATTTCAAATCCTTGACGGTCGACAGTTGATGTGACAACTCGACGCCTTCAGCGATAACGTCGAGGTTTAGGCTGTTGGCCAAAGAAATTATCGACAGGATTACCTTCTGGTTTTTCCCGTCGGCCGAGAGCTTGCCGATAAACGTACGGTCTATCTTGAGCGCATCGAACGGAAACTGGTACAAATAGCCGAGGCTGGAAAAGACTGTGCCGAAGTTGTCGACATGGATATGTACCCCCATCTCGTGAAGGACCTTCATGGTCGCCACGGCTGCCTCAACGTTTTTCATTATCATGCTCTCAGTGATCTCAAAGGCCAATGTGCGTGGTTCGATTCCCGATTCTTTGATAATGCCCGCCAACTCAGCCGCCAGATCCCGCTTCGTAAACTGTTTTCCCGAGATGTTGATGCTGAACATCAGGGGTGGATCGGAGGGATAGTGTTCCTGCAGTTTCTTAAGTTCGCGGCAGGACTCTCTGAGGATCCAATCGCTGATATCATCAATCACCCCGCACTCCTCAGCCAAAGGAATAAACTCCTTCGGATAAAGCAGGCCGCGTTTCGGATGGTTCCAACGGACGAGGACTTCGAAACCGATGAGCCGTCGGGTCTTCAAGTTGACGATGGGCTGGTAGTGAAGCAGCAATTCCCGGCGGTCCAGGGCCTGACGCAAATCTATTTCCAGCTGCTGACGGTCGAGAATGATCGAATGCATTTTTATCTCAAATATTTCATATGAGGCCCTTCCCTTCGCCTTGGCCTGGTACATGGCGATTTCAGCGTCGCGCAGAACCTGTTCCGGACGCTCATGCCGTTCTGACCCCATCGCGATCCCGATGCTGACCGAGGTAAACACCTCATGTCCCTGGATGATGAGCGGCGTCGACAGGTTATTGTGAATGCGCGCCGTGACATCGACGGCGTCCGGAAGTCCTCTGATTTTTTTCAGGACGATGGCAAACTCGTCGCCGCCGAGCCGCGCGACCGTATCACCCGGACGAATACAGTCGGAAAGCTTGCGACCCACTGCCGTAAGAAGCTGGTCCCCGATGATATGGCCGAGGCTGTCATTGACTACTTTGAACCGGTCCAAATCGAGAAAGAGGACCGCAAAACGGGCCTCGGACCGACGCTTGGATATGATGATTTCCTGCTGGAGCCGGTCCAGAAACAGCGCGCGGTTCGGCAGACCTGTGAGCGTGTCGTGAAAGGCATCGAACACCCGCTGCTCTTCTGCATTCTTTCGGAGCGTTATATCCGTTTGCGACCCAGCCATGCGGTAGGCGCGATTATCTTCCGCCCTCACTGCTATTCCGCGGCTGAGCACCCACCGATAGGTTCCGTCATTATGCATGATGCGATATTCGTCCTCAAAGTGCGGAATCCGCCCCTGGACGTGAGCAGCTATTCTGGCTTCGAGTTCAACCCTGTCATCGGGATGGACCCGGCTGAACCACTCTTCGGCCTTTTCGCCGATTTCCTGATCACCGTAGCCAAGCATCGATTTCCAGCGGGAGGAAAAGTATATTTTATTTTCCCGGAGGTTCCAGTCCCACAATCCGTCATTCGCACCACGGGCGGACAGGGCATAACGGTCCTCGCTATCACGGAGCGCCTCCTCAACCTTCTTTCGCCCCGTTATATCCTTTTTACACTTGACAACGTGAACAACGGCGCCGCCGTCATCACGAATGGGATTAGTAGTAATCTCGCGCCAGCACGTCGTGCCATCGGGAGAAATCACCCTTTGTTCCTCGGAGCAGGATACTCCGGATAAAAACGTTTTTTGAACAATGCATGCTTCGCAAACGCTGTTTTTGTTTTTCAATGCTTGATAACAGGGCTTCCCTATCAGGTCGCTGAGGGTTTTTTGCTGCAGCAGGGCATATGCCTTGTTTGCACGTGTAATATGGAAATTGCTGTCAATAATGCAGAAGGGATCATGGATGCTGGCAAATATGGCATTCATGTCGGCTTCGGCCTTTTTGAGAGCCGCTTCTGCTTGTTTCCGCCCGCTGATTTCCAGCTCGAGTTTCTCCTGGCAGCTCTTGCTAGTCTTTTGTTTCATAATCCCCTACCCTTCCCATAACCCTGGCAGTTCCGATCAGGGTTCATAGCTGTTAGACCAATCGGAGTGACTGATCGGCCGACGTCCGCATCCAGGATATGATAGCTTGAAGGCACCAGAGACGGTCCCGTAAACTATGCCAAGTGGAAACCGCATCATTTATGGCTCCAGCGGACCATTCAGGCAGATCCTGTTTCGTCCTCTCTTTTTCGCGTCATATAAGGCCAGATCGGCGGCATTGATCAACTGTTCCTGTGTGCTGATTGCCGGATCCGGAATATCGGCAATGCCGATACTGATCGTGATTTTCTTATCGGCTGCACTCTTGAATGATTGTTGCGCCATACTTGATCGAATTCGTTCCGCGACGACCAACGCACTTTGTTTCGGGGTATTCGGGCTCATAATGACAAACTCCTCGCCGCCCCAGCGCGCAACCGTATCGACATCGCGGATACTGCTCTGAATGACCTTCACCGTATCACAAAGCACGCCATCTCCCGCCGCGTGCCCGAATGTATCATTCACTTTTTTAAAGTGATCGATATCCAGCATCAGGCAGCTGAGCGGAACATTATAGCGCGCCGAACGTTTGAATTCTTTTTCGATAACCGCTTCGAAACGCCGCCTGTTAAAGAGGCCCGTCAGGGGATCCACACTCGCAAGCGTTTCAACCCGCGTGAGCATCTCTTTCAACTGTTTGGTCGTCTGCTTAAGATCATCCCACTCCGTTTTTGTCCTCAGCCTGGCAATGATCACGGCACTCAACTCATCCTCATCACACGGCTCAGGGATGTAGTCATCAGCGCCCGCCGTCAAACCGACAATTTTGTCTAACGTGGTGCTCTTGCTCGAAAGCATAATGATGGGAATCCCGCTCGTTTCGCTGTTATTTTTAAGACTTCGGCAGATATGAGTACCGTCAATGCCGGACAAAAGGCGCGCCAGGAGAATAACGTCCGGGCTGTGTTTTTCGACGATAGAGAAGACGGCTGCAGCATCTTCTACATGGATGACCTCATGGCCGTTATTCTCCAGATAGTCCTTCATCACACTTGCCTGAGTCAGGTTATCTTCGGCGAGAAGGATTTTTGCCTTGCTGGTTTTCCGTATTCCAATGTTCTCCTGTTCCATTACCCGCCCCTCCCGTGATATCCATGGAAATCTTTGAGTAAACTGGGTTATTCTCATTAAGATCAGGGCGCCGTCGGTAGTATGGGTGGCCCCTGCTGCATACGTTACAAAAAATGGACATTTTTAAGTAACCAGCTTAGACATAATGGTTGACAGTTGAAAAGTGACCTGCCCCTTGTCGCCGTGGGTTATATTGGGCTTCACAAGGAGTCCAAATACAGAGCCACAAACAAGGAGGCAGGTCATGCAGAATTCTATCACAATCGTTGGTCTCGATTCAGCAAAAAACTCCGTAGCCATAGCAACAGCTGAAACCGTCGGCAATCAAGAAGTTCGATACTACGGCAAGATCGGCGGCGACATGGCGTCACTGGACAAAACCATCAGAAAGCTTGAAAGCAAAGGATCGGAACTGCACTTTGTTTATGAAGCTGGGCCATGCGGTTATGAAATCTATCGCCACCTGACTAAAAAAGGCTTCAAATGTACGGTTGTGGCACCCTCGCTGATTCCGAAAAAAAGCGGCAACCGCGTAAAAACCGATCGTCGTGATGCTGAGAGCCTTGCAAAATTGCATCGAGCTGGAGAATTGACTCCTATTTACGTGCCCCAAGAGGATGATGAAGCCATGCGGGATCTGACGCGCGGCAGAGAAGACGCGATCAAAGCCCAACGCACCGCCCGACAAAGATTAGGCGCAATACTGCTGCGACACGGACACCGTTACTCCGGGGAATCCACTTGGACCCAGGCCCACATGCGCTGGCTCTCCTATATAAAAATGCCGCACCCTGCGCAACAAATCACGTTGCAAGAGTATATACATGCCGTGAAGGAAAGCACGGAAAGGGTGTCCCGGCTCACAGAGCAAATTCAAAAGCTCATTCCCTTATGCAAGTTTGCTCCTGTGGTACGCGCGATCCAGGCATTACGCGGCATAGCTGATGTGACCGCCGCGACCACCATGGCCGAGATCGGGGACCTGGGCCGTTTTGAAAACCCCAAGCAACTCATGGGCTATCTAGGACTGGTTCCTTCCGAACACTCCAGCGGCGACACCACCCGGCGAGGAGGCATCACCAAAACCGGAAACACTCACGTCCGGCGCGCACTCATAGAAGCAGCACAAGCATACAGTTTTCCAGCCCGCGTCAGCCGGGTGATCCTTAAACGCCAGGAAGGGCTGCCGAAAAACGTCTGCGACATCTCCTGGAAAGCCCAGCTGCGGCTTTGCGGCCGATTCCGTAAACTTACGGCCCAAGGGAAGCTCAGAAACAAAGTAGTAACCGCCATCGCAAGAGAGCTATGCGGCTTCATCTGGGCAATTGCACGAGAAGTACAGCATCAGACCGCATAAGAGTATCAAATAACACAACACCACCGAAGGGAGGGACGCAAACGAACAATAAAAACAATCATCCAGAACATAAGCGGGGACGCGGCCACGTTTACGGAGAGCCCTCGGTCAACCTATGGAATAAGGCTATGCCGAACTTCCGCTTTTAGAGCGAGGCAGCTCCGCGGCGAAGAAAGGTCTTGCGGTCAAACCCGCGAATATCAGAGTGATCAAACGTCGCACAAGTCGGCCCCGTCCCTCCTTATGCACTGGAGCAATTTGACCATATAACCCTTAAATAAAAAAGGGGCAAGGAAACTTTTTTGCTCTTGACACTGTCAACCATATCAGGTTGTTTCTGCCTTATTGACGTTTACTGGTCATCTCCTTTGGCCCAGACGGAAATTAATTCATAAAGGCCAACGTTGCGAGTCCTTATTAAAAAGTAATCGATTCAAATTCCGGCTTAAGAAGAATAAACTTACTCTTTAGAATCTTTATCTCTCCGCCTTTCTGCCACTTATCCAATATTCTTGTCACTGTTTCTCGTGTTAGTCCCGTCATATCGGCAATGTTCTGATGAATAAGCTTTATCTTCAAGATAGTGCCGTCCGCACTTTTCTCGCCATAGGATTCCGAAAGCATGAGGAACAGCATCTTTATCCGTTGAGCAGCATTATTAAAATTGAGCATTTGTATTTTTTTCATGGATTCGCGAAGTCGCGAACAGAGTATCTGAAGCAGGTTTTCAAGTACTTTGTTCTGACTGAGCAGCAAAATATAAAAATCCTGTCTCGATATTATGGCTATGACAGAGTCTTTCGTGGAACACACGGTAGCAGGTGCCGTTTTACCATCGATCATGGTAAGTTCCCCAAAAAAATCGCCTGACTGGTGTACTGTGATTATTATTTCTTTTCCTTCATCAGTTGTCTGTACAACCTTGGCCTCTCCGTCGAGAATTGCATACATATAGTCATTCGTATGCTCTTCACGGAGGATGATTTCATTTTTCGAGAACTTCTTAAAAAGAATTTTTTCCTGGATTGTGCGCAACTCATCCGAGGTCAGTGATGAAAATAGAGCAATTTTTTTTATCGACTGTATTTTGGACTCAGCTTTCACCAAGCGATTTACCTTCCTTCTTCGAATCAGTTCGCTTCTTTTGTCTGTTCTTCCTCAAGCCGAAGTTCCGTCGTATAGCTACGGCGCATATTCAAACGCTCCGATGTCATAGGCGGTTCCCTGCGGTCTCGACGTCGTAATGTCAAAATCATTCGTCACCAGACCCGACACAGCCGAATTCCCCTTGTCGATGGCGGGACTGCTTGACTGAAGGTGGAAATCACCGCCTGCAGCATTACTAAACTGGGGATTGGCAGTTACTTTTGTACCATCAAATGAGGGTGAGGAACCCGATCCGCCATACCACAGGTTGTTTGAGAACGTACCGTTGCTATTATCAACCCCGACCGCCCCGCCTGTATAGGCGATCCCGGAGGACGGCCAGATGATGTTGTTCTTCACATCAAGAGCATCAGAAGGTAAGTTCCAATCACTCATTATCGGAGTATACAAGGGGGAGTTGTTGTAAAAGCCTATATCGTATAATGTATTGTTGTAAATTTTGCATCCGTGCAGGTCCTGGGTGTTGAAACGGATGCCTCCCCGTGCGATATGGTAAAGGATATTATCATAAACCGCAAATCCCGTGCTTGAAGTATCCCCGATATTGATGCCGTGTTTGCCGTGAGGATTTGTTACATTGTATATCAAATTGTGGTGAATCAGTACATTGTGGATATCCGACGTCGTTCCTGAGCTGTTGAAGGTCTGGAAAGCAGACCCGCCGGGGATATCGTGAATAACATTGTATGCCACTTCATAATCGTTGCCGGCGTCAATATAGATCCCGTGATTTTCCTCATTCGAATTGCTCTGATCTTCGCCGGTATCATGAATATTATTTCCCAAAAACTTGTCATAACGGCCGTCACCTGCTATGCCGCCGGCCTTCGCATCGAAGGGTGCGTAGGGGGACAGCAGTTCATTATTCACCACTCTCCAGTAGTCACTCAGGACCTGCAGATTGACCGGGCCGTCATGAAATGTCGTGTTGCCTGAGCTGCCGCCTTCGACTTTCACATTGGCGATGACGATATACGATGCATGATAAGCAGAACCGCCTCCCGAGATAACCCCGTAATTGGTCGGGGAAGTGGGGTGAATGTAAATCGTTTCTGTCGGATAACCGAGAACGGCAATATATCCATGGCCTGCTGCGCCTGTCGGCGCGTTCCCCGCAAAGTTATAGAATTTCAACCAGTAGCCGTCCCATCCGTCGCCGGTATAATTTCCTCCACGAAGGACAATGGTATCGCCCGGAACGGTTTTCCCGATAGCCCCTGAATCATAGCCCGATGATGTCTGGACGTTTTTCCATGGGTGGGTTATGTCGTTTTTTACCGCCGTAGAATCGTTCCCGCTTACCGGGTCGACGAACAGGAAACCGCCGGGTTGCACCGTAAAAGTCTGGTCCGTATTCGAAGAGACCCCGTTGACAACGACTTTGATCGGGAGCGCCACCCCGGATGCAGGATTGCCGAGAGCACCGACCTGTACGGTGATCTGCTGGATGTCAGAACGTCCCTTGGAAGCGCCGTACCTATAGTTGTCCACCTCGACGTTGTTGATGTAGACCTTTACCGTGGACCCCAAACCCGTGCTGCCGAAGTTTTTCCCGAAGAGGGACAGATAGGCGCCCTTATTGTTCTCGCCTCCCGCAACCGGACCGGCCACGATGTCCGTATACAGGACCTGGGGGGCTCCGGACGGCATAACGGGGGGAGAAATATTAAGTATGGTAGCTCCGGAAATGCCGCCCAATGTCGCCGTAATAGTTGTTGTTCCGAAAGAAATCGGCGTGGCAAGGCCGTTGAAACCCGCTGCGTCACTGATGGTAGCTACACCTGTATCCGATGAACTCCAGGTAACCGATGCAGTCACGTCCAGGGTGCTGCTGTCTGAATATGTCCCTGTGGCAGTGAACTGCTCGGTCGACCCGTTTGCAATTGTTGGATTCGCAGGCGTGACCGCGATTGAAGTCAGTGCCGATGCAAGTCTAACTGTCAAGGTCGTAGAATCTGTTTTCCCGCCATATGCCGCAGAAATAACAGTTGTGCCCGCCCCAATCGCCGTAGCCAACCCCTGAGAGCCAGCCGCACTGCTGATTGTTGCTACGCTCGCTGTGGCTGAACCCCAAGTTGCCGCTGTAGTCAGGTCTTGGGTGCTGCTGTCTGAAAACGTCCCTCGGACGGTGAACTGTTGTGTTGTCGTGTTTGCGATAGAAGGGTTAACAGGGGTCACCGCGATTGAGACGAGCGTTGCAGAGGTCACGGTCAGCGTCGTAGAGGCTGTTTTACCGCCGAACACGGCAGTGATCGTTGAGGTTCCTGCCGTTGTTGCAGTGGCAAGCCCCTGTGAACCCGCCGCATTACTGATGGTCACCGCGGCGGTGTCGGATGAACTCCATGTCACTGTTGTGGTCAGATTCTGGGTGCTGCCATCTGAAAAAACCCCTAGAGCCGTGAACTGCTGAGTTGTTCCACCTGCAATAGAAGGATTGACGGGAGTCACCGCGATCGACGCCAACGTCGCGATATGCGTAGTGATCTGAACCTCGCCGCCGCAAGAGGTAAACATAAAATAAAAGGCAAGGGAGAATAAACCGGCACACAAGCGATGGCGATTTAATAACCACGACTGCTTAAGCTTCGTTTCACCCATGTACTGCCCTTCTCCGGATAACACCCATCGGCAAAGACGACGTTTCACGAAATTGTTTTATTTTGCATTTCTACGCCATTTTAGGAACAGATCCACCCGACATGGCAGATCGGGACAGGACCAGTGTCCTAGAAGAGATAGAGTACAAGCCCCGTGGACACACTGATAGGGCTGTATTTTACCGTTGCCGTTGCCTGAGAGCCCCCGTTGGCAACATCTTTTTTCAGTTTCATAGACGTCCCGGAAACATCAATATAGCCGGACAGTCTTTTATTTATGGGAATCTCAACTCCTCCAAAGGCTGTAAAACCGTCGTCGGCAATCTTCACGGCAACTCCGAGGACATGAGCACTCCGTTCGGCATGGAGATAACCTGCTCCAACATACGGATGAAGGTGTTGTGACAGAAAGAACCTGTAAAATACCCTTGCCTCATAGGAGGTAAACGTACCGACGCCATAGGTCCCCTGGACAGCGAGATTTCTCAAGGGCCAGAGGATGAGGGTTGGACCACCGCTGAAGTTCAGAGCGTTTATATATCCCCCGATGCCGACGAGTTGTCTTTCAGCGCCGGGGACTTTAAGAGGCTGACGATCATGCGTTGAAAGTTTCCCGGTATTCTTCGTCATCATTTCTTGAGCCGCTGACTCCGCAGGCACGGACTCTCTAAGGGCCTGACGCGTTCTTTCGCCTTCAGGCGTTTTTTTTGTGGTTTCCGACGAAGGAGCCGTATGCGCCGCTTCGGAAGGATTGGACACTGTAAAATATTTTGAAAGTGATTTATAACGGTGTTTTTTGCCGCTATTGTATACGGAATAGGTAACTTTGTATATTCCAATTTGATGAATGTCGTAGTTGTTGCCACAAGTATAGGACTTTCTTTGATTCGCCGTAAAGTTTACGTCATGCCACAGATAACTCTTCTGTGCCCCATTGGGATACGTTATGAGAGCCGTGACGTCTAAAACCGCCTTCCCATGGTTCCTGTTTTTCAAACTCGACGTATTATGGATAAAACCCACAATTGCTGGATAGGTTCCTGAAGGCACCAGACCAGGTGTAACTGATATAGAATAGACATCTGCATTATTGCCGAACTTGTCCGGAGTACCTGCATAAGCATATTCACTGCCCCCTTGGACGTCAGCGATTGCAAGGATACACAAAAAAACGATTTCCAAAATAATGCGTATCAAAAATAGCGGCATTTTGTCTTTTCGAGTATTGTTTGACATATTGGGGTGCGTTATTGGTGGAAGTTGTTTATTCCCAAGTTTTGACATCTCATCGTCTCCGTATATAACAGAGGGCTTAACTGCATTCTGTGATGACGGAACCAACGAAGCAGCAAATGACCTTCACTAAAGAATATAATTGAAACCTGTTTCACGCATCAGATCATTCGGGGCTGCGCATGAAAAATAGTGATCGGAATCACACCCTGTCTTTGTAACCGGAATCACAGACTCTATCCCTGTTCTACGCTATGATTGCATCAATGTGAATTGAGCTTCTTTCACGATCGCCAACAGTATCCGGAAGAACAGACACATTTTGCTTTCTCTGCTCAGAGCAAACCAGGGGAAACCCTGGGACGCAGAGCAACGGGACTAACGTCTTAGGAATCAATGTCCGCCGTGCCGCCAGAGAAAATCTCCAACGATTTTAAATCTTGTACGCACGGAGGGCATAAATATGTTAAGAGCAAAGATATGCGCGGTTCTTGGGGCAACAATACTTATTATGAGCCTGGCAGCATGTGGAGCCGGAAATATCCAGGTCTCCTCAAATGGAAATGCTACGCTCAAGGCGATTGCAATAACGCCCCCCGATACGGCAATCGCCTTAGATACTGACCAGCAATTAACGGCAACCGGTATCTACTCAGACAACTCGACAAAAGACCTTACCGACTCCGTAACCTGGAGTTCGTCTGATACAAACGTAGTGACTATAGATAATTTGAGGTCTATGTCCGGCCACTGCGGGCATATTTGGGGCAGACACACCGGCAGAACAACCGTCAAAGCAACTTGGGGACAAACTTCAGGATCAACTACGATTTCAGGAACTACTTCGGTTACGGTGACGCCGGCGACGCTTGTCTCGTTGGCGATCACTCCGACGAACCAAAGCATTGCCCTAGGGACAACCCAGCAGTTCGTCGCAACCGGGACGTTCTCCGACGGCAGTACCCAAAACCTGACAACAGCGGCTGCGTGGAGTTCATCCAGTACCGGCGTCGCCGCCATCAGCAACGCTGCTGGTTCGCAGGGATTGGCCACGCCTGCAGCAACAGGCTCAACAACGATCACGGCAACATCCGGAACGATCTCGGGGACAACGACTCTGACGGTGACTGCGGCTTCACTTGTGTCCATCGCCGTTACTCCGACCAACCGCAGTATTGCTCTGGGAACGACCCAGCAGTTCACTGCCACAGGCACTTTTTCCGACGGCAGCACTCAAAACTTGACGACCGCGGTAGTTTGGAGTTCCGGCGCTGCGGGGGTGGCGACCATCAGCAACACCGCCGGATCACAGGGGCTGGCAACCCCGGCCGCTATCGGTTCGTCAATGATCACGGCAACGTCGGGTGCCGTATCAGGTTCCACGACGTTGACCGTGACCGCAGCAACGCTCGTTTCCATCGCAGTCACGCCGACCAACCCCAGCATTGCTCTCGGGACGACCCAGCAGTTCACTGCCACGGCTACTTTCTCCGACGGCAGCACTCAAAACTTGACGACCACGGCAACCTGGAGTTCAGGCACGGCAAGCACGGCGTCCATCAGCAATGCAGCAGGTTCAAAAGGACTGGCGACCCCGGCAGCTATCGGTACGACAACCGTCACGGCAACTTCGGGAGTCGTATCGGATTCCACGACGTTGACCGTAACTGCGGCGACGCTTGCGTCAATCGCAGTAACGCCGACCAACCCCAGCATTGCTCTCGGGACAACCCAGCAGTTCACTGCCACGGGAACTTTTTCCAACGGCAGTACTCAGAACCTGACGACATCGGTAACCTGGAGTGCAGGCTCTACCGGGGTAGCGACGATCAGCAATGCAGCCGGCTCAAAAGGATTGGCCACTCCGTCAGCTATCGGTACGACAACCGTCACGGCAACTTCGGGAGCCGTATCGGGTTCCACGACATTGACCGTGACTGCTGCGACGCTCGTGTCCATCGCAATCACACCAGCCAATCCCGGCATTGTCCAGGGGGCAACCCAGCAGTTCAGCGCGACAGGAACCTATTCCGACGGCAGCAGCCAGAACTTAACGGCATCAGTGACCTGGAGTTCAGGTTCTACGGGTGTAGCGACAATCAGCAATGCTGCCGGTTCACAGGGATTGGCTACGTCAGTGACCGGAGGAACGACAATAATTTCATGTACACTGGGTCTCCGTACTGGAACGACGACACTGAGTGTATCGTCGCCGGCACCGCCGTCCGGAGCCCCCCAGATCCTGTATACGGACATCGTGGCCGGTCCGGTTGCGGGAGGCGAGAACAATAAGGGCGCCTATCTGTCCCTCTTCGGGAAAAACTTCGGCAGCACGGGTTTGGGGTCCACGGTAAAGGTCTACATCAACAACGTCGAGGTGGACAACTATAGGTACCTCGGCGCTTCCAAGGGACGTTCTGACATCCAGCAGATCACCGTACAGGTCGGTGCTCTCGGCAATCCTGCATCCGGGGTGGCGCTCCCGATCAAAGTCGTTGTCAACGGGGTCTCTTCGAATACGGACCAGACTTTTACGGTGCAACCCAGCGGTTTCCTGTTCGTCGACCCGGTAAGCGGGAACGATTCTACGGCGGTAAAAAACGACATAACCCACCCATGGAAAAACGTCCAGACATCATCGGGCTATGATTCAGGGGCTATCGGGAAAACCGTCCCGGGCGATACCATTGTCCTTCGTGGAGGAAATTATACCGGCGACGGATGGGACGGCTACTGGTTGAAATTCTATAACTTTGCGGGGAACGCGCCGACAGGCGCAGCAGGCCATGGATATATTACGGTCACGAGCTATCCTGCGGAGACCGTCACTATCCATCCGACAAATACAAGCAATTTCGGTGTGATTTCAGGCGGCGGTTCTGGTTTCAATGCAAAATACATCGTTATTGCAAACCTGACGGTGATCGGCAGCGTCGCTGGTAATACGACCTTCCACGACGGCACGGTGAACCTTCAGGTCTTGAGTGACTACTGGCGAGTGATGAATAACGATCTGTCCTCTCCCAATGCACCCAGCACGGCGCGGGCCGGTGCTGTCACCGGCGACGGTCGTTTCGATGTCATCGTAGGGAACAACATCCATGATATGGGAGGCGGGTCCCAGCAGGAGTATCATGGAATGTACTTCGATGCGGGGAATGATTATGAGATTGCATATAATAACATTATCAATGTCCCCGGCGGCTGCGGCATTTCGTTGTATAACAGCTCGGGCACGACGCCGAATATCTACAACGTGAACATCCATCATAACCTGATCCACGACATTTCCAAGCACGGGGTGAACATCGCCGATACGACAACAAGCGGGATCGTTGTATACAACAATGTCATCTATAATACCGGCGAGAATGTAGGAGGCATTTTCTCATCAGCGGAAGGCTGCGGCATACGGTTCAACACGAATTCACTGGTTGACGCCAAGATCTACAATAATACCATCTATAACAGCAATGCGAACGGAATAAACGGTGATCTTTACGGAGCCATCTGCAGCGACTGGAACATCCCGGCGGGCGGCCTGGAAGTCATGAACAATATCTTCTACACCCATGCGAACACAAGCTACACTGCGGGCGCTGTCAGCTTCAGTTCCACAATGGGCCCCTGGTCGAACAACATTTACTACGGCACAAGCACGGATACCCCGCCATCATGGGATACCGGCAAGCAGACAATTGATCCAAAATTCGTGTCCAATGGCGTCGACTTCCACCTCCAGGCCACGAGTCCTGCTATCGACCACGGTACCTCGACCGTGTCTGGTGTCGTGGCGAACGATTTCGATGTTACGACGTCCAGACCGCAGGGAAGCGCCTATGACATCGGAGCGTTTGAATATGCGCCGTAAACAGTTTTTCTGCAAATACTAAGCGGGCCCCAGAAGCCGGTTGCGATACGGATGCCACATTGGTGTCCATGATGAGATATTTCAATAATCGTCATCATGGCGCCGACATCTCATAAGCTCCGATGTCAAAACCGGCTCCCAGGGGTCGTTTTACAACGATATCAAAATCATCATGCACGATCTGTGAAACTGCCGGAGAACCTGCATCAAGCGCCGCGCTTCCCGGCGCGAGATGAAAATTCGCCGCGTCGGCATCGACAAACTTCGGATCGTCCGATATCGGCGCCGTGTCGACGCCGCGAACTGACCCTCTCCCTCCGTACCAGAGATTGTTGCTGATTACCCCGTGACCTGCGTCAAATCCGACGGTCCCCCCCAGATACGACGTTCGTTCGTGAGGCACGAAGATATTATTCCGGATATCGAGAGCATCGGGAGGCAATCGCCAATCGTTCGTAAGGGCGCCATAAAACGTTGAATAGCCGGAAGTTACCGTGTTATAAAAAGTGTTGTTGAAAACCCGCATGCCCCGGACATTGTTGGTGTTGAAACGAAGCCCAGCTTTATACGTATTATAAACAACGTTGTTATAAACAATGAATCCAGTTCCGGAGGAATCGGCTATGTTCAACCCATGTTTGCGGACATCATGGATTATATTGTGATGAAGAGACACGTTGTAAATAGTGCCCTTCCACACATTGTAGAACTGTATCCCATTCCCGCCCGTAATATTGTGGATGCTGTTGTAGGCTATTTCGTAATCATGAGCGCGGTCTATATAAATACCGTGATTTTCCTGACCGTTTCCCGATATGTCGTGGATGTGGTTTCCAAGGATTTTCACATCCACCCCATTCCCGGCAACACCGCCCGATCGGGAAGTTGGCGGGGCGTCGGGAGCTGAGAGATCATTGTTAACGATTCGCCAATGATCACCCAGCACCTCCAGATTGATGGGGCCGTCATGCTCGCCGCCCTCGACCCGAAGGTCTGCTATTGTTATCCACTTTGAATCGTTCGGGAAATTATCGCCATTAACGCCTGCAATGACTCCAAATGCCGCCGGCGCTACAGGACGAATGTAAATATCTTCGCCGGGATACCCTATCACGGTAATCGGGCCATGGCCTTTTTGGCCTGTTGGCCGGTTGCCCGTAACTCTGAGAAACTTGAGGAAATACGCGGCCCCGTCATCGAAGCCCAAGTCCGTCCAGACAGCGCCTTTTCCCCGCAGCACCATCGTGTCTCCAGCCCGCATTGAGCCGATCGCCCCGCTTGACGGATTTCTCCCATGCAGTTGTACATGCCGCCACGGATGAGAGATGTCGTTTTTTCTGGCGGTTAAGTCATTTCCCCTGACATTATCCACGAACAGGACGTCACCCGGTTGGACCATAAACGTCTGATCTGTATTCGACGCAACTCCGTTTACAACGACCTTAATCGGGAGAGGCACTCCCGGTTTCGGGTGTCCAAGAGCACCGACCTGCATGGTAATTTGTTGAATGTCCGGCCTTCCTTTGGACGGGCCTAAATATCTATAGTTATCTACCTCAACATTGTTGATGTACACCTTTACTCTTGTTCCAAGGCCCTTGCTGCCGAAATTCTTGCCGAAAACCGAGAGATAAGCACCTTTGTTGTTTTCTCCTCCCACGTTGGGACCGGAAACAATGTCGGTATAGACAACTAAGGGAGCGCCATCTGCATTGCCGGCTGCGTCATTTCCTCTCAGTGCTGATTCGTGTGAGAACCCACTCTGGAATAGCAATAAAAGCACTGAGAGCACTGCAGCTTGGAGTAGTTGCAATTTTTTCACGCGACCCTTCCCTTCTTCGATATGGGCATTTGATAAAAATGTGCTGGATCAGTCACGATTTTAGGGTATAAACCAAGCGGTCTACTTTATAGTGAGGAGGAGCAACACGCGCAGCAGTGTTGGAATTTCTTTCCTTCCATTCTGGCAAAACAGGTCTTAAGAAAACCTTGTTGAAAAAATGGAAATGATTATAAAATCGCCTTCAACACCGCTGATATTATCTTTGTCTCCTTAACGGTATCACACCCATTTTCAGCAACTTGGTTTAATGTCAAGCAGAAAGCAAAGCTCAACCTTAATATCTTTTTGCCGAGACTCAACATATTTTTCTTCATATCCACAAAGAATGGTTTCAAATCATCCGCTGTAAATATCTGGTAAACTTTCTTGCCTCTGAATGAACGTAACCAACCCCATAATGTCCAATCGCCGTTCGTGTGATATTCGCGAAATGCCCTGACATCATTTTCCAAATATACATATTTTATACTTTCTGTTTGTTTTTTTTGCGGCACGACAAATGGAATTCCTAGAGTATCAGCATACGCAATGAAGGGCAGATTTATTCCGCAGGTAGTTGCTAAGATATTCCACTGACTGATTCTTGGGTTTATTTCGAGTAGCGTCATTTCATTCGTCTTGCAATCCTTCTTAAAATCAAGATTCGCAAGACCTGTATAATTGACCTTCCTCAGTGCCCCTATGCCAGTCTTAATCATACCTTCGAGATATACGCTTTCTGCAAAACATCCCCCGCCGGCATATGCTGGGTAAATTCTAATTTTTTGACCGGAAAAAAAGCCGATAGATTCTGATTTTTTGTTCATATAAACCTGCAATTCATAATGATGATCGTCGCTTCCGGGAACAAATTGTTGAATTATCGTATCGCTGTTGTACGTCAATAGCTTTTTCATAAATTCAATCAGCTCGTGGCGGGAACACGCGATAATGGCTTTTTTGTAATTAGTCGCCTTCCGGATTTCGGGATGTGTCCATGCCGAAGGTATTGCGGGTTTGATAACGATGGGATATTGAACTCTGTTACTAATTTCTAAAACATCACCAATCGAATGCGGCATATAAGTATTAGGAACGGGAAAGTTATGTATGTTCGCAAAATTAAAAAATTTGCGTTTATCCATAAAATTCTCTATTAAATTCTTTTCTGAAATGAACAAATGGTAGTATTCCTGCAGCTCTTCCCGCATTTCCGACACCATTATTAAGTCGGGGTCTGCAATTGGGAATAACAGCGGCTTTGAATCCTGTCTCTTGGCATATTGAATGAGGAAGTCCGAAACTGTCCTGTGATTCTTGCTGAAGTTCTCATGGTATATCGCTTCGGAACAATACTTTGATACCAGAGAAAGGGAATCTTTGTCTTCCGATACTACTGTTACGGGCACTCCTGCCCGGCCCAACGTCCTTACTACACTCAGCGCTCCGAGCGACCCGCCAAAAACGCATAAAACTACGGCCTTAGGCAAATGTAATAACGTCTTCATGGTTGCTCCTTTTGTATAATCATTAGACTTTTGAAAAACTGAAGTGCTCAGCAGTAAGCATCAAAAAAAACGTGACCTAAGTTTCAGTATTATTTCCACGCGTACTCGCTCTTTGAGCTGCTGAGTTATGGCTCAGTTATGCACAAGTATATCATATGCTCGATTCATTTTTGCAATGAATGAGGCAGGGAGGGTTTCCTGCGGTTGCTACGGGTTCTTCAACAAACTGCACGCCGGTCAGCATTTTAAAAACCTGCCGCCTGCACTATAGCCGACCAGGTGGATTTGAAGTCACAGGACAAAGCAAACTCTTAATAGCTTTTTGACCAAAGCATACATTTTTTTTCGCATATCCACTAAGAATGGCATGAGATCGTCAATTGCGAACATCTGGTAAACTTTCTTCCCTCTTAATGAACATAACCACGTCCGCAAGGTCCAGTGACCATTCCTTCGATATTCAAGGAACGCTTTGAAATCCGATTCAAGATAAACATACTTCACGTTCTCCCTCTGTTTTATCGGACGTTCAAAGGATATTCCCACGGCGTCGGCATATGCAATAAATGGCAGGTTTACCCCGCACCGTGCATCCAGTATATTCCACGAACTGACTCTCGGGTTGATTTCAAGTAATTTGAAGTCGTTCGTTGTAGGATCCCTTTTGTAATTGATATTTGCAAGTCCTGTAAAAGAGACTTCCTTCAACATTTGGAGTCCCTGTTCAACGAGATCGTTGATATAAAGGCTTTCGACAAAGCACCCCGTCCCGGCATAAGCCGGATAAATTCTCGTCTTTCTGCCGGTAAAAAAGGCAATAGGCTCTGATTTCTTGTTCATGTAAACATGCAAGTCATAATGATTATCATCACTTCCGCCAATATATTCCTGAATAATCATGTCCATGCTGTAGGCTGCCAGCTTCGTACAAATATCCAAGAGATGATCTCTTGACCGAACAATAACCGCCTTCTTATGCTGTACGATTTCCTGAACAGCACGTTTCGTCCAGGCCGACGGCACAGAAGGTTTTACAATCGCGGGATATCGCAATTTTTTGCTTAAAGTCACAACATCTTCCAGACTATTAGGCAAAAAAGTTCCTGGAATGGGGAACCGGTGCCTGTCGGCTATGTCAAAAAATTTGCGTTTATCCATGAAGCCGTCGACCAAATCTTTCCTCGTTACAATCAGGTAGTAATACTTTTCCAATTCCTCCCGCAGGTCTGAAATTAATTTTAGGTCAGGGTCAGCAGTTGGAAAAAGCACCGGTTTCCTATCTTCTTTTTTTGCATAATCGATAAGAATGTTCAGTGTCTTGGCATAGTCTGCGGAAAGATTGTCCATGTAAATCGTTTTATTGCAATATCGGGAACGCGGTACTATGGTATCCTCGCTTTCAGATAATACCGTTATAGGCACTCCCTGCCGTCCTAAAGTTCTCACCACCCCGATTTCGCCCTGTTCCCCTCCCATACAGGAAAGCACGACAGTTGTATTCATCATTACCCTTTTTCCCCTTTATTGAGAACGCGAAGTGATAATCTGCTGCCTGCGGATTACGCAGGCGGGCATCACCTTTTTTTTACAAATCGCTTCAATCGGCGGACGCTGTCAATGGTCTTTAGCAATGATCTGGCAACCCTCTTGTGGACATAGGAGCCGGAGGAAAGCGAGTAGCGGTCGGTCCAGACTTTTTCTATGAAAGATCCCTCTTGCGCACCGCTATCTATATATTCAAGATGTGAAACCGATGAAGCGCCCTGCTCAATAAATTCCACCTCATTCAGTATTCCCGGACTCGCCTGCGCATATTGTGGATCCCATCCGATCTTGAAAGCATATCCCATTCTGGACGAGATCAAGTTTGAAGTTGACGCAATAACTTT
>CAVYLT010000053.1:0-50697 GCA_963769335.1 Nitrospirota bacterium | reverse complement strand
CCCGCTGATCAGACGCACTACGATCTGCTGCAGCAGGCCACGCGTTACCTGCTATGGGGCTTCCAGGCCGGCCCGCGCGGACGACCGGTGACGGACGCCACCTATTCATCAATGTGGTGCGGTATCTGGCGGGAACGTAGCGTGTCGGGATCCGGCGAGGCTGTACGCCACCAGCCGCAACCCCCTGGACAAGAACCACCCCTTCCCCGCTCTACGGTGACAGAGAGGGGAAGGGTGGTCGTCGTTCAGCGGCAGTCACGTTCAACGTAGCGACCGGCCGGACTTGTGGCCATTACCGGGCTCAACGCGGCTTGACAATGCGCGCGTTTCTTGGTATCGTACGGGCGCATACTGGACTATACGAAGACATTCTATCAACTCAACGCCCATCTTCGGGTGTCGGAGGTGCGCATGAGCGACGACCAACTCGTCCTTTTCCCCAGCGGCAAACCCGGGACGCGGCACGACGGACGAGAGAACCCGTCCCGTCGCCGTGGTGCCCGTCGACCTGACTGAGAATTCGTCACTGGCCGCCGCCGGCTCCGCCTTCTACGGTCACATGATCCGCCAGGGGTTCTCCGACAACACGGTCAAGGCGTTCCAGGCCGATCTCCGATTGTTCACCAAGTACCTGGCGGCCGTCCCAGAAGTTCCCCGTCATGGGTTTTAATCTCCTCAGAAAGGGTAAGCTCCTTCTTTTTCATCTCATCAATTTTTTCGCAGTATTTTCTTAAAACCGGTCTCAATTGCATCCATATCATATCACCATTATCAGACATGTATCGCGAAGGACAAGAATAATTACCGTTCCGGCTAATAAATCGCTCGGATTTTTTTCTTCACACTTTCTGGTAACAGGGAGATTATCAAGTGATACGCTCACCGGTAAAAAAATAATTCCGGTCATGTTTGATCCAAATAGTTCCGGTATAACCAAGGGGATAAACCCGTTGATCACCACACCCAGTTACTTCAGGATTCTTGCCATTACCGATCGTTGCCGTAGTTTTTCCGTGACCATCGCCTCACTACCATTTCCATTTGAAAACCAACCAACAAAATATTCATGATTTTCCGGATGAAAACCAGAATAAACACAACAATTAACCGATGAAACCCATAATCTGTTTACCATGATGAGAATCGGGCTGCTCGGCTGCGGTAATATCGGGCACATTATTGCACAGCATGCAGAGGGTTTCGAGGTCTCACCGGTCTATGATAAAGTCTATCAGCGGGCACAAGAAATCGCAGAACTTTCCCATGGACAGGCATATGAGAAGTTTGAATCTTTCCTGAATGCAGATATCGATATCGTCGTGGAAGCCGCATCCGTCAGTGCGGTAAAAGTGTATGCAAAGACGGTTCTTTCCCACCGGAAAAATCTGGTTATCATGAGCGTGGGCGTCCTTGCAGATCCGGTTTTCAGAGACGACATCCACGAAACAGCAAAAAACTCGGACAAAAGGTCTATTTCCCGAGTGGTGCCATTTTCGGGCTTGACAATCTCAAAGTCGGCAAGATTTCACCCATAAAGAAACTTCTCCTCCGCACAACAAAAAGTCCGAAATCGCTTGGAATAACTGCAGAGTCCCGGCAGATCATTTTTTCCGGGAAGGCCAATGAATGCATCAAAGCATACCCAAAAAATGTCAATGTTTCGGTAGCGATGAGTCTCGCCGCCGGTCAGGATGCCGACGTAGAACTCTCGCGATCCACTGGTGGACAGAAATATCCATGAACTGTTTATCGAGGGTGATTTTGGGGAGACCTACATCAAAGCGACAAACGTCCCCAGTCGGAGCACCCGCAAGAAGTTATCTGCCGCACTTTCCATCCTCGCTGTTAAAAAATCTGGATGACCCGTTTGTGGTAGGGACATGAGATTTATTCCGGGGTAACCCTGTATGATTCCAATCGAATATCTGTTGCATTTATTGAAGAAGACGCACCGTTTGGCGATGCAACATCGGACGCTATTATACCGGATATCACCTGCGCTGCTGTGCTCCGTTCTGAACAGGAGGGCATCATAGCGGGTCTTGAAGAAGCGACTGCCCTTTTTACCCATTTTGGCATTCTAGTCAGAAGCGATGTTGCCGATGGTGCGCAGGTAACTCGTGGAGACACGCTCCTGTCACTTCGCGGAAATGCCAAAAAGATTCTTCTTGTTGAACGCACTGTCCTCAATATTATCGGCAGGATGAGCGGTATCGAACCCGGACACACCAGTCTCGCCGGTGAAGTCAGCAAAATCACCCCCCACTGCCGGGTAGCGGGAACAAGAAAGACCTGTCCGGGCTTCGGGCGCTCGATAAAAAGGCAGTCGTTCTTGGAGGCGGCGAACCACACCGCTCCAGTCTGAGCGATGGTATCCTCATCAAAGACAATCACCTCGTTTTGGTACCGTTTGCGGATGCAGTACGGGCTGCAAAAAACGCCACGCGGTATAAAAAAATTGAAATTGAAGTTGAAACCCTAAACGACGCACTGGTTGCTGCAAAAGCCGGTGCAGACATCATCATGCTTGACAATATGAGTCCCGATCACATCCGGGAAACACTTGCCGCATTGACGAGTGCGGGGCTACGCGACGCGGTCACGATCGGACTATCCGGGGGTATCGATGAGAAAAATATCAAGGACTATGCGGCGCTTGGTGCGGATGTGATCAGCCTTGGCGCCCTTACCCACACGGTCAGAAATTTTTCAGTAAATCTCGAAATTCTACCTTGAGTTCCCTCTTTTACGCGAGAACCCGATCACCAAAATTTTGAGTAATTTTGCGGTTGTATCAGGAACGGGTACACCCGCACGGTCCAACAACAAACTGAAGGGCATAAGATTATCATTGCCTGTTTCAAAAGGGTGGTTAAAGGGAATGGAAATGAACGATTCACAATCCCCCGGGCCGGTGACTGATGAAGAAGTGGTTCAGACACCTGATGCGGGAGCAACAGTTGCCATGGACCATAAACGAAGAGTAAGGGGGCTTATCGATTTACTGAAAAGCGATTATCTGGATTCCCGGTGGAAAGCCGCAGAAGCGTTAGGTGAACTTGGCGATCGTGATGCGGTAGAACCCCTGATTACTGCATTAAAGGATCCTTATGTTGATGTCCAGTGGCTGGCCGCAAAATCACTTGGAATGATTGGCGACTCCCGTGCAGTTGAACCTCTGATCGCAGCGCTTACCTCAACCGAAAAATGGCTCCGCATCGGTGCTGCTTGGGGATTGGGAAAACTTCACGATGTGCGTGCGGTGGAACCCCTCATCCTGCTCCTAAAAGATCCCAAACATAAGGTTCGATCTACTGCCGCAGGAGCACTCGGCATGATCGGTGATGTTCGGGCAGTTGCCCCACTCACCACTATTCTTCAGGATCCTGATGCAGATGTCCGAAATGCTGCACAAGACGCGCTTGCTGCAATCACCAGGCAGGGATCAAAAAAGGATACCGGCACTTCAGTCTCCTGATATTTTCATTCTTCCAGAAAAGTCAGGGAAATATTCAGGACCCGGAAAAGTAAACCCCGTTGGATATCCAAAAAAAAGGTTAGAGTTTTATTACCTTCACTTCAGTATTGACTTCATCGTGCTGGGTACCTCTCCAGCCGTCCTGGGAACTGGAAAATCGCGGATCAATGATGAGGAAATACTTGCTTTTGTCTTTGATAGTAAATGTCATATCCTTGCGTAAGACATTGCTCTGGGAGAATGTTGGCACAAGGGGACTGTAATCCCACTGGTCTTTTTTAAGAATAGTGGACCATTCCGGATCTGCCGTCATAAATTTGATTTCATCATCCTTATCGATGACCAGAACATTCACCGGTTTGTCGGAATTTATCGATACTTTGAAAGAATCGCCCGGGTACAGATACTGGAAACCGTAGTCTTCAAATGCATATTTCTGGAATGTGGATTCGTATCCGGACTTCTGGTTAATTTTCTCATCGATAATGATCCGTTCAGAAGTGACGGTTGTGAGTGCTACAGATGCCGCGGTTACTGGTACAGATTGTGTCTGCGTCGCCAGAGGCGCCGATGTTGCTGACTGTCCCGCAGGAGCGGTACTTGTACATCCACACAAACAGACAAGCGTAATCAGAACGCACGGTACGAAAAGTCCCAGAATTCGTTTCATGTGTTTACATTGCTTATTTGTTTTAATAATTTTTTTAAAAAAATAGTATTCCGGAAAATATCTGCATCTATTATCAATGTTCCAGAGAAAAACTAAACATTTTCCGTTTGGATTATGAGATAATCCGGATATCATCTCGCTGCAGAAACCTGAATTTCCTTTTTACCCTGATAGGTGTGGATGGTCCCATACACTGAACAATTCATTCCCTTAAAAAAAGACCGGTCCCCGGCAACCTGTGCAGGCACAAAAATGGTGACGTTATTCATCTCAAGGAGAAGATGACCCCCATTTTTTAGAATCGTTGCCTGATTCACGGTTCCGGAAGTAAAAACCAGTTCGCCCTCGGACGATTGGTTGGAAAACGCTGAAGCAAATGGTTGCTTTCCAAGAGTGTTCAGCACAAGGTGCGACGCAAGAACCACAACAGCAACGCTAATCAATAAAATGAGCGCGATCCGTTCCTGATGCCCGAACATATAAAAGAACGGTAAGTGCCCCCGGTTTAAATGCTCGATAGATTGATATGTTAACACTGTTAACATATCAACCATGTATAACACAACATTACCCCCATCATCAAAAACGGTGCTCGGGATACTGGACAAAGGTGGTGCCATGACCCACAAGGACATCGTTTCGAAAAGCCAGCTGGCACCACGAACGGTTCGCTATGCATTAAAAAAACTCAAAGAGCGCCATCTCATCATTGAAAAGTTCAACTTCCGGGATGCACGACAGATCATCTACCAGAACCGTCCTGTGTCTGTTACCGAAGCCTTGTCTGTGGTCGTATGACAAAACACACCTGCACACTCATGCACTGTGATGTGATGGTAAGAACGCTTCTACCACCTATGAGAGCGGAGATGGTGTACAGGTTGGTACATGATCAGGGAATCAGTCAGAGTGATGCAGCTACGCGACTTGGTGTCACAAGGGCGGCAATATCACAGTATCTGAGTAAAAAACGGGGAGCCGGTGCGGTTGAAATCTCAACGGAACTTGACGCACTGATCGATCGCTGGGCACTTGCCGTCATCACCGGAGAAAGTGATATGAATCTCTGCGACGTCTGCCAGTGTGCATTAAAAAAGTTTTGAATCGCAGGTCACTTGACGGATCGCATCGTTTTTGATTTTTTCTTTTCTCGTGCCAAACGTTACCGGCAGGGGGTTTTTTAACAACGGAAAAAACGCACCCGCTTATCGAAGATGCTTTCGATAATACAGAATGCCCAGAAGACAGAGAACGGCAATTACCGCAGCAATTTTCAGATAATCAACCTGCTGACGGGGAGATTTCACAGCGGGATTCCAGTCATCCATAAAGACTTCGCGGAAATAACTGGCAACGCCCGGATGCTCAATGATCACACCCGCTTCGCGGTTGAAATTTGGTGAATTGCTGTTCCAGTTGATACTACTGACAAGCACTTTTTGGTCATCGACAATTACCCCTTTGTTATGGATCTTCTCAATACCGTTTGTCTCCAAATCGGCACACCGCGCTTCGAGCGGGAGCTGTTCGTTTGCAGCAATACGATTGATCAGGGCGACCATCTCGTCGTTGTCTTTTGTGTCTTCCACATTATACCAGAAGGAATCCAGAAGCACCCGCACCTGTACCCCTCTCCGTGAGGCATTAATCGCAGCGGCAAGATAGGGATTGAGTTCTGTTGCCGATTCATTGGTGATGTATGCCTGTTCAATCTCAACACTCGTCTTTGCGGAGTCCACAAGCCAGGTTATCTGGTCACGGGTGTCCGGCGCCAGAACGGGCGTTACAATCGCATCGTTAAATGTTGCCGGAGTGAAATCAGCCGTGTAATCCGATGAGGATGCGGGTTCGGAGGGGCCCGCCGATCCATACACGGGCACGATTGTATACCCGCCCGCATCAGTTTGGAACACATTGGAGAAATACCCGGCAAACTCCGCATTCTCAAGATAGACCCCCCAGCCACGGTTTGCGGATCTGCCACGAGGAGGAAAACCGCTGGCTTTGAAATTCTCACTCGTCAGGAGAACTGCACGGTTATCCATGACAAGATACTTTGCATGATCATACCGGTAGGGAGCATGCCCGCCCGCGGGGGCAGCCATCTCAAAAACCGGAATGCCACTCTGGTTCATCCGGAAAATTTCCATCTTTTCTTCCGGGCTTATACCACCCACCGGGCCACCTTCAACCAGTACCACCACCTCAACACCCCGTTTGCGTGCGTCAATAAGGGAGGTGGACATGTTTGTACTGGAAAACTCATACACATTGACGAGAAGGTTATCCCGGGCCCGGTCAACAACTGAAGAGAACACCTCAAGAGAGCAATCCGGTGATACAAACGTAGTTACCGTCACATTTTGAAACGTTGCCGGCTGCAACCGTGACTGCCCGAGCATAAGGACGCGCTGGTCCCATCTGCCATTATCAAGATAATGTACCTGACCTTCGCGGGCGGTGACATCCTCTGGCCAAGCTACCGTCTGAATGAGTCTGCCGTTCTCATAGAGCATAAGAACATCCCGCCCGTTTGCCATACGGAGCGCGTCCCCGTTTATTACATTCGGAACCGTGGGGGAATAATCAAGCCATTCAAAATCCGGGCGTCTCCCATGAGTTTTCTCAAACGCTACAGCATTGCGGGTAATAGTAACCTGCCCATGAACAGAGGAGCCCGGGGGGAACCTGAACCCGCCTTTTCCGTCAGACACGGTAATACCGTCAAGGGATCCGCTGCCGGAAATCACCACATATTCATCCTCATCATTATAGGCATAGGGATCCGGGCAGAACTCCGTAATCAGCACCGCGTTGCACGAACATACGCACAGGAAGAAAAGAAGAATGGCAATGATACGGCGCATAGAGATTCAGGTACTCTATGCTCCTTTTATAATCTGACGATATACATTTCCCGGAACAATGACACCAGAGGACAAGCATCGGAAGTGCGCCCCTTCATCACCCCTTGTCGTAAAATTCGGTGGCAGCCTCGCTCCGCATATCCCGGAAATCCTGCAAGTTCTGCGTGCCAGTCCGCGAACATTGCTCATAGTACCAGGAGGCGGGCAGTTTGCAGATGCGATCCGTCAGGTTGCGGTGAATGATGATGCAGCTCACTGGATGGCTATCGCTGCTATGGAACAGTACGGGTGGATGCTGGCGTCAAATGGGTTACCAACTACAGACCAACTCGCAATTCCAAAAAAGACATCGGTTCTCTTACCCTATTCAGTCATGCGGCAGTCAGATCCTCTCCCGCATTCATGGGATGTCACCTCAGATACCATCGCTGCATGGGTGGCAAAAGTGCTGGGTATTGACCTCCTCGTACTCAAATCCGTGGACGGCATCATGGTTCACGGAATTCTCAAGGATTATCTTACAGGCCCTGTTGAATCAGACAGTGTGGATCCATGTTTCATCCCCTTTGTAATAAAAAACAAAATTTCGACACAGGTTCTCAACGGAACATGCATAGATCGAATAGAGCGATTTCTTACTGGAGAACCTGTTTTGGGTACCCGCATTGGTACAACATTTTAAAGGTTCTAAAAGAGATACTATAGGAATCCTTGGAGGAGCAAACAAATGTCAGATAACAAATGTACATCCTGCAACGCTCCGCTTGCAGAAGAGGGTGCAACAGAATTTGGGTGCCCCGCGTGCGGTGTCGAGATCAACCGGTGCTACCGGTGCAGGGAGCAGAGTATTCCCTACGTCTGCCCGAAATGTGGATTCGGGGGACCGTAAGGCATGGGTAGCGTCGCAGCGATTATGAGGGTTATGCCGGAATCCCCGGAAGTAAACCTCGAAGAGCTTAAAAAAGCACTCAAAGAAAAACTTCCGGGCATACAGGATATCCGGGAAGAGCCGATCGGCTTTGGACTGAAAGCACTCAAATTCGCGGCCATCGTAAACGATGCGGGTGGCCAAACAGACGAAATTGAGAAGAATCTCAGCCAGATCCCCGGAGTCGAACGGGTAGAAACTATTGAAGTAACCCTTACGTAAAATACGGGTATACGCCAGCATCATTATCAGACAAGATGCCCTGACGTTTCACTTTTTTTAATCGTTCCCGATAGTGAGCGCGTAACGTGTATTTTTGATCTACCGAATTATCGCGGCGCACAATTGCACAGTGATTGATTAATTTTGCCGCATTGCAAGATATTAAAAATCGTTCAGATTCCCAGTTTTTCAAATACAATCTGTGTACTCGCGCGTATCTTTTCGACCGATTCGCGGTACGCGATAACTTCTGATTCATCAATCCGGATAGTCACCGGAAACGCACCGTTATGGTTTATCCGTGCGGGCACACCGATACAGACATCCCCGATACCATGCACTTCGCTTTTCACATACGCAGAAACAGTCAGGATCCGGTTTTCATCGCCAAGAACGGTCTTTACGAGCGACGCGATAGCTTCACCTGGCCCGTAAATGGTTGATCCTTTGTTCTTGATGATCTGTTCACCACTGCATTTTACCGTATCAATAAAATCGCTCACGGGCAGGTGCGAGAACGCCGGCAGGTTGGAGATTTTTATCCCACCAATCGTTGTCGCAGACCAGAGCGGCACCATACTTTCACCATGCTCCCCGATAATACGGGTGTGAACTTCGCTCACATGCACTTTGAAATACGTGGCAATAAGCGATTTTAACCGCATTGAATCGAGGTGTGTTCCCAGCCCGAACACCTGGTTTGGCTTTAACCCGGAATATTTCAGGGCGACACAGGTCATTACATCGACCGGGTTTGTCACCATAATTATCTTGGTATCCGGTGCAATCATGCCAATCGTTTTAGCCATCGGCGCGACAATCCGTGCATTGCCAAGGGCAAGATCAAGACGGTCCTGCCCGGGTCCCCGGGGAGCTTCCGGCAGTAACCACAACAATATCCGAACCGGCGGCATCTTTGAGGTTTGTCGTCCAGTTCACCCGTATATTCGTGCCCCGTGCAGCAAAAGAATCGATAAAATCCTGTGTAATGCCTTTTAAGAGTGTTTCCCGTCCTTCCCTTCCGTACAGGAGGATCTCGTGCACATGCGGATTTGCAGAAATTGCGTAAGCGGCAAACATGCCGACATTACCGGTTGCACCGATAATGGTAACTTTTGACATGATATCATCAGTGGGGACGTGTTATCGGTCGACTGTACGTGACTGCTTTTGCCAAAGACATCCATCCTCCGCCCCGTTACCCCATGGGCGCCGGATGTCTACGGTAAGTCTGCTCCCTTCCGGGCCTGAACCGGTTCCCGCAGCAACAGGTCGCCATTCCCTCCGGAATCTTGATACCTGTCCATCGACCTCATGGGACGAGGTTTCACTGTCAGAATACGCACAAGCTCCAGCAGGTCGTTGCAGCCTTCCTCAAACTTCGCCCCCCGCGTACCGACGGTTTCGGGTTACAGGTGACGCCGAACCACCCGGGCTAGTCCCCATATACCTTTGTGCACCGGTCAATAAATGCTTTTTATGATCCCCGTAATTTTATCCCAGAGATCATTTGATCCTAGAACAAAATCCCCACAAAAAAATGTTAAAACAAAAAATACCTTATCTGGTATCTTTGCAAGTCCCAAAGAGATCACGGGATGAAAGGATCTCCGCCAATACGATTCTTCCAGTCGCTGATGATGCGTGATACGGCAGAAGGATTGTTCTTTTCAAAAATATCAAGGGCCGTCACGGGCTTTGCGCCACGGGGAATGATCCGGTCCAGTAAGCGGAAATCACCCTGATACACTTCGATAACCTGTTTTCCGCTTGTTTCCGCAATTTTCACCGGTTCCCGTGTTACCGGGTGGCGTGCCATATCCTCAATCTGTTCGAACAGTTTCACCCGTTCAATGTTCAGGTACTGCCGGTTTACTTCAAGATTAAACGCCGACCAGAACGCGGAGGCGTACCATGCATCATTCAGGATCACATGCGGCACACCCAGGCATGCGGCGGCAAGACCAAGTGTCCCGGCTCCACAGCAGGCATCCACAAAGAACGGTACCGGCGGTGTCCCCACATGACGGGTCACGGCTTGGATCTTCGGGTATCCCCCACGGGGAAATTCGACGTGCACCAGCGATTGTTGTTTGTAGACGACCAGCGGACCGGTAGCCAGCGGAAAAATATCTGCCCGCACGTCACACCCGGCGAGCAACTCATACACGTTGGGGACCGCGTCCAGATCAACAGTGGCAAGTCCCGGAATAAACGGAGCGGTTTTTACGACTCCCCGCACTTCAGGTACTTCTGCATAGATCCGTAATGCCGCTTTTTTTCGAAACCCGGGCGAGACATCAGGACAAGGGATTTCTCAGGAAGAAATGGGGGTTGATCCATCGCAAACCCGGGATGGACAAGCGGCGTCCCTACTGCTATGAGCGGATCGGATGCGATTTGAGATCTCCTTCCTCCTCCATGATCACGTACATGTGAGTAAAGACCTCATCGATAAATCGTTTCCCGCAGGTGCACGGCAACGCATACTCGTGCGATGAAGGCGGGGCGCGTTTGTCCAGTACCCGCATACTGCATTCCGCGCAGGGAAAAAAAATCGTAGGCAGTGTCGCAAGAATATCCGTTGCAGACTGTACACAGTCCATCCCGCACACAGGACATTTCATTCTGCTTTTTAATGATTGTCCCATAATAGAAACTTTGTTAATTATTTTTTCCATTTACAGGAAATGAAAATTTTGCTTAAAGGAATAAAAAACGAAAAACGATTTTAAATGATCTGAAAATGGGCCTGATGCGATTCGAACGCATGACCGCCCGGTTATGAGCCGGGCGCTCTAACCGGAACTGAGCTACAGGCCCAAAAACGCCGCCAACAGGACTCGAACCTGTGACATGCTGGTTAACAGCCAGCCACTCTACCAACTGAGTTATGGCGGCAAATTCCCTGTGCCTTAATAGATTATTTTCGAGTCTTCTTAAAGGTAACCTATGGGGGGCAAAGAACACAGAACATCGCTGCCTCCAAACGGGGATGGTTTATAAAATCACGCAGATACGGGACTTATCATGCTTTTTTCATCGCATTCAAGGAGGTTGATGAGATCATCGAGGTCTTCATTCAGATGCGCAAACAATTCCACCGTCTGTTCGTCGCCACTGCACCGTCAGGTGATGCCCGGATATAATCCAGCCTGCTCCAGTACATGGAGCGAATACCGTATCCGGTGAGAAGGCAGATCGAGAAGCTCGGACAATTTCATGATACCAATCGGCTCGTGTTCTGCCACAGCCTGCGCCACTTCGAGATGCCGGCTCAACAGTTCGATCTCCTCCTTCATCTTGTCAAGCATAATCTCTCACCGAAGTCGGACGCTACGTACTCTTTAGATTTACTTCCATGCTCTTCAAGCCATGCTTTTACTGCATAGTATTTTTTCCTGAAATTCCACGTGAGAACTGCCGCAAGGATCAGCATTACGACAATTGCGGGCATGCGATACGGATTTGGCATGAGAAAGAATGCGATGACCGAGAGGGCAACCAGCATTATTATGATATTGAGCTGAATGGCAAGCCGGTAAAATGTCCACTTAAACTGTTTTTGGGCAGAATCATCCATCACTCGTATGTCAACCGTGAAATAAAAGTACTTGACGTTTCACAACATATGATCATGAATGGATGCACTGGACGCTGGCGATAAAAGAAAGCGGTGCAGATGCGTTTGTCCTCTATGCCTCATCCGATGACGCTGATATGCGATATCTCACCCGGTTAGTGGTGCATGATCCGTTCGTCTTTTTCAAGCGGCGCGAGCAGCCTGGGACGATCATCGTCTCCCAGATGGAAGCCGAGCGCGCCTCCCGCGAATCACCTGCTGCAGTGATAACAAGAACACAGGCAGGTCTTCCGGAGATTATAAAGACCGAGAAAAATCCCTGGAAAGCACCGCACGATGATCGCGGGACAGACCGGGAAAAACCTACTTGTATCACCGACCCTTCCCGCGGCGCTTGTCCGTGCGCTTGAAGAGCATTGCCACCGTTATTGTTGATGATGGTACGGTAGAACAGATGCGGGCAAAAAAACCAAGACTGAGATTGCGTGGATCAAGAACGTGCAGAAAAAAACCGATGGTGCAATGGAACTCGGCATCTCGCTTATCAGAAAGCTCAAGGTGAAAAAAGGCATGCTCTATCGGAACGGTAAACCCCTCACCTCAACATACGTGCGGATCGGCAATGCAAATACAACTCATGGAGAGCGGGTGCCGTGCAGCAGAGACAATCATCTCCTGTGGCGAGGATACGGCGCTCCCGCATGCGATCGGCACGGGTCAACTTTTGGCAAACGAGCCCATTGTGATCGATATGTTCCCCAAAAGTGAGACAACGGGGTACTTTGCCGACATGACTCGGACCGTCTCAAAAGGGGAACCGGACGAGAAAATTGAGAAATGTACGCCGCAGTTCGGGATGCAAAGGACTCGCAATATCCCACATCAAAGTCGGGAGTGTCTGGTGCTGACGTATACCAGTCAGTTGTGGACTTTTTCAAAGACCAGGGATACGAGAGCACGACACGGGACTTTGTCCATAACCTCGGGCACGGTCGTCGGATTGCAGGTGCACGAACTCCCGACACGGTCGGCCCAGCAGGTCTCACCCTTAAAGCCGGTCACGTCATAACTGTTGAACCGGGGCTCTATTATCCCGGTATTGGCGGTGTCCGGCTGGAGGATATGGGGGAAGTCACCGCAACGAGGATTTTCCTATTTCACCAGCATTTCCCGAGGAGCTGGTCGTATGAAGGATGATATTCTTGAACAATACCGTGCGGCAGGAGTCCTTGCCGCAAAAATTCTCCGGAATGGTGCCGAGGATATCCGTGTGGGCGTCTCCTACCTGGAACTCGTTGAATCCGTGGAATCCCGGGTAAAAGCAGAAGGCGCGGATCTCGCATTCCCGTTAAACGTGTCCCTGAATGAAGATGCCGCGCATGACACCGCATCAACCGGTGATGAGCGGATTTTTTCAAAAGGCGATGTCGTGAAACTCGACCTCGGGGTTCAGCTCGACGGGTACATTGCGGACACGGCAACCACAGTTGATCTCGGCACAAATGACCTCCTCGTCGAAGCATCCCGCGAAGCACTCGAAGCAGCGATTAAAAATAGTCCGTCCCGGCGCAACCGCCGGGGAACTGGGTGCTGCAATCCAGCACGAAATTGAAAGCAGGGGATATCGCCCGGTTGCAAACCTGACCGGTCACGGGCTCGATCAGTACGTGATTCACAAACCCCCGACTATCCCCAATGTAGCGATAAACGGCGGGTGCAGTCCTTGAAGAAGGAATGGTCTTTGCCATCGAACCATTTGCAACGACCGGCAGCGGGCAGGTTGGTGAGAAAGCCGAGGATGGAGATCTACTCGCAGATCGCACTAAACCCGTAAGAATTCCATCTGCGCGGGCAGTCATAGAACGCATTCAGAGCGCAGGGGATTGCCGTTTGCCCGTCGCTGGCTGCAGGACAAAAAAATGGATCTCGCACTTGCCGGACTGGTCCGGTCACAGGTGCTGACAGTCTACCCGGTCTTATCGGATATTGCAGGTTCTCTTGTTTCACAGCATGAGCACACCATGATTGTGACCGAAGATGGTTGTATCGTGACCACCCGGATGAGATAATTATATTCGTCTTTGCGACGAATTGTAAAGGTTATAGCCATGTCTGGTGATTCTGAAAGCCTTCGAATAATGGAAATCCTTCTGACTGCGGAAATATTCAACCAGAATCCGGATCTCGATATCAATGATCTGACGCCTGCGTGTCGGGAAATATTCTGCTCGGCCGGTGCAAAGGATGTCAAACGACCGGTTTTTGTGAGCGACGGGCTGATCAAACGTTCACTGAATATTGCAGACGCACACCTGAAAGTTTCCGCCAATCCATTTGTCGCGTATGAGGATTTCGGACAGCGCCTCCGGATAACCACCCTGACACCAGCTGCAGAGTGGTTCCTCAAGCAGGGTGGAAGGGACTACATTGAAAAGAACCCGGCTCTTGCATTTTTCTTTGAGGGTATCGATTCAACGGGTATAACGTATGACGCAGTCCGTCGTCTCAAATCCGCCCGTATGAGGATACCAAAGCATTTCTTGATGCCAAAATATCCAAACTCATCGCCGAAGATGAAAAACTGCGGAGTGCGCTTGACCTTGTAATCATCAGTTCTCCCGAAGAAGTCGATCAGCAGATGGAAGATATGATCTGCACTGCTGAACAGACCGCCATCATTGGCAAAATCCACCACGCACTTCATCACCGGGAATTTTTGCACAGGCACAAGATATTCGAAGTAGGAAAACTCCTTTTTGTCGGTCCACCCGGGACGGGAAAAACGTCTCTTGCCCTTGCGATGTCGCATTCCATGCACATGCCGATTCTTGAAGTGCGGCTATCGATGATTACTTCCCAGTACCTTGGTGAGACTTCAAAAAACATCGACAAAATCTTTGATGTAGCCAGAAGTCTCTCCCCGGCAATTCTGTTTATTGACGAATTTGATTTTGTCGCAAAAAGCCGGGTCGGCGATGATCATGGGGCGATGAAGCGTGCCGTGAATGCACTCCTGAAAAATATCGACAAGATCAGCCTGATCAAAAACGGTGTGATTTTGATCGCGGCAACCAACCACCCCCAGCTCCTTGATGAAGCCGCATGGCGGAGATTCGACGAAGTTGTGGAATTCTCCCTGCCAAACGAAGAGATGCGAAAGGAAATCTTAAGAAAAGTCACGACTACCATGAGATGCACGTGCGATTTCCAGGAACTTGCCGCGCAGACAGAAGGATTTTCGGGTGCAGATATCCGGCTCGACCATTAAAGAAGCACTGCTCTCCGCGCTCATCGACAAGCGCGAAACCATCGAGCGCATGGATATCGATAAAGGTATCCGCATGGTTCGAAACCGTGAAGCAATCCGTAACCTGAACTGGTTGTAGGATGAAACTCACGCTGCTTGGAACCGGGGATGCGATTGGCACACCAAAGGTAGGGTGTGACTGCCCCCAGTGCGCCCGTGCCAAAAAAACCGGTGTGACACGGCTGCGCACATCCCTTCTCATCGAAAATGATGGGCGGCATATCCTCGTCGATACCTCCCCTGATCTCCGCCAGCAGCTGCTCCGCCAGGGTTCGCCACATATCGATGCCGTCATCTGGACCCACGGGCACTATGATCATTTTACCGGATTTGGCGAGTTCTACCGGGTGCAGAACATTCCCCCGGTATTTGCGGCAGCACCGGTGTTGAACTATTGTGCAGTGACGTTTCCGGTTTCTGTCCTTTGAAAAATGTCACCGTCAGAACCCTACCAGCCCTTCGAACTCTTCGGAATTTCCATCACGCCGTTTATCGTCAGACATCCCCCGGCATTCACTGCGGGTTCGTGTTTGTCGGCAAGGGTGCCCGGATCGGGTTTACTTCGGATACCAATGCAGATATTCCGGAACAGAGCCTTGAACTTCTTAAAAGATCTGGACCTGCTCCTGCTCGATGCACTTGTCCCTTCATCGACACACGTCCACAAACACATGAATTACCTTGATGCATGCACGCTTGCCGAACGTCTCACACCAAAAGAATACCGGTGCACCCATATCAGTCATATCATGCCGTGGGAATATCCTCACCTCGCAAGCGACGGGGAGATTTTTGAATTCGCATGAAAATTGGAGAGATCTTCTTTTGAGCCGGGACGATCTCCTTCCCGGATGACCTCCACCCATACTTTAATAGTTTACAGGTTCCCAAAGATAGGTGCATGATTGTAAAAGTACTTGAGCTCGAAAAAGACAAGGCACGACTCGTCATCCAGGGGGAGGGTCACACGTTTATGAACGCCCTTGTCGATGAGATCGTGAGTGATCCTGACGTCGATGTCGCAAAATATGTGATCGAGTTCCAGTTCTCTGATCCAGAATTGCTCGTCACAACAAAAGGCAAGAAAAATCCACTCACCATCATCAAAAAAGCATGCAAACGGATTTCCGGACACTGCGACGAGCTCCTGAAAGGTCTTTCAAAACGTAAGTAACGTTTTTAAAATATCTTTTTGATCGTTTTCGTATTCATCTGCAGGAAACTTCAGATTTAAAAAATCCGATTGTTAAGAGTATTTCCCCAAGGTTGCAATATGCATCCAACTAAGCATAAACACGAACCGGGCGGTGTATTATGCGTCAAGGCAGAGATGATTACAACGGTGGATCCATGAAGATACGAATACGCGCCGAAAAAATAGTAGGACTCTGACCGGACCGAACGTCCAAAAAAATATTTATTCCGTGGCTCGTTCAGTAAAGACAATTGAACCGGAGATACGGGAGATCCTGATTTTGACACTCTGTCCCGGTTTTGCATTTGCCACGTACATGATGTAGCGTCCCATCTTGACCACACCGTCGCCACGTTTGGAGATCGACTGGATCTCCACATCCATGACCTGACCTTCCTCAAGGTTCTCTGAGATCGGTTCCGTGCGCACTTTTCGTTTCCTGACCGGACGGTGCCCTCCGCACGCATCGCAGCGCAAGAGAAGAATCCGGTCATCTTTTACAAGGCGCGTATCCGGTTTCCCGCATTCAGAACAGATGACGTAATCATCAACATAACTCTTGATGATCATCCTGATCAGCGAGATCTCGAATTTCCCGTTGAAGATCGCACGGTTGCCGTCAATCTTTCCCGACGTGCCCAGCTCACCGAGCATGTATTTCATCAGGTGATCCTTATCGCGGCGGACCTTGTCGGCGATCTCGGCAAAATTCTCAAGAATTGTCGTCTTGCCCTCGACATACGCTTTTGCCTCGGGAACGACAAACCGTTCAGACGACTCGGTCTTCTCTGATATATGGGAATACGCCTTTTTCAGGAGATCTTCATACGGGTCCGTCATAATTGTATAATATAATGGCGTCACCGATGCAAAAGGCTTTCCCAGCACGATTTCCTTCGCTTATGACGCAGCTGTGCCGATGCGCCGAGAGGATACAACGCTCGTTAGGTCTGGCAAGGGTAACCCGCGGGAGATGCTGCTTCATCCCCGCCAGTTCATGAAATTTTTTTTGTATATTGAGCAAAAGAACCGGTATCGATACGATCACATGGAATCGTGTGCAGCCTGAACGAGTTTGCGGAGTTCCCCATTTTGCTTGTCATTTTCAATATCCTTCAGGTGGATTGCCACAGAACCGAAAAATTTCATATCCCGCGCTTCAATCCATTTTTTCAGTACCGCTTCTGTCTCACCTGGACGGCCCCCGTGAGTGAACAGTACGCCACTGCACGCTTGCCACCGCAGCCCTTAACGGAAGCAATCGCCGCATGGATCGCCGGAGTCGGTTTGAATGCCCAGACAGGCGACCCAAAAACAAGAAGATCGTAATCAGATACATCAATTGATGCGGGCTCTATGGGAACCGTTTCCTCGCTTCGCGCCCGCTTGCACCGCATAAGAAATCGTGTCAGCGCGGAGTACGGGGCGCGATCAAACACTTCAACCAGATGACAATCGTAGATTGAGGACAAATGTTGCGCGATATGACGCGTGTTCCCGGTCTCACTATGATAAATGATGCAGACTTTCATCGTGATAATGTGAGAACTGCACCATAAAAAAGGTATCAAAGAAAAAAGAGATTAATACGAGATTATTTCTTCCTGCCGGTTGTCTTCACAGCAGTTTTTGCCGCCTTCTTTACAGGTTTTTTGACGGACTTTTCTGCGGTTTTAGTCTCTTTTGCTTTCTTAAACTGGGGCATCATCCCACGGACTTCGCGCCCCACTTCCTCAATCAGGTGATCTTCATCTGCTTTTGTCAGCGCGTTGAACACCGGGCGGTTCACGGTATTCTCAAGCATCCATTCCTTTGCAAACTCCCCGCTCTGGATTTCGTCGAGGATCTCCTGCATCGCATCGTACGCTCTCGTCACCGATAACCCGGGGTCCTCTCGTCAGATCACCGTACTGCGCAGTGTTGCTGATGTACTTGCGCATGTTCGTGAGCCCGCCTTCGTAGATCAGGTCAACGATCAGTTTCGTCTCGTGGAGCACCTCGAGATATGCCATCTCGGGCGCATACCCTGCATCGACAAGCGTCTCAAATCCTGCCTTGATAAGCGAGGTCATACCCCCGCACAGCACTGCCTGCTCCCCGAAGAGATCGGTTTCGGTCTCCTCCCGGAAGGATGGTCTCAAGGACAACCGCCCGTGTCGCGCCGATACCCTTTGCATAGGCAAGGGCAATCTTATGCGCTTTACCCGAGTCGGTCCTGCTGCACGGCGATGAGTGCGGGCACACCTTTTCCCTCCTCGTACTGGCGGCGCACCATGAACCCCGGCCCTTTGGCGCGACCATGATCACATCCACATCCGTTGGGGGGACGATCTGCCCGAAATGAATGTTGAAACCATGGGAGAACATGAGACACTTGTTCTCGGTCAGATGGGGCATAATCTCTGCCCGGTACACCGCTGCCTGGTGCTCATCCGGAAGAAGGACCTGGATGATATCCGACTTTTTCACTGCCTCCGCGACAGTCATAACCTTCATGCCATCTTTCGCTGCCGCATCCCAGCTCTTGCCCTTGCGCAGCCCAATGACCACATCAAGTCCACTATCGCGCAGGTTCAGCGATTGCCCGCGCCCCTGTGAGCCATAGCCTATCACAGCAATGTGCTTACCCTTTCAGGACAGCCAGGATCGCATCCGCCTCATAGTATTTTTTCATCATAGTGATTCGATGTGATATCAGCAACAAAGCACATAAATATTATATAAAAAAACTAAAGAAGCACACTTGAAAAACCATTCTGGATGCGATGACCTATTAACAAAACAACCTGTAAAAGACGTCTCGGACCAGACATTCAGCTGGGAAATTGCCCGATGTGCAGTCAACCTTCCCGCGATGTGCGGATCAATCTGACCCGCGTCGGCGTGAAAAATGTCAAAAAACTCGTGGAAGTGTCCCGTGCGGACAAGCGCCCGGTTATTTTTATTTCGAATTTTGACGTTTACGTCGATCTGCCGGGGAGCCTGAAAGGTGCAAACCTTTCCCGAAATTTCGAAGTGATAGACGAAGTTCTCCAGCAGGCTATTGAGGGGAAGGTCAGCGAGATCGAGAACCTGTGCAGCGCAGTCGCACGGAAATTGCTCGATCGGCACGAATATGCAGACCGTACCGAAGTCCTGATGAGGAGCGAGTTCATGGTAAAAAGGGAGACCCCGGTGAGCCATACTACCTGCCACGAAGTTGTGAAAGTGCATGCACGGGCTATCGCCAAACGCACATTCCGCGACCCCATTGTGCGAAAAAGTGTCGGGGCGGAAGTAACCGGAATGACCGCTTGCCCCTGCGCCCAGAATATAATGAAGGAGCGGGCGAACCAGGTACTCGAAAATCTTGGTGTCAAGCAGGACACAATTGATGCATTCTTCGCCGAAGTTCCCATGGCAACACACAACCAGCGTGGCCGGGGTTTTCTCTGCATTGAAACCGATGACGACCAGCATGTCGATCTCGAAAAGATTATCCAGATCCTCAAAGACTCGATGAGTGCCGGGATTTACGAACTCCTAAAACGGGGCGATGAGGGTGCGGTGGTTCTCTCCGCGCACAAAAACCCCCGGTTTGTGGAAGACTGCGTTCGTGAGATGGCAAAGAGGGTACTTGCGGAATTCAATTATCTTCCCGGGGATTCCGTAGTCACGATCAAGCAGACAAATGAGGAGAGTATTCACCAGCACGACGCCTATGCAGAGAGACGGGCAACCCTTGCCGAACTGCTGGATGAGTTAAACGGCGATAATAAACATACAGACTGATATTCCCAAAAATATCTTTTATAAAACCTAATAATATTCTTTTACAATATTTCCACCAACCCTTTGATCATTTTTATATTAATTATACAGACCGCATTTCCCATTCAAAATGCAATTGACGTTCGGATCCACTTTTTCGACGATCAGAAGATAAGATAATAAACGTTAAAAGGGGCTCGTGTAAGATAGATTGAACGTAACTTCTGTACGGTCAATTATCTCTAGAGATGAGAGAAGTATAGAGTAATTTTTGTACCGCAATATGAACAACTCAACATAAAATGAGGCGATAATATTGTCGAAAGTTGTAGAGATTTCCCCAACCACAAGACATGAGGGACACTCAAAGCTCGTCTTGAAGGTTAACGACGCAGGCATCATCGAAACGGGTAACTGGTGTTCCATTACCCCGGTGAGGGGAGTTGAAAAACTCGCCGTCGGAAAGACTCCAGAGCAGGTGCCCAAGATTGCATCCCGCGTCTGTGGTATCTGTCCGATTGCCCACACCCTGGCGGCTACCGAGGCAATGGAAGCATCCATCAAGTGTGAAATACCCAAGGATGCAATGATGCTCCGTCACATCCTTCAGCTGGCAAACCGGTGTCACAGCATTGCACTGCACGACATCCTGATCCTGCCCGATTTCTATATACCGGGCACCGAGACCAAGATCAACCCGTTCACGGCAGAAGAGCCGGTGCGCACCGTTGCAAAGCGCATCCAGCGGCTCCGTGAGATCAGCCAGACCATCGGTCAGATTGCCGGTGGCGAAGCGATCCACCCGAGCAACACCCGTGTCGGTGGTATGTACCGAAACTGCTCCGAGCAGGCAAAGACCAAGATGTACGACCTGGCAAAGGAAGGACTTGTCCTTGCCCACGCTCAGATGGAGTTCATGATCGCGATCATCCGCAACTACCAGGCACGGAGACTTTGTGGATGTCGGCGGCATGAAAGTCCCGATGCCCAAAGACCTCGGTTTCCACAACCAGGGCTACCTTGCAACCCACGCATTCTACGGCAGCTCAAGCCTTGACGAATGCCCCAGCTGGGACATCACCGGTTCAAGGAAGTCCGCCCATGGGACTGGTACATGGGAGAGATGGAAGTTTCACTCGAAGAGCCACGCTACCCGATTGGCGGAACCACCAAGGTGGGAACCAAGATCAACCCGCAGATGGAAGCCTGCACCGGTATCCCGATGTACGACGGCCAGCCCGTTGAAGTCGGTCCGCGTGCACGTCTCGTCACCTACAAGAACTTTGACGAGAAAGGCACCGTCGGGCAGAACATTGCCCGTGAGATGGAATAACCAGACTGCTTCTACGAGATGATGGACTGCATCGACGCACTGAACCCCAGCGGAAAAGTCGTCGCAGACTACATCCCCAGACGGCGACGGTTCTCTTGGGCTGGGCATCCAACGAAGCCCCGAGAGGAACTGATGTCCACCTCGCACGTGTCAAGGACTGGAAGGTCCAGTACTTCTCGATGCTCGTTCCGACAACCTGGAACTTTGCAACCTGCAGCGCTGCACTCACGGGTGCACCCTGGCAGCTTGCCGAAGTCATCATGCGTGGGTATGACCCCTGTGTATCGTGTGCTACCCACATGATCGTGATTGATGAGGACAACCGTGTCGTGGCCCAGAAACTCATCCAGTGAGTGTAACACGATGTTATATCCAGAGATCGTGATTGCAGGGTGCGGAAATCCCCTGTTCGCTGATGACGGATTCGGACCTGCGGTAATCGAGGAGTTGCAGAAACTCACACTTCCCGACAATGTAGCAGTAATAGATGCGGGCCTTGGTGGCCCGCACTTTATTTTTACCCTGCTCGACCCGGAAGTGACAAAAAAACTCATTATCGTCGATTGTGCCGATTTCGGAGCAGAACCGGGATCGATTACCAAACTCCGTGTTGAAGATTTGCCTCCGGGCAGTTACCGTGACGCCCATTCGTGGGATCTCGCCGAACCGCTCCAGCGGATCAAAGACCGGATCGACATTACGCCCCCGCATCAGGGAGAACTACGTTAAATTCCGGTATCCCGCAAACGCCTTTACCTATATGGGGTACAATCTGCTCAATCCGCTGTTCGATGACGTAAAGGTGCGGCAGGCGCTCTCCTATGCGATCAACCGGCAGGGCATCATCGATGGCATCCTGCTCGGGCTCGGCAGGCCGTGCACCGGCCCGTTCTCCTATGTGTCCTGGGCATACAACCCGAACGCCAGGAGTTATCCGTACGATCCGGATCAGGCGCGCCGCATGCTGGCGCAGGCGGGGTGGAAGGACGAAAACGGCGACGGTATACTCGAAAGGAAGGGCAAACCCTTCCGGTTCACGATCATGACGAACCAGGGCAACACCGAGCGCATCCGCACCGCCGAGATCATCCAGCAGGACCTGAAGGCCGTGGGCATCGCGGTGAACATCAGGGTGATGGAATGGCAGGCGTTTCTCGAACAGATCGACAAACGGTCCTTTGACGCCATTATTCTCGGCTGGAGCATGGGCCGCGACCCCGACATCTACGACATCTGGCATTCGAGCAAGACAAAGAAGGGGGAGTACAATTTCATCGGTTACAAGAACCCCGTCGTCGACCGGCTGCTGGTCGAGGGCCGGCGCACCTTCGACATCGAAAAGCGCAAAAAAATCTACTACCGTATTCACGCGATCCTCGCCGAAGAGCAGCCCTACGCGTTCCTCTATGTGCCCGACGCCCTGCCGATCGTGCACAAGCGGTTCAAAGGCGTCAAGGTCGAGCCGCTCGGCATCATGTACAACTTCATCCACTGGTACGTGCCGAAGAACAGGATGGAATGGTAATATAATTCGAAGTTCCAAGTACGAAGTTCCAAGTACAAAGTAAAAAAATCAACTTCTATGCTCCACTCTGAACTCTGTACTAAGTTATGTCAATCATTATCGTAGATAACCTTACGAAGTCGTTTAAGACCCTCACCGCCGTTGACGGCATATCATTCTCCGTGAATGAAGGCGAGGTCTTCGGCTTTCTCGGCCCGAACGGGGCAGGCAAGACAACGACCATCAGCATCCTGTGCACGCTGATTTCCCCTACGTCGGGAAAAGCCGAGATCGCCGGCTTCGACTGCGCGCAAGACCCCGACCGGGTGCGGACCTCCATCGGCCTCATCTTTCAGGACACCACGCTCGATGTCGGCTTGACCGCCTATGAGAACCTGAAATTCCATGCCTACCTCTACAACCTCGACGGCAAGCTCGCGGAAAAAAGGATCGACGAGATGCTCACCGTCGTCGAACTCCAGGCCAGGAAGCACGACCTCATTAAAAACTTTTCCGGCGGCATGAAGAGAAGGCTTGAGATCGTGCGGGGGCTCCTCCATTATCCCCGGGTGCTCTTTCTCGACGAACCCACCCTGGGCCTCGACCCGCAGACACGAACCACCATCTGGGACTTCATCAACATGCTCAGGAGCAAGGGAAAAATCACCGTGTTCATGACCACCCACTACATGGAGGAGGCGGAAAACTGCGGCCGCATCGCCATCATCGACCACGGCAGGATCATTGCGCTGGACACGCCGACGAAGCTCAAACGGATGGTGCACGGCGACGTCATTCATCTCATCACGACCGACAATCAGCGCGCGATCGCCGAGATTCAGAAAACCTTTAGCCTGACTGCGCGGGAAGAGAACGGCGGGCTGGTCCTGGAAACCGAGAAGGGCGATGAATTTATTCCCAAACTGCTTCATTCCCTGACCATGCAGACGCTGTCGGTGAGCCTCAAAAAGCCGACGCTGAACGACGTGTTCCTGAAGCTGACCGGCAGGACCATTCGCGACGATGTCGTTCAGGACGACAAAGAAGTTACGCGCGAGTTCGTCAGGAGCCACCGGAGGGCGCAGCGATGATCCAGTGGCGGCCGGTATACGTCATCTGCCTGCGGGAATTCAAAAAATTCTTCCGCGAGAAAAGCCGCCTCCTCGGCACGCTTGCGCGGCCCGTGCTCTGGCTTTTCGTGGTCGGCAACGGCATGGGCTCGCTCATCAAACCCCACGTCGGCTTCTCTTACCTGCAGTTCATTTTCCCCGGCATGATCGGCATGACCATTCTGTTTTCGTCCATCTTCTCGTCCATCTCGATCGTCTGGGACCGTGAGTTCGGGTTCATGAAGGAAATGCTCGTGGCGCCGATTTCCCGGCTGTCGATCGTCGTCGGCAAGACCATTTCCGGGACGTTGATATCGGTCGCCCAGGCCATCATCATTCTGGTTCTCATCCCTTTCTTGGGCATCCATCTTACAATAGCTCAGTTTTTCGAGGTCGTGGCCGTGGCAGTGCTCGTCTCGTTCTGCATCACTTCGTTGGGGATTCTGATTGCGGCCCGGCTCACTTCCTTCGACGGGTTCAACATCATCATGAATTTCCTCGTCATGCCCATGCTGTTCCTCTCCGGCGCAATGTATCCCGTGACATCCATGCCTCCTGCGCTCCGTCATCTTACTCTCATCAACCCTCTCACCTACGGCATTGACGCTTTCAAACACGTTCTCCTTAGGAACGGCACGCCTCCCCTCGGCCCCGAGTTCGCGCTTTCGCTCGATCTTTTTCTCGTTGCGGCAATATCCGCGGTCATGCTTACACTTGCGGCGCTTTCGTTCAGAAAAAAAGAGTAAGCAGCAGTTCACTGAACGGCTACCTTCTCCCGCGAACATATTTGAGTCAACCAGGACATGGCGTGATGAAAAGTGCTAGAAAATGATTCAATTGAATCACTTTTTGTCACTGTTCGCAATTTTGTGCGCACATACTCACTTGATTCACTCTCGAATTAAAATGCATCCATGACAAGGCTATGAATATATGCTATATATAAATACACAATTTATCGTCTCCTGACAAAGCCAAACCCTTCGCGAGAGGGGGACGGAATGCTGCGGATCTTGTAAGATCAAGATGGCCGAGCTGCCGAAGGATTAACCTCCGGTATGCTCGGCCTTTTTATTTGCCCTGAGATCAGCATCATCTTCCGGGAATCTTCTTGATTGCGAACGGAATAACCCTGCTGTGTCTCCGCAATTTAGGAACAAGTGAAGCCCTCGGTTGAGGGATATTTTGGTACTGGTGGAATCCGCCTGTGAGTATTCAGGGCATCGTGACGCACTGATGTCGTCTTTACGCTGATACTCATGTTCGCTCTAGTCCGGCCATGGACCTGCATAATCAGCCATTGATGAGCATTGTTACTATTAAGAAAGGAGGTTTGCATCGGCTGTTTGAACTGCAGATGCGGGGACGCTTTTTTCCACAACGGCTTTTAAGGTGATCCTTTTATGTTAACTACTTTCACTAATGAGGAGGTTGTCATGGGCTCAATTCGGGAAATAAACACAAAAAAAACGAGCGGCTCTATTGCCCTGCTCTGCTCACTTGTGTTTATCTTTGTTTTAGCATCACGTGCAACAGCTCAGGAATGTGGCTGTAACATCTGTCACGGGAACCCACCTATTGTCGACAATTCATACGGCGGTCCCACAGGCCTTGTCGTATATCCTCTTACCGGGGCAACATCAGCCGGGGCCCATGCAATCCATACAGGGCCAACAACCTCACAAAATCAAAACCCGATCTGCTATCGATGCCATTCCGGCGGCATGCCCTATAGCCCCATGTGCGGCACCAATCAACTGCATATGGGATTTGGCGTATCCACTATCAACGGCGGCGTTTATGACGGGAGGGCGTTAAGCTCTGCCTATTCGTACCAGGGGACGAACGGCCTCTCCATTACCGCAAATGGAACACAGCAATGTTCCAATATTTATTGTCATGGCGACGGTACAGGCGGCACTTCAAATCAGGCTCCTTTCGGCAATTTCCCACTCTTTGACCCGCGGCCGATCGTCAGCATCACTTCGCCGTCGTGGACTTATAAAGGCACGCTGTCGTGCAACTCCTGTCATGGATATCCGCCCGGCTATGCAACCAACTCGCCGAAATCGAACACCCACCTATGGGAACCGCATGAACAACCGTGCAATTTTTGCCACAGTTCAACAACATCAGATGGTGTAACGATTACCAATCCTCTAAACCATGCAAATGGGATCTATGATGTTACCCCAGATCCAACTGCCTCGTATCTCGGAACGCCGATTAATTTTGTCTATTCCTATGATCCGGGCGGCGGTACCTGCAGTAATGTTTCATGCCATCCAAACCAGGCTTCCCTGACGTGGGGCGACTTTAATGAATCCGTATTGCCGATTTACCCGACCTACGGTCCGGCCTGTTACCAGGTGAATATAGCGAATGTATCATTCGGTTCTATAACAGACCCCCCGTATACCTTTAACTGGAATTTTGGTGACGGAACAGTGGGAGCGGGCTTGCCCGTCAGCCACGTCTACAGCGGTGCTTCAACATATACCGTCACACTCACCGGTCGTGATAATAGTTATCACCCCTTCACGCAATCGTTCACGGTGACACCTCAGTCGGCGAACGTTCCTCCGGTAGAAAGCATGACCTATAGTATACATCGCAATACGATTACAATAACGGACGAGTCTTACGATTCCGACGCTAACACCTGCGGACATTCAGGGAACGGAGCGATTAACATCAACTGGGACGGGAATACTGCCTGGACCAGAACGCCGGTGGACCTCTCCGTCCCCACAAACACGCAGTATACTTATACGTATCCTTTAAACGGGTCTTTCAAACTTAAATATTATGTGTATGACAACTCCGGAGCGGTAGCATCATCAGTCAATACCGTCGCAATTCCAGGGCCAATAGTTATTTCAGGGACGGTTACCCACCAAAACGGGTCTCCCTATTCCGGCGTAAAAATTTATCTTTTCGTCGCCGGGCAGACCGGTGCGCTTACTTCTGCAACAACAGATGCAAATGGGAAGTATACCCTCTCCAGGACATGGACGAGTGACTGCTATGATGTCCATCCCCTTGCAAGCGGATTCACTCCGTCAAAATATACTTATTGCGACAATTCGACCAGTGCTAATTTTGTAGGGCCATAGGAAGAGCTCAACTGCTTTTGTTATTGAACGGGGTAGAGGATAAAATCTCTGCCCCTTTTTTTGTGCCCGAGGAGTGCATTCCCTTGGGGGATATGTCTTTTTTACATTCAGACTTATGGCAGGCGGGGTAAATCTTATTACGATTCCAAGTGGCGCACATATCTGTTAACAAGAAGCCTTCGTTTCTGCTCTTCCACTTTCTCCTCCCTGTCTCCCAGCAGGATCATCCGGATCAACCGATCCGGGGTCAACCCGGTTCACTGCACGGGTGCTCCTGAACATGTCTGCAAGGTCCTGCCAGCGGGGGTCGACAATGATTTCCTCCAGGGAAAGCCGGGTTCTTCTGCATCCAGTTGGGGTACTCGGATACCGTGCCCGGCAGATTCTGCTGGTCGATCGTCCCGATCACGTCGTCAAGGCTGACGAGCACGAGCTTTGCCGGAGAGATCGAGAGGTATCGGTAAACGGCGCTGCAGAGCTCGGGCGTCATCGCGGGAATGCAGGAAGGAGCTCCCGGCGGGCGGCTCCGAAGAATGCCGTGCCTTTCGAGCGCCTCGAGGACCAGTTTCCGGTCCCGCTCCCGGTCGCTTTTCTGCTGCAGCGTATGCCTGCTCGTCGCTGATGAGCCCCAATTGCTTTTTCACGTCCAGGTCCCTGCCGGACCAGTAGCCGTAAAGGGTTGGAAGGTCGTGGGTCGTGATGGCGGAGAGTGCCATGGCCGGGTAGCGTTCGGGCGGCAGGAAGGAAGGGTCGGGATAGTTTCGTTCAAAGTAAAAAAGCCTGTACGACAGGATGCCGAAGCGCTGGAGCGTCTGACGCGCCTCGTCGGTAATGGTCCCGAGGTCTTCACCGATCACCAGCGTCCTGTTCCGCACACTCTCAAGAGCGATGATCCTGAGGAGATCCTCGGAATTGCATCTCACATAGGCGCCGTCGAGCGCCTGCATCCCCTTCGGGATCCAGAAGAGCCTGAAGAGCCCGAGGGCGTGATCGATCCTGAGGGCTCCCATGTGCTGCATGTTCTTCCTGATCGTCCGGATGAACAGGTCGTAGCCGCTTTCCCTGAGTTTGTCAGGTATCATTGGCGGAAATCCCCAGTCCTGGCCGTGTGCATTGAAATCATCGGGTGGAGCGCCCACGGTCGCCTGCTCCGCCAGAACGTCCTGGTACGTCCATCCGTCGCTGCCGCTGTCGATCGCCCCGATCGCAAGATCGCCGTACAGGCCTGCGGGCATTCCTCCGGAAGACGCCGCATCGGACACTTCGGCGATCTGGCTTTCGATGATCCACTGCAGATAAGCGAAAAAGAGCACCCGTTTTTCATTGTTTTTCCTGAAGGCCGCGACCGCTGCGCTTTCCGGTGAGCGGAACTCTTCGGGCCACTCCTGCCAGGCAAAGGCCCGGTGCTCGTTCCTCATGTGTTCTGAAAGCGCACAAAAAAGAGCGAACTTCTCGAGCGGCGTGCCTTCCCTCTGCACATACGCCCGGAATGCCTTGCCCCGCACAGACTTGGCGAGATAATGATCGCGAAAGAAGAGTTCGAAGGCCTGTTCGAGCAACTCCTGTTTGACAGCTGCAACACCTTGGTAGTCTACGCGCTCGCTCTTTCTTAGGGACCCGATCTTTTCCGCCGCATACGCTGATCCGCGGAATTCGGGACATCTCCGGCAACGCCTTCCATATCGATATAGATGAAGTTTCTGTATAACCTGCTGATCGGAGAATAGGGGCTTATCCCGAATGGCTCGGTATTAGGAATGGCGTGGAGCGGGTTGATCCCGATGAGACCCGCATGCACGCCTGCAAGCCAGACGGTCAGTCTGCGCAGGTCGCCGAAATCACCGACTCCCCAGTTCCGCTCGGAGCGAAGCGCGTAAAGATTTACCGCGACACCCCATGTTTTCCCGGTTTGAAGCTGTTCGGGCATATAGCATGAGTCGGGTGCAACGATCAGGCGGGCCGAACTTTCCAGAGAACAGGCGTTGTTGTCAAAGACCGGCTCCGGATGCGAGCAGGTTACAGAAACCTGGTAATAACCCATTTCCAAGTGAGGCAAGGGAAGAAGAATGGCGACGAACCTTCGGTCTTCGATGATCCGTTGATCACTCACCTGCAGGGTGCCGGCCGGAAAATGGAGCGCTTCCCTCTTTCCCTGTTCGTCCTCCAATGTGAGCGTGGTCTCCGCCGTCTGCTCCTTGCCGTCGGGCAGCGCGAGGCGCACGGCCAGGCGATAGGGCTGGCTATTGAGCGAAATGACCGTTACAGGATCAAGCACAGCATTCCACTGACCTATTTTTTTCTTCTCGATTTCCCGGAAGACCTCCTGGACAGTACCAACGCGCAGGTCCATTGCCGACAGGATCGCCGCTCTTGATTCTTTCGAAATGACGTGTTTCCTACCGAAGATATCGTAATACTCGGGGAGAATGCCGGCAAGCTCGGACAGTTGGGCCAATCCCTTTTCGTAGTGTTCCATATAAGAAAGAGTTTACCACGTACTGTCAAGAATTGTTTGACCGAGCGATGCTGGCGACCTGTATTGGGTGAAATTCCAGATCGAAAAAGGGGTGTGAACGGTTTTCGACCCCCTAAACCCGGGATGCAGTCAGCGCAAAGAAAATTGTTCGTCTATTATCGAGAGGACTCCCTGTCTTGTTTGTAGGAACAACTCAAACAAAAAAGCGGAAAATTCCTACATCAGAATCAGCTTGTTCCTCTATATTTCTGTCAGCAAACAGGGTAGTATCATAAACGTAAACAATTTTTGCCGTCTTTACTCAAATAGATAGGGATTGAAAGACAGAGTTCATAAATGTGCCGTTATCTTTGACACTACTGTCGCTTCCGATATGGCGGCTGCACGATCCATCAAGAGCTTGTGACTCCCGTAAAACCCAGCAAGACCTCCCTCCCGTCATGAAAGATGTCCTTTCCCCGCGTGGGGAAAGGATAACAGGAAACGTCCAAGCAAAAACGGCGCGGTCAATGCACAAGTAAACGATATTAGCAGGGATAAAATCCGAGATTCACTGTGCTTTCGAGGTGCCGCTTATGAATGAACAACTGATACCAGAGCCAGATAGCCAGATTGAGTACCTGTCGGATGCCGATCGTGGGCCGGAGACAAGAGAGGGCTGCGATCCCAACGGTTCGGCCGCTGAAGATAAGCCCCGGCAGGGTGGACTGGACGCTATCAAGTATTACCTCAAGGACATCCGGAAGACGCCCCTTCTTACCTTTGAGCAGGAACAGGAGCTGGCGAAGCGGGTCGCGGAGGGCGATCGGGCTGCCCGCGCCAAAATGATCGAGTCGAACCTGCGCCTCGTCGTTGCAATCGGGAAAAGATACATCAACAGAGGACTACAGTTTTCAGACATCATCGAGGAAGGGAATCTCGGCCTCATTCGGGCAGTTGAAAAATTCCAGTATCAGCGTGGTTTCAAGTTCAGCACCTATGCTTCATGGTGGATCAAGCAGGCCATCGAACGGGCAATTATCAATCAGACAAGGACCATCCGCCTTCCTATTCATATCGCAGAAATCGTCAATTCCTATGCGCGCGCCGCGCGTCAACTTACCCAATGCCTCGGGCGGGACCCGTCGATCGCGGAGATCGCCCGGAAGCTGGGAGTTTCTGTGGAGAAAGCGAGAAGCGTATCCCAGGTCGTTCGCGAAACCTACTCGTTGGACATGCTCATCGGAGACCAGGAGGAAGACTCCCTCAAGGACATCCTTCAGGATATTGACGCCGTGTCGCCCGCAAGTTCTCTGGCTGAAAGAGAAAGACAAAAATACCTCAACGAATGGCTCCAGCAGCTCTCGGATAACGAACGCAAAGTCATTGAGCTGCGGTACGGTTTGCATAATGATGAGCCGAGAACCCTCGATCATATCGGCCAGATATTCCACATCACGCGGGAACGCGTCCGGCAGATCGAGACCAACGCGCTCGGCAGGCTGCGGGCCATCGTGAAGCGAGAACATATCATGCTCGAGGAGATGCTGTAGCGCGAACGGATAGTCGTCCCGGCACAAGAAGCCTTGCTATTGTTCACAGCAGGCAGGAACCCGCTTAACCGGCCGTTGCATGGAGTTCGATACAGCCGACTTGCTCAAAGTCCTCTTTTCGTAATGCACTATCCACGAGGCAGAGCGCAATTCCTATTTACACTATGAAGACAATCTTGCTTATAGACGATGAACCGCAGCTTTTGAACACGATCAGTGAGATTCTGACCCGCTCCGGGTACAATGTCATCCCTCTACCCAATGCCGAGTCTACCCCGTCTCTCCTCCGGGAAGGGACCCGTGTTGACCTCATAATCACCGATCTCCATTTGCCGGGGATGAGTGGTTTCGAGCTCATCAGTCTGTTCAGGAAGGTCATGCCGACAGTGCCGGTCGTCGTGCTCACCGGGCATGCTAGTGTGGAATCCTATATACAGACCCGAAGCAGCGGTGTCTTCGAGTATATCAATAAGCCTGTACGGGCGAGCGAACTTCGCCACATTGTACGAGCCGCATTGGAGAACCCCGTCACCGAAAACTCCCCAGGCCCGTCTTTTCCCATAAGCATCTGCGGCTAGTACTGAATCTTAAGCGCCGCGGGGTGTTAGTCCGTATTTTGGCCAATCCTGCACGAATTATCTCCGGTATGCTCCGAAGGTGCTCTTTATTTGGAACACTATCAACCCCAGCAGAATTGACTGCCCTGGTTTTCAGTCCGGCCATGCTTAAAAGAGCGCGTGATCGCAGGTCACGACGTGCACGCTTCCGAGCAATGTGCTGATTTCAATTCAAATACCTGACCAGGTGAGATCAACGGAGCCGGACTCCCCGACAGGAACCAGACGCTCTGCGCGGCCTCCCTTTTCTGAGCTAAATGCCCGGCGGAGGAGGGTTCTTCTTCGTTTCCTCGTTATTTTCCTCTTTCTTCTCTTTTTTCTCCTCATTTTTGTCTGATGTTGTCAGTTTCTTCGCCATCTCTTTGAGCCGTTTGTCAACCAGGAAGTTGACCGAGCCCTGGGGCCAGGTCCAGTCTGTCTGACGCTCTCCTGCCGGAATGCCGGTCAGAATCTCCATCGCCTCGTTCACGGTCCTTACGGAGTAGATGTGAAACCTGCCTTCCTTCGCAGCATCGACCACTTCCTTCTTGAGCATCAGGTTCTTCACGTTGAGCTCCGGAATGATCACGCCCTGGTCGCCGGTCAATCCGCGGTTCTTGCATATGCTGAAGAACCCCTCGATCTTCTCATTCACTCCGCCGATGGGTTGGATCTCCCCTTTTTGGTTGATCGAGCCGGTGATGGCGAAGTTCTGCTTGATCGGCACTTCGGCAATGCCTGAAATGAGCGCGATCAACTCCGCAGCCGACGCGCTGTCGCCTTCTACCTCTCCGTAGCTCTGCTCAAAGGCAAGGGTGGCGGACAGGGACAGCGGTTTATCCTGGGCATAGGTGCCGCCGAGATAGCCCGAGAGAATGAGGACGCCCTTGTTGTAGATGCGGCCGGAGAGCTTCGCCTCGCGCTCGATGTCGACGACGCCTGCTTTGCCGAGGTACACCCTGCTCGTGATGCGGGACGGCTTGCCGAAATAAAAATCGCCAATATCGTACACGGACAAGCCGTTCACCTGGGCAACGACAGCACCCGTGACATCAACCATGAGCGTTCCTTCGGCGAACATCTCCTGGATGCGCTCGTCGATCAGGTTGGCACGATAGACCTTTTCGTTCAGGGCCTTGTCCACATGTTCACTCAGCACGGTCCCGGCTCCGGCCTGCACGGCCCAGTACGAGGACTCGCGCACCAGGTCCGTGAGGTCGCTGAAGCGGAGCGAGAGCTTGTTCTTCTTCTCGGCAAGCCTCGACGCGTGTTCCACGATGTTTCCCACGGCGCTCCGGTCGAAGGGCAGCAGATCGTCATTTTTCACCATATTCGCGATGAACGCGGCGTACCGCATCTTCTCATCGTTGGTACTTGCAGTCTGCGTGTCGAAATCCGCCTTGACCTTGAAAATGTCCTTGAAATCCTCGTCGTAATTGTACAGGAGGTAGTAGAGCCAGGGGCTTCCGAGCATAACGATCTTGAGCGAAACGGGGATCGGCTCCGGCTTGATGCCGCCGCTGCTGTAGCCGTAGAGGTCCATGATGTCCTCTATCTTTACCTCGTTCTTCTTTATGACGCGCTTGAGCGCGTCCCACGAGAACGGGCTCCGGAGCACGTCGAGGGCGTTCAGGAGCAGGTAACCGCCGCTCGCCTGAAGCAGCGAGCCCGACCGGATCATCATAAAAGTGGTGTAGAACGCGCCGAAGCGGGCCTTGCGTTCAATGCGGCCCACGAGGTTGTTGTAGGTGGGGTTTACCTCTTCGATCACCGGCCCTCCCGTGGTCTCAGCGTTGTCGACAATGAGGTTTACCTTGTAGCGTTCGAGGAAGCTTGCTTTGTCCATGCCCTCGATCGGGAAAGGCATCTCCGGCGCCTGACCGAGGAATTCCCTCAGATTGCCCAGGATGTCTTCTTCTATCTCGCCCAGAAAAACGGGGATGCGCGGGTTAATCCGGAACTTTTCCCTGAGGTCGTCGAGCTGGTGTCCCATGGAGAAGTGCGCGACGCGCCTGTTCAGCTCGTGGACTTTTTCGTGGGCTTCCTTGTCGAGCAACCGGGCCTTGGCAAGAAAGTCGCGGATCTCGGAATCGACCTTTTTCTCATGCTCCTCCAGTTCGTGCTTCTGTTCCGGGGACAGCTCGTTGAGCTCCTGCGGCTGGAGCGGTTTGCCTCTCCACAGCGGGACCTTGACGATTCCGGTGCGGGTAATGGTGAGCTGGAACCCCAGCTCCTGAGCCCGTTTGCCGGCATCGCCGAACAGGACCTCCTTCGCCTTCTCCGCATCCTCCACGATATGCGACTTCTGCTCCTCATATTCCTTGGATTCAAAGACCTTGGGAATCTCGCTCTGCATGAACTCGATGAACTTTTCGATATCGCGCCTGAACTCCCTGCCCTTCCCCGGCGGGAGCTTGATGGCTATCGGCCGATCGGAATCCTTGAAACTATTGACATAGCACCAGTCGTCCGGCACCGGCATGCCTTGTGAAATTTTTTTTATGATCGCCTTGGCGATGGAATTCCTGCCGGTGCCTGGAATGCCGGACACAAATATGTTGTAACCGTGGTTTTTGATCGAGAGGCCGAACTCGATCGCTCTGACAGCCCGCGTCTGGCCGATCACTTCTTCTTTGAAGGAAAGCTCGGCCGTGGTTTGGAACGAAAATTCCGCAACATCGCAGATGTGGCGGAGTTCTGAAAGCGCTACTTCGCGTTCTTTGATGTCCATGCGGCCTCCTTCGACGGGCAATCTAGTTTAAGTGTAGGCACTGCTTTGCCGGTTGTCAAGGGAGCAGCTTTCGTTACCGCAGGAGGGCCAGGGTAAGAAATAAGATGTTGCTTTTTGCCGGCCCGGCTCCTATAATCGCGTTATTCTTACATTCATCATGTATGCGCCTTATACGAACAGCTTGACAGCGCTGAACGAAGGAGGCATTCCATGAACCCCGCCAAATTTCTCCCTCCCCGGCCGGCCCGCATATTCGAGCGGGAACGGCTCATGAACAAGCTGGTATCGTGGGAGGACAAAAAGCTCATTGTCATCCAGGCGCAGGCAGGTCAGGGCAAGAGTACGCTCGCGGCAGGATACGTGCAGGCGCTCGGTTCGCCAGCTGCGTGGTACAATCTTGATCAGCAGGACGAAAACCCCAATCTTTTTTTGTCCCTCCTGGGGCAGATCATCCGGAAGACCTGGCCCCGGCAGGTGCCCGAGCTGCCGCTCATGCCCCGCGACCGTTATGGCCGGGATGAAATTCACCAGGGAACGCGGAGATGGATCGAAGAAGTGCTTTGCGCCGTCCCCCGGCACAGCCTCATCATTTTCGATGAATATTACTCCCCGTCTTCGTCAAGCCCGCTGCAGCGTCTCATCCGTTTGCTGATCGAGTCCGCGCCTCCCCTGGTCCGGTTCATGGTCCTTTCCCGCCGACGGCCCGCTCTCGATATTGCCAAGCTTCGCTCCACCCAGTCCGTGGGTGAATTGAGCGGCGAGGACCTCCGGTTTACGGACGCTGAAGTTCAGGACCTCTTCGGCATCGTCTTTCACATGCAGATTTCAAAGACCGAAGCGGCGCTCATCAACGGAACGGCGGAGGGTTGGCCCGTCGGACTCGTTCTGATGCATGATTATCTTGCCGCTCTGCCTCCGGAAAAGCGCATCTCGGTTCTGAACAACCGGCAGACGCCTTCTTTTCGGTCGCACATCTTCGAGTACCTGGCCCAGGAGGTCTTTCAGCATTTGCCCGGAGAGATGCAGCAGTTCCTGCTCAGGACATCGATCTCCGATTATCTGCCGCAGGGACTCATCCAGCTTCTGACCGGCCTGCCGCAGAGCGGCACGTCTCAGGGAACCGCACTCTCCTCCCTGATCGAAGAGCTCGGCAACCGGAACCTATTCGTCACGACAGCGGGAGACGATACTTCCATCATCCGCTACCACGCGCTTTTTCGCGAATTCCTGCGAAACAAGCTGATCGCTGACGTCGGGCCGAGGGAAGTGAACAGACTGCATACCCGTGCAGCGGTTTATTTTCAGAAAACCGGGGATCCGGTGCGGAGCGTCGATCTTCTCCTCGCTTCCCGTCAGTTTGAGAAAGCGGTCAGGCAGATCGAGTCTTGCGGCGAAGAACTCGTGGCACAGGGGCGAATGAGGACGCTCATTCGGTGGATCGAAGCTCTTCCGGTTGAGTACCGGAATCGGCCCTGGTTCTTCTTATACCGCGCCGTGGCATGCCGGTTTACAGCCCCTCACCGGGCGCTCACTTTCTTCGACAATGCGTTACGGGGATTTCGATCGGCCCCATCCGCTGTCCACAGGTCATCGGGACTCGTCTATTCCCTTTGCGGCCTTATCGAGGCTTGCTTTCATACCGGCGGCGATTTTAACCGCATGGGCCGCCTCGCAACAATGGCCCAGACCATTCTCGACCGGGAGCGAAGGCAGCCGCCCGAGGAACGGGCCAGGCTGCTTCTGTCCACCGGCATGGCATGGTTCTTCATCGGCAGACTCGAGCGCGGTTCGGAAGCCCTGGGGCTCGCGCTTAAGCTGTTCCGAAAACAAAAAGATCACTTCTACGAAATCACGAGCGCCATTTACCTTACCCCCTGTGCGCTTTACCAGGGCGATTTCGCCCTGGCCAGGGAATCGGTGCGGAAAGGTTTTGAGGCCTCCGCATGTATCCCCGAGGAAACCGGCGGCCACGCCGCACTCCTGCTGACCAAGGCCATGACCGCGCTCTTCGAAGGGAATCTTGCTGAAGCGCAGGAAGGCATCGACCAGTGCAAGGACCTTGCCGACGCCCACGCGCTCCAGGCCATCGATTTTCTGTCGCTGGACATCGCCGGGTGGCTGAAGATCGCGCAGGGCGATTACCGGGGTGCGGAAGTCATGCTCGCCGAATGCAAGCGACAAGGCGAGGAATCCCGGAACGCGTTTTTCAGCGCATCAGCGGCCCATCTTCTCGCCATCGCGTACCTGTTCCAGGGCAAACTCGAGAAGGCGAAGAAAGCTTCAGACTATGCGCTGGCCATTCGAACACAGTCGGGAAGCAGGCTCTTTCACGCTGTTTACCTTATTGCCAGCGGCGTGATCCACTTGAAACTCAAGAACGTCCGCCGGGCGGAAAAAGAGCTTTTGACGGCGGTCAAAACACTTCGGCAGATCAAGGCAGCGCAACAGGAGGCCAACGCCCACCTTGCCCTTGCGATGCTCTATTGTCATCTGAATAAGACGGAAACAGCCGCCAAGCACCTCAGAGAAGGATTTGCGATCGGCCGGGATCGGGGATTCACCTACTACGCGCTGTTCACACGCGGGGAACTGGCTGGATTGCTCACAGCCGCCAAGGGCCGCGGCATCTGTTTCCAGTACTGCACTGATCTGCTCAATGCACTTTCGAAAGCGCCGGCAGCAGGCAGGCTTCGGGTCAACTGCCTCGGCGGCTTCCGCGTGAGACGGGATCAAGCATTGGTGCGGGATGGGGAGTGGAAGAGCAAACTGGCCAAGACCCTGGTAAAAATACTCGCTGCTCAGGACAACTTATCGATGCCCCGCGAACAGGCCATGGAATGGCTCTGGCCCGATAGAAAGCCTGCCAATCCCAGGACGACCTTTAATTCTCTGCTTCATCGCGCAAGAAAGGTCCTCGAACCGGAACCGGGCGTCGGTAAAGACATTTTTTGCATCCACCAGGAAGACGACCTCGTTGCCTTGAGCCGTGAATGGGTCTGGACCGACGTCAGCCAGTTTCTCTCTCATCTGGACGCTGCCGGACGTATGAAAGCGAATCAAAGCCGGGAAAAGATTATCGCTGAATACGAAAAGGCCGCTGCGCTCTACGAGGGAGATTTCCTGCCCGAAGACCGGTACAGCGATTGGGCGATCCCGGTGAGGGACCAGCTTCGGGTCAGATATCTCGGCGCTTTGGAGGATGCTGCCGCTCTTGCGGAGGCGTCGGGAAACCGAAGTGCGGCGCTGAAATTCCACGAAAAACTCTTTGTCGCAGACCCCTGTAATGAAAAATCCTGCTGCTGGCTCATGACGCGCTACCAGTCGGAGGGCCGGCGGAATGATGCAATCAGGAGCTACGAACGCTGCGAACTGGCATTGAAGAGAGAGCTCGAACTGGAGCCGGAAAAAAGAACGAAACAGATATACCGGAGCATTATAGGAGGGTGTTGAACGATTTTTCCCTTCTGTTGTCAGAGCGAGCTTAGCGAAGGCAAGGTCTAAATGCACATTAACTTTCGACGCTCCAAAAATCTTTTTTGCGGACGTCGCCGCTATCATGCAGGGGCGACCCACTCAAAAGTTGCAAACTACGATGACCATGAGGACGCAAGCCTTGAGTCCTACGAACGCATTTTACTTTGTTACAATTTTCCCCTTTCGTGCCATTCTCTCCCTGACGTGGTATGATGGGGGACTCCGCAGGAATCTAACGATTATTATTTCACTTGTATTAGTAAGAAAGCGCGTTACTACGGGACGGTCACGACGGTCCGATCAGCAATATGCGATTGCAGTGACAGCCGAGAAATAATATAGGCGACAACGCTATCAGATGGCGTTGCTTGAAAAAATGAGGGCTTCAGTCGTCGGAGTGTCCCTATATGAACTTTCCTGAAAAAGCGATCCCCCCATAAGGATTCGCTCGCCGCACAGTGCGTGAGCAATATACATCGCTTCATTGAGGGTAAAAGATCCCTGCGGTCGCTCAAAGACATCAGCTCGTTGCATAAGAGGGAAAAAAACTTCAGCCATATGATTTCTTTCCTGATTTGAAACCTTCCAGGTGGCAAGAAAATCTTTTGTAAGCATATCCTTTTGAATATCCACCCATGAGTGCCCGAACTGATGGTCGAGATAAAGTTTTGCCGCGATACTATCCCACTTGGAACAGCCCTCGTGCTCTTTTGGCCCCATATCGTTTCCGATTATGACCAACTCCGCTATCCGGTCATTTAGAGTCTTGTTCTGCTTATAAACAGTTTGTTTCTTACAATCACCAACTTGCACTATTGCGAGGATTAAAAGCATCGCCGCCATCGATACTGTTGTCAAAGGTTTTTTTAAATTCACCTGGTATCGATGCTTTGCGCGCGCTTGACTGGACGGCTTCTTAATTGCTTTTTTCAAAAACCAATTGGTCTTCAGCAGCGCAAAAAGGCTGCGAAGGCGCTTAACGACATGAGCTATACCGTGGCGTTTACGCCCCTTCCGCGGAGACCGCGTATGGCGATGACGGGCAACGTGCGGATCATCTTCATTATCGTGGCGCTTTTTGCGGGTTTTTACCTGTTTAAAACCTACTTTAACTGGCATACTACTTTTATCGGCAGAACGGACAAAAACTATAGCGGAAAACTCGATTTTCAGCTTCCCGTAGAAGCTGCGGTCTCATGAATTCGTTTTTTTTCAGACATCTCTCATCGGCCTGCATCTATTCAATTTAAATCTTTTAATTCCCGGCCTGTCTGCGTCCGAAGCTCACAGGCAGGCTCGAACGCGTCAGCCGTATAATTTCTCTAAAGCCGGCAACTAATAAAGCGACGTTATGCCAAAATTTGTCAAGAGAGATGCCGCAAACTGTCCGTCCTCGCTGAATAATCCGATGGAATCCATTGAAAATCTGTCGTAACTCGCAGGCATACATATTGCTTTGCCATGGTTTAATATATGCCTTTTCTTGGTATGCCTGTTCTATGAAAGGGGGACCAGAATGAATTGTTGGGAGTATAAAAACTGTCGGGAAGAGGTGTTCAAGATCTGCCCTGCATATCCTGAAAGCGGTTACGCCTGCTATACGGTCACTGGTGTCAAGTGCGGCGAAGGCAAGATAGAGCTTGCAAGCCTGGACGAGCAGGTCGCCCATTGCGGCAAGTGCGACTTCTATGCGCATCAGCGCAGCGGGATCAAGACGGTAACGTGTGCATGACCTAAATCGTATTTAACGACAACAATAATACCGCGATACCGGATTAAAGTATGCTCCCCAAAGCAAGCCCGGCGAGCTTTCCCATTCGTTGCAACAAGATGAGGTGCTTCTTAACCGGGATCCGCCGAACGCTGTCCGGAGCAAATGCGGTGAACCTATTGGCCGCCGGCGTCGGTCATGGGTCACCGTTTTTCCGCTTCCGGTTTCTTCCTCAACAGAAAATACAGCTCCCCCTCATGCTGCAGGTTTCCGGCAAAGAGTTCCGCATCATGCCCTTGCCCAAAGAAGATATCGACCCGCCCCGGTCCTTTAATCGCCCCGCCGGTGTCCTGGTTCATCACGAAACGAGTGAACGGCACCCAGGCCTTGATCACGCCGTTTTCGATTACCGGCTTTTGGGTCGTGATGAATCCTAAAGCGCCTTTCGGGTAAAATTTGCTGTCCGTGGCGATGGAACGCCCCGGCGTGAGCGGCACGCCGATGTTTCCGAGCGACGGTCCCGTGTCCAACCGGAAAAAGACGTAGCTCTCGTTCTGGCCCAGAATATCGTTCAGTTTGTCCGGATGGGAACGGAGGTACTCCCGGATCGTCTGCATGGACATGTTCTCCTTCGGGACTGCTCCCGTGTCGATCAGGTATTTGCCGATGCTCTTGTAGGGCCTGCCGTTCTGGCCGTCGTAGAGCACGGAGAGGATGTTTCCGTCCCCCAGGTCCACCTTGCCCGAGCCCTGCACCTGCAGTACATAGATGTCCACAATGTCCGAACACCACAGTATCTCAAGGTCCTTGCCGGCAAGCACTTTCTTCCGGTCGATCTCTTCGCGTGAATAGTAGGGAACGACTTTTTTGCCGTCGAGCCTGCCGAAGATCTTGTTCTTGGGGAATCCCGTGCCGAATTGTGCAAGATCGATCTCGATGATGTCGTCGGGCTTGCGGTAAAGTGGATAGCGGTGCGTATCGTCGGCCGCGACCCGGCAGGAAAGCATGGGCTCGTAGTAGCCGGTGAACAATATCCTGCCGCTGCCGTCCGCCCCCACGGACCGGTAGAGAACAAAATCCTTCTTGATGCCGTCAAGTTTCTGTTCCAGTGTAAGCGACTCATTCTCGACGATAAGAAGAAAATTCTGGAGTGTCACCTCCATATCGAGAGCGGTCACCCTGTCCGGCCCAAGAAGGAATACTGAGTCCTGCGGGAGTTTTTTATAATACTCCAGGCTTTGGTGCGCCGCGATCGCGATGTCTTTGAGCTCCAAATCATCTGTCGGGGGGGCCGCTTTTCGCCAGGAGAACAGGGTCAGTGCCTCCTCGGGGCGCGTTACTGTTTTCGGCAACGGCGCGCAGCCAATGAGCGCCAGAATGACAACGATTGCGGACATAATTTTTTTCATATGTTCGACACCCTCACGTTCTCTCACAAAAGGACCTGTTACAGGAACAACACTTCCTGCCGACACGGGAGCGCATTGTCTTTCTCGCCTACCTGGGCGTCAAGAGCATTCCACTCCGGGTCATGCCGCATAAGAGCATCCCGGGCCCGGTCTTGATTGCTGTTGGCATAGCAGTAAATACAGCCGTGTGCGCACGTATCGTATGCTCCGATGTCGACACTTTTCGTGCAGGCGCACTCTCCTCTCGTCGAAGCAGGCCTCGTATCGAGTTGCGTCCGGAAGATGTCGGACAGAAGGCGTCCGTCGATGCAGGCCGCTTTCCCCATCTTGTCCGTAAGCAGATAATCATTGCAGCACGCAAAAAGCCGGATGCCGTAAGATTTTGCCCGCGCGGCCAATCGGAGAGCATACTCTCTTTTCTTTTCCTCGGAAAGCCCGATCAACCTGTCCTGTCCGAGTTTCCCCATATGAGAAAGCACCTTCTTGTACGGATGCACAAAGCTGACGATGCATCTGTTCGTTGCAACGCGGAGCTTTTCAGCACAGTGCGCGAACCGCTCCTCGTGGACCTCGTAGGAGAGTTTGTCGGTAATGCAGATAGGATCAAACCGCCAGACGATCTGACCCGATGAATATCGCCGGCTGAGGAACAGGTAGTCGCGTATCGCTTCCCCCTGATCGGGAACGTTGGGTTCCATTTCCCGGTTCGCGGTGATGGTAAAATGAAAAAACAGGTTCCTAGTGGTCCCTTCGATGCGTTCCAGGTGCGGCAGCAGCGGCGTATAGTTTTTCGACCAGAACACGACTGCGGCAACGTCCTCCGGTTTCAGCGATACCGTTGAATACCTGCCCGAATAAGGCTGACGCACCAAAGCAGAGCCGGCTCGGAGCCTTCCGATGAACCAGTCAGAATAAAATGCCGGGATGTCGGTACGCCTGCTGGCGGAAATGACCTGAGGTATTTTCATAATTTTTTTGCAGTTTCAGTATAAGTACTACAAATTCCCCGAGAAAACAAGGAATAAAAAACGCCATAATCCCGTTCTGGCCCCGCAGGCATCCGATAAAAAAAACTTCCTTTTCCGATTGTATTTGTGTAATATAGCACTTACTTACATTTGTTTTTGGGGAAGGATACTGTTACGCCATGAGACGTCTATACTTTTATTTATTTTTTTCATTCTGCCTGTGCATAGTTCCTTTCAGCGGTCATGCTCTGACACTGGAAGAAGGCTTAAAGATCGCCGTCGAAAACGGCCGGGATGTCACAATTGCGCGGAGTGATGAAGACGTAGCCCGGGCAGCAGTGTCACTCGCGCGGTCGCCGTGGCTCCCCTTCGTCGACCTCTACGGCCGCGAGACCTGGCTCCAGTACACTCCTGAGGCAAAGTTTGGCGCGCTGACGGCCCCGACGTCGCAGGACCAATTTGTGACCTACGGGGTCCGTGCGACCCAGATGCTGTATGATTTCGGCAAAACCTCGTCAACAATCAATGCAGCACAATACGGGCTGAGATCACATGAGCTAGAGACCGAAGGCATGAAAAATCAGGCCGCCCTTGATTTCATCGTTGCCTACCTTGACCTGCTCGAGTCGCAGAAGCTGCTCCAGGTTGCGAACGAAGAAGTAACGAACTACGAGGCGCATAAGAAGGACACCGAAGCGCGATATGCGGCAGGAGTCGTTACAAGAAACGAGGTGCTCCAGGCCGATGTCACGCTGTCTGACTCCCGGCAGCGACGTCTTACAGCCGAGAATCTCCGCTCTTTTAGAGAATCGAAGCTCAACAGCCTTATGCTGAGGCCTCTTAATGACCCTGTTTCTCCCGAAGAGGTGAAGGCGAGTCCGGCAGAGGGTCTTACCCTGGAGGAGGCCTGGGCCAGCGCCGAAGCGTCCTTGCCAAGACTCAAGGAAATGGACGCGGCAATCACAGCCAAAGAGGAGAGCATAAGCGCCGTGCAGGCTGAATACTTGCCTACTTTTTACGTTTCCGGCGGCTGGGAGCATGCGGAAAACAAATACATGGTTCATCAGGAGGCATGGTCGGCCATTGCCGGCGTGAACATCAATCTCTGGTCCGGGGGGGCAAGCAGTTCGAAGATCAGTATGGCCCGCGCCGAACTACGGTCGCTCAAGCTCCAACGGGATAAGCTGCTCGACGACATCCGGCTTCAGGTAAAAAGAGCCTACCTCGATCTCCAGAGCTCAGCTCAAAAAATAGAAGTCACGAAGACGGCAACAACGCAGGCGGAGGAAAACCTTCGGCTGCAACGGCTCAGATATCATGAGGGCGTGGCCACGGCCACCGATGTCCTTGACGCAGTAACGCTGTTGACCACGGCGGAATCGAATTCATGGAAATCTCTGTATGCGTACAAGCGGGCTGAAGCCACCTACCTGAACGCGGCTGGCAGGGACCTGATGGGTTCGTACAGTAAGTAGCCGGACAGACGCAAAATCTCAGACTCAAGATATAAGCATGCTTCAGGCACGCTGCTCGACGTTTCTTCTTTCAGAATTTGGCATCAGGCCTTCGATTTTTTAAACTTGAGGAGTCTTAGCATGGCAGAACAGCAAAACAACAACGGAAAAAAGAAACGCGCTTTTGCGATCGTAGGCGCCATTGTCTTCATCGGGCTCGTTTTCGGTTTTTTTTACAACAATTACCGAAAAACCCATGTGTCTACTGATGATGCATTTATTGAAGGGAACGTCCACACAATAGCTGCCAAGGTAAGCGGCAGTGTCAAGAGCGTCCTCGTAGACGACAACCAGCATGTTAAACAGGGCGATGTGCTCGTTTTGCTCGACCCGGCAGACTACCGGTCGCGTGCCGAAGCGGCGCGGGCGAACCTCGAACTCCAGCGGGCGAACTTCCGCCAGTCCGACCGGGACCTTAAACGCGTCAAGGCTCTCTTTGAGCAGGATGCCAATTCGGCTGAGCGGTACGACAAGGCAGTCTCGACAGAGGAGATCGCCGCAGCCCAGGTGAAACTGGCGGAGGAACAGCTCCGGCAGGCGGAGCTCAACCTGAGCTATACGACCATTGTGGCTCCGTCGAACGGCTACGTCACGCGCAAGTCCGTCCAGACCGGCAACCAGGTCCAGGTCGGGCAGCCGCTTATGGCAATCGTGGAACTAGACGACGTCTACGTCGTGGCCAATTATAAGGAAACCGAGCTCGAAAACATCCGTCCCGGCCAGGACGTAAAGATTACGGTGGATTCTTACCCCGGAAAGGTCTTCAAAGGCAAAGTGGACAGCATCATGGCCGGCACCGGCGTCTCGTTCTCGCTTTTTCCGGCAGAAAACGCCACGGGCAACTATGTGAAAGTCGTCCAGCGTATTCCGGTCAAAATCGTGCTGGAACCGGGTGCTGACAAAGAGCACCTTCTCAAAGTCGGTATGTCCGTGGAACCCACGGTGTTAACGAAGTGACCGTAGAGCACAAGACCAAGAGCCTCGGCCTCATCGCGTTCACGGTCATGCTGCCGACGTTGATCGAGATCATCGACACCTCGATCGTGAACGTATCGCTTGACCATATCCGAGGCTCGCTCTCCGCGGGCTATGATGAGGCTACCTGGACCATCACCGCCTACCTGGTATCGAACGCCATCGTGATCCCGATGGCAAGCTGGCTCGCCAAGCTCATCGGCAGAAAAAATTATCAGATCGCGTCCATCGCCCTTTTTACGTTCAGCTCCTTCATGTGCGGCTCCGCGTGGAGCCTGAACAGCCTCGTGTTCTTCCGGATACTCCAGGGCATCGGCGGGGGCGGGCTCGTACCGATCAGCCAATCTATTCTGCTCGAATCGTTCCCCAGGGAAAAGCACGGCCAGGCCATGGCCATCTTCGGTCTCGGCGCCATGCTGGGGCCCATCGTCGGACCTCTTCTGGGCGGGTGGATCACGGACACGCTGTCCTGGCGCTGGATCTTTTACATCAACATCCCTGTCGGTATCATAGCAATCATTATGAATGTAATCGTGATCCAGGACCCACCCTACATGCAGCGCCAGAAGATGAAGATCGATTACTGGGGGCTTATATTCCTTGCAATAGGCTTGGGAGCGCTCCAGTTCATGCTGGACAAGGGCGAGAGCGACGACTGGTTCTCATCCAACCTGATCGTGACGTTCGGCGTCATCGCAGCGGTCTCCCTCACGCTTCTCGTGATCAACGAGTATTATTCCGAAACCCCCATCGTCAACCTGAAGTTGTTCAAGGACCGGACGTTCACGAGCGGTTCCCTGGTGATGTTCTTTGTCTTTCTGAACCTCTTCGGCAGCATCGTACTTCTGCCGATCTATTTGCAGATGATCATGGGCTACACGTCGTTTTACGCCGGGCTCGTGCTCGGCCCCGGAGGCATCGCAACCATGTTCGCCATGCCGATCGTCGGGAAGTTCATCGGCAGGGTGAACCCGAAGCGGTTCCTTGTCTTCGGGATGTCGGTCTGCGCGCTCAGCACGTACATGATGTCCAAGTTTAATCTGACAACGGATTTCTGGACCTTTGTCTGGCCGCGTGTTGCGCTCGGATTTGGCATGGGCATGACGTTCATCCCGCTTACCACGCTGACGCTCTCGCATATCCCAAAAGAACGGATGACGGAAGCCACCTCGGTGTACAATCTGCTGCGGAACCTGGGTGGGAGCGTGGGCATTGCCATGACAACGACTATCCTCTCACGCAGGGCGCAGTTTCACCAGGCCCGATTGGCGGAACACTTGTCGCCTTTTGATCCGGCGTACCAGATTGCTCATGAAAAGATGGCTGGAGTTTTAAGCATGAAGGGGCTGCCGCCTGCGGGCGCTGACGGGATGATGTATAGGGAACTGATCAGGCAGTCAACGACCCTCGCGTTCACGGACGCGTTTTTCGTGATCTGCCTCCTTATCCTTTGCGTCATTCCCCTGGTGTTCATTATGAAGTGGTCAAAGGCGCCGGGTGCCGGAGGAGGACCGCCCGTGGATGCGCATTAGTTCTTTGTTGCCTATAGACCTTCCTCTCGCCGTCCAAAAACCATGCTTTATAATAAACCGCGTTTTTCGAGAGACTTCGCTAATACGCTCTATTGACCCCAAACCCGCCCTCACCAGTAAACATCATCCAGTTCTTTCATCGCCACTTCTCTGCGGCTCGCGTAAGCCTTCATTCCTCTCGATTTCCGAGAACTACCCCGGAAGCGCTTCCAGGTTTTCCACCATCTCCTGTGCAATAATGTCGGAAGCAGCGATGTTGTCTGATTCCTATAAGGCTGGTCTGCCTGGAAATAATCACCCCGGGTAAATTGTCAAACCTAAAGTTTCACTTTTCGCGGTCAAACGTCAGCTGCGGCCTGTTTGCCATATCCAATCGCTTTTTTGAGCGGCTTAAGAAGGGCAAAGAACGCCAAGCCGGTTACGAAGGACAGGGCGAACATCAACAGGAAAAAATTCTCCTTTGGCATTTTCTCCCAGAACGTTCCAAGATATCCAGACAGGTAGTTGCCGAAAAAACTTGAGAGGAACCAGACTCCCATCATCATAGAGACAATCCGGGCGGGAGCAATTTTGGTCACCAGCGAGAGGCCGATCGGGGAAAGATAAATTTCGCCGATCGTAAGCATGAACGTGCAGGCAGTCAACCACCAGAGGCTCGCTTTGGGAAGAACTGCCAGTTCCCGGGCCGGCGGGATCAGGACCAGAAAACCGGCGGCAAGCAGGATGCAGCCGATTCCCATTTTTGCTATACTCGAAGGTTCTTTTCCGCGGCGATCCTGCGCGTGCCAGAACATATTCAGCAGGGGAACGAAAATGAAGATCATGAGCGGATTGAAAGATTGGAACCACGAAGCAGGCATCTCCCAGCCGAGGATCATCCGGTCAGTATTCGCGTCGGCCCAAAGCGCCATCGTGTTGCCCTGCTGCTCGTACACGCTCCAGAAAACAATGGAGAGCGCCATCATGACGAAAATCGCGCTGATCTGCAGCCAGTCCTGGCGCGTCATCGGTTCCGAAGATTTCTGCAGTTTGGATTTCTTCTTCTGCATAATCAGATCAGGGGCAAGGTGCTTCTGGCCCCAGAGATAAACGAGAACCCCGATCACCATGCCGACGCCGGCGGCGCCAAAGCCCCAGTGGTACCCGATTTTCTCGCCCAGGGTTCCACAAACCAGAGGTGAAAAGAACGCGCCGAGATTGATTCCCATGTAGAAGATGCTGAAAGCGCGGTCGCGACGATGGTCTCCGGCCGGGTAAAGCGCACCGACTTGCGTTGAGATATTTGGCTTGAAGGCACCATTGCCGATGATCAGAAAAATCAGCGCAGGGAAGAACAGGCTTTCAACGGCCATCAAAAAATGCCCGATAGCCATAAGCACCCCTCCCAGGATTACCGTTCGGCGCTGCCCGAGGTGCCGGTCCGCGAGCATGCCGCCGAAGAGCGGAGTAAAATAGACAAACCCGGTATAAAGCCCATAGATGTGAGACGATTGTTCCTGCGTAAACCGCAGGTGCTTGATCATGTAGTAGACCAGCAAAGATCGCATCCCGTAGTATGAAAACCGCTCCCACATTTCTGTAAAAAAGAGGACATACAATCCAGCGGGATGTTTCCGGCTTTTAGTCATGTTCATAGTTTCGGTAATTGCGTTGCTCATCTATCCTCCAGCCTTGAGGCCCCGCAATGACGGTATAGGACTGGATTAGAATCTGTATTAATTACCAATTTGTATTCGTGTTCATATGCCACCATCATCCTCTGAAAATAAAATATTATCATTGTTAAAGAGCGCACAAATAAGAAAAGCCCATCATCGTGTGATGATGGGCTTAAAAAATATTCCGGCAGCGTCCTACTTTCCCATGACCTCTCGGTCATAGTATCATCGGCCCTGGAGGACTTTACTTCCGTGTTCGGGATGGGAACGGGTGTGACCCCTCCGGTATAGCCACCGAAAACCTTGTGACGATAATCAATGACACTGAATAAGCAAGAATACTTCAAAAAGCCGAATCTGTCAAAAGCAGATTTGGAAAATAATAAATAGTGGTTAAGCCGCACGACCTATTAGTACTGGTTAGCTTAGGATGTTACCACCCTTACACGCCCAGCCTATCAACCCGGTAGTCTACCGGGGGTCTTTAGGGGTATTGCTACCCGGGAGATCTCGTCTTGAGGTGGGTTTCCCGCTTAGATGCTTTCAGCGGTTATCCCGACCGAACATAGCTACCCAGCACTGCCCCTGGCGGGACAACTGGCACACTAGAGGTTCGTCCATCCCGGTCCTCTCGTACTAGGGACAGATCCTCTCAAATCTCCTACGCCCACAACAGATAGGGACCAAACTGTCTCACGACGTTTTGAACCCAGCTCTCGTACCGCTTTAATTGGCGAACAGCCAAACCCTTGGGACCTACTTCAGCCCCAGGATGCGATGAGCCGACATCGAGGTGCCAAACCGCGTCGTCGATGTGAACTCTTGGACGCGATAAGCCTGTTATCCCCGGAGTACCTTTTGTCCGATGAGCGATGGCCCTCCCACGAGGGACCACCGGATCACTAAGCCCTACTTTCGTACCTGCTCGACCTGTCAGTCTCGCAGTCAAGCTCCCTTATGCCTTTACACTCGAAGGCTGATTTCCGACCAGCCTGAGGGAACCTTTGGGCGCCTCCGTTACACTTTGGGAGGCGACCGCCCCAGTCAAACTACCCACCAGGCAATGTCCCCGACCCAGATAATGGGCCCAGGTTAGAATTCCAGAAAAATAAGGGTGGTATTTCAAAGGCGACTCCACGAGAGCTAGCGCCCCCGTCTCAACGTCTCCCACCTATTCTACACATACCGTTCCAGAATCCATTGCCAAGCTATAGTGAAGGTTCACAGGGTCTTTCCGTCTAGTTGCGGGTAATCGGCATCTTCACCGATGATACAAGTTCGCTGAGTCTCTGGCCGAGACAGTGCTCCAGTCGTTATGCCATTCGTGCAGGTCGGAACTTACCCGACAAGGAATTTCGCTACCTTAGGACCGTTATAGTTACGGCCGCCGTTTACCGGGGCTTCGATTCAGAGCTTCGCCTTGCGGCTGACCCCTCCTGTTAACCTTCCGGCACCGGGCAGGCATCAGTGCCTATACATCGCCTTGCGGCTTAGCAGACACCTGTGTTTTTGATAAACAGTCGCCAGAGCCATTTCACTGCGGCCACCTCGGGCTTTAACACCCTAATGTGGCGCCCCTTCTCCCGAAGTTACGGGGCTAATTTGCCTAGTTCCTTAGCCAGAGTTCTCTCAAGCGCCTTAGAGTTTTCCTCCTACCTACCTGTGTCGGATTGCGGTACGGATACTGTGGTAACTCGCTAGAGGTTTTTCTTGGCAGTGTAGGATCAATCAGTTGGCTCGTCCGAAGACTCGCTTCCCCGCTTTCCTCAGAGTAATGACCTCACGGATTTGCCTGTGAGATCCCCCTTGAATTGCGGCCGGGCATTTCCAGTCGCCCGTAGATCTACCTTACTGCGTCCCCCCATTGCTGGTAACGCGACCACAGTAGTGCAGGAATATTAACCTGCTGTCCATCGTCTATTCCTTTCGGCCTCGACTTAGGATCCGACTCACCCTGGGATGATTAACATTGCCCAGGAAACCTTAGGTTTTCGGCGAACGGATTTTTCATCCGTTTTATCGCTACTTATGCCGGCAGAATCTCTTCTGTTTCGTCCAGCGGTCCTTACGGTCCGCCTTCGACCTATGACAGAATGCTCCCCTACCACTCTACCTTGCGGTAGAATCCGCAGCTTCGGTAATATGCTTGAGCCCCGTTATATTTTCGGCGCAGGCCCGCTTGACCAGTGAGCTATTACGCTTTCTTTAAAGGATTGCTGCTTCTAAGCAAACCTCCTGGCTGTCAGTGCGCTCCCACAACCTTTCCCACTTAGCATATATTTAGGGACCTTAGCTGGCGGTCTGGGCTCTTTCCCTTTTGACCACGAATCTTAGCACCCGTAGTCTGACTCTTGCAATAAGACTTGACGGCATTCGGAGTTTGATTGGGTTTGGTAACCGGGTAAGGCCCCTAGTCCATTCAGTGCTCTACCTCCGTCAGTTAATTTGCAAGGCTAGTCCTCAAGCTATTTCGGGGAGAACCAGCTATCACGGAATTTGATTAGCCTTTCACCCCTACCCACAGCTCATCCGATATTTTTGCAACAATAAACGGTTCGGGCCTCCACGAGGGTTTAACCTCGCTTCACCCTGGCCATGGGTAGATCATTCCGCTTCGGGTCTATTAAGTGTGACTGAATCGCCCTATTCAGACTCGCTTTCGCTACGGCTCCTCACGTTTATCGTGATTAACCTTGCCACACCTAATAACTCGCCGGCTCATTATGCAAAAGGCACGCAATTAGGCTTTGACCTTGCGGTCCATAGCCCTCTTACTGCTTGTAAGCGTACGGTTTCAGGTTCTTTTCACTCCCCTCCCGGGGTTCTTTTCACCTTTCCCTCACGGTACTGGTTCACTATCGGTCGCCAAGTAGTATTTAGCCTTGGGAAGTGGTCTTCCCGGATTCCCACAGGGTTTCTCGTGTCCCGTGGTACTTAGGATGCTCTGCCCAGAGAGCCTCTCGTCGTTTCGTTTACCGGGCTATCACCGTCTATGGCCGATCGTTCCAGATCGTTCAACTACAACAGAGGTTTGTAACTCTCCGTGGGGTATGCGGACC